>NZ_JBDJNE010000006.1:0-201912 GCF_039674265.1 Brucella sp. TWI559
CACTATCGCGGCATTGCAACACGTTACGACAAAAACCCGGCCAATTTCCTGGCTGCTGTCAAACTCATCGCTGTCCGCATCTGGTGCATCAGTTTATGAGTCTACGCCGTAGAGTGTTTCCTGTTTGGATTGAATTATTGGAAATGCTCTAATTAAAAAGGGTTTTAAAGAATAAAGCCCCGCCAAAGGGCAGGGCTTTATTCTATGTTCAATACGCTGTTATCACGAGAGCCAGCTCTGGTGTTTATACCAGTCATCGATATCCGATTTTACCCGGTCCTTCTCGATGCCATAGCGCTCCTGAATCTTGCCTTCCAACTGTTCGCGGCGACCGTTGATCTGGTCGAGATCATCATCAGTGAGCTTGCCCCACTGCTCCTTGATCTTACCCTTTGCTTGCTTCCAATTGCCTTCTACGCGGTTCCAGTCCATTGGATTTCCTCCGTTCTGGTTGTTGTGATGAGTTAACGCGTGAAAAGGCAATTGGTTCAGATTTTTTGGATGGGCTTTAGAATGCGTTTCGATTTGATTGAATCATAGCGCGCTTTAAATTCCCAGGAACTTGAAAGGTTCTGCGTCCTTGAATTCCTTGTTTGCAACACCTGAAAAAATGTTGCGCTGATCAGGACCAAGATCAAGTTTCTGCACTTTTCCCTTGTCGGCAGAAAAATCAATTGTGTTCAGATCAACCCAGAAAATATTCGGCGTGAGGGCTGATTCAAAGAAATACAGTTTGCGTTTCTGGTCAGACACCGTGCGCCAGCGTGTCGAAGAGATATTGGGCTGGTCCGGTGTCGTTAAGCCGTAAGGGACGGAAGCGTTGCGGATGACGCTGAACACACTTGCGATGGATTCAACCGCATCGTTGGTTTTTGGAACGGCATTGATATAAAATGACGCGCGCGTGAAGCGGTCCGAAGCCCGGTTTGTGCCCGGCAGCATCACGGTGCCGCCAATCTGCGTCCAGTAAGAATGAAGGGCGAGTTGCTCGTCAAAGGTCGGCGAATTGGTCAGAACCTGATATTTTGGGCTGTGGTGAATGACCTGCTTGCCGTCGATATATTCTACAATTGCACTGTCGCCGGATGCATCCGATATTGCAAGATGCAGTGTTGCAAGCCTGTTTTCGCCTGGAACATAATCGGTGACGATTGTGAAGGGATTGGCGCTTAGCGCTGTGACAGCTTCATCGACAGTGGCGAAATTATCGAGAACATATTGCGCCCAGGCTGCGATTGAAAGCCCTGGACCTGTGCCGTCATATTTAGGATATTGGGATTCAACCAGCCATAGCACGTTGGCAACGAGACCGGCCTCGTTCATTCCGTCGGTGGTGGAAATATCGTAGCCTGATGAGATGACGCTGCCATATTTTGAGGTCCACTGGATGGAGTTTGGACCAGCTTCGCCGCTGCGTTTCATGCCGCGCGGGAAAATCCAGAGGTTGGTGCCAACATCGACACTCCAGTCCATTGAGCGTGCTGTGATGATTTGGTCATCGGCGCCAAGATAGACCACGCGTGTGCACGCTTCCACGACCGGTGCCGCCAGCATGCTGGCAGCGACGAGCACGCTGGTGCATGCGGCTGTAAATGATTTTTTCAGAATAGACATTGATAACCCCCTGCTTTTCAAATGGTACTTCGTTCACATGTTCATGAGTTTTCATCGTTCGCCGCCATAGCCACGGCGTTTCCATTCGCTCAAAGGCATGATGTCTGGCAGGCCGCCGCCTGCTTCAAACCAAGAGTCTACCACCCACTTCACACCGCTGTTGTCCTCAATGACGGCTGTCCAATGTGGATAGCGGCCATCAAAGAAACTGCCACGCGTCGTTTTGCGTGCGGGCTGATGATATTTCAGCCAACCGCGAGAATGAAGATAGCGGATAAAGTTGTCTGTATTCGTTGATTCGTCAACACAATCCATTTGCCCCTTGATGCGTGCCCGACCAAACTGCATGCGTGGCTTGTCGCGCACTCCGATTGTGAGTGTGCTGCGCTCCTCAAAAAGTGCCACGGCTTGCCGCAGCGCCTTGCGCTCGTCGGCAGGGGATTGAGCGCCTTGCCGCAACAGGCGCTCAATGCGGCTCAAGTCCTTCGCAGTGAGGATGACTTTGGTTTTATAGGAGCAGTCATAGCCGTGGCAAACCCGAAAGGTTGCAGCATTGGCCTGCGGAATGGCTGCGAACAAAACTGTTGCGCCGATCGCTAGCATCAATGGCCTTAAATGGCGGCTATTTGGGAAGCATGTAATGATGGCGGTTTATCCCAGCTTATGGTTTGTGAACAACAGTGAGGGTTGTATGCGCTCAATTCCCTGATAGGGGTTGGCATGGATTGCCAAGATCCACAGACAAAATGCAGCGGTGGTTGAATAGATAATCAAGGATTTGATGCCTGCTACCACTCGATCTGCATGGGTGGCTGCGATGGTGATGGCCGTGAGGATCGTCAGAAACAGCAGCATATACCATTTATACATATCGACAGAGGTCGACCCTACGGACAAGCGCGTATTGCGCGCGTCCTGCAATTCATCGAAATCATGGACGAGCTGCGAAATGATGGGTGTCGGAATATCCGTTCGTGCGAGGTCGACAATCTCGCGGCGGATGTTCTGCAATGCGATTTCGACCGCTACTGCCGGCTCGATATTGCTGTGTTTCAGCCATTCGTCTTTCACGACTGCATCGCGATAATCGACAAGCGCGCTGCGCAAGGCAGGTACATTGAGAATATCGGGGCTTGCGGCGCCAACAAGTCGTGAAATCGATGATCTTTCTTCACTGGTGGCTTGGTCCGCTTTGGAGTTTGCGGTCCAGATATCGGCGGCAACAAACCCCAGCGATAATGCCCATGCCGTTGCGATTGTGCTTATGAATGCACCGATTGGTACGGACAACACATCATGGTTTGCATGCTGGGAAAGCAGGTGGAGCGCAATATGGCCCATAGCGTAGAAACACACCCCCAGCAGTAAAAAGATGATGAAAGAAGCATAGACTGAAAGTTCAAAAATCAGAGACATCCGTTTCTCATTGCTTGAGATATGTCAGGACGGGCAGCCTTTGTGAACAATCAGAAAGCCAAGTCCCAGCCCTATAAGGCCTTAGTTGAAGCCAGAAAGGAATATGTTGCAAGGACGAAATAGGGATGTGCTTATTTCTTTCTAAACAAAAAGCCGCCCGTTATCACAGGCGGCTTCCTATTGGTCCGGGTTTTTTCAGCTTAGAACACAACTGAAAAACCAACCACTGGCCCATGCTGCGTCACATCATATTTGAACTTTTCACGCGTATCGTTGTCGCGGTAATTTTGATGAAGCGCACGATAGCCGACGCGCCATATTGTAGGTAAGTCAAACAGCTTGGTGCGGTAGCCAAGGTAAATCTGACCATTGGCGCTCAGTTTCGTTCCTGCACCAAAGCCGCCGATATCTGCTTCTGCGGCGATATTCCAGCGATCATTAATGTCGTAAAGTACGCGTGTTCCGATAAATGGATCTGTCCAGTCTTTCTTGCGGGACTCGGTGTAAGGCCCCACGCTCAATGTTGCTTTCAGCTGCGTCCAGCGAACGCCCGCCGTTGGCTCAATCGCAAAAACGCGCTGTTTGCCAAAATAGGTCAGACCATCCAGATCATGCTGATAAATACGATAAAAAACACCGCCGGTCAGCGTTATAGAGACAATGTCCAGTCCAAGCTGTCTGCCGAGAACATCTTCGTCCTGGCTGGTCTTGGTGTATTGCCCATCAAAATAAGCGCCAAACGTGCCGTTGCTAATCTCGACATTGCCCATGAAACTCATATCGAGATTGTTGAAAATATCCTTAAAAGGAACGTCCACAGTGGTAGAGCGACCGAGCAAGCCAGCATTACCATTCAGTGATGCACCCCATACATAAGGGCTGAAGATCACGCGCCAGCGTTGTTGATCCTGTATTTCTGTTTGAACAGGTGCCGGCGCTATAATGTCGGCCGCCAATGCAGACGCCGTTGGCATTACGGCAAATGTGCTTGCTAAAAGGATGTTACGCATAGTCATACCCGCAAAACTCTTGCCACCATTGCCTGAATTCAGCTTCATTTTGGTCTAATCCCCCGGGAGCGTAATTTAGAATAAATTAAAGTATTTCCAGAAAAGGCTCATTAACATCAATATGTTAATCGTGCCGGTAAATAAACTGAAAAGTTCGATTGTTACACAGTTTTACTCAATTGACGATCAGCGGCAGGGGTTATTTTGCTTGTTTTTACGTGGGCGTTGCCAGCATTATTCAATCAACCGAGGCGGCACGGAAAATGAAAGTAGAAACTCTGCTTGAGAAAAGTGATTAATTTTCAGGGGGTAGGGCGACAAGACGGTCGCCCCTTTCATGATCAGGGAACATCGTCATAACCAGAGACGCCGCCTTCGTTTTCAAGGCTTGCAATGCGTTTTGATTCTGAGCGGTTGAATTTCAGTCTCACGCCAAGTCCGCCGCCATTCTCCCAGATGAACTGTGCTCCGACCTTTTCGAGCGTATCTTGCAGGGCCTTGTTCTGTTCGTCAGTGGGCGCATTGATTTTTCTTTCGAAATATTCGATGACCTGCGCGTCGATACCGGATAGCTGGGCAAGACGATCCCGCGAAAATTCCACCAGCGCCCGTGCTGCGCGACATTGTGGTCCTGTGATCATGGCAGTATTCCTTGTCATCTCAGATATACGCGATTTATTTAAGTCTATGACAAAACCCGGAAATTGCTATGTGACTTTTTGATGGATTCGTGGTGGATGATCAGTCGATCACGTAATTTTGAATATTGCGTTTTTTCGTGAACAAAATTTGACCACAGTCTTGCTTGTTCGCGGAGCGCACGTTTCTTACATAAGCGTTGCGCCGCAGGAGGGGCACCGTTGGCTTGGCTTCTTTTCAGGTTGATATGTCGACCTGTCTTATCAACACATAATCAAATGGTTTGCGATGACCACTTATAAATATTTTATCTGGCCTGCCGTTTTTACGGTCATAGGCTTTCTCGGCGCGCTCTGGCTCGGATATTCGATGACGGGCACGGTCGGTGGCATGATTTCCGTTTTTATCATCTGCGCGGTGCTCAGTGTTCTGGAAATCTCGCTATCCTTTGACAATGCTATTGTAAACGCGCGTATCCTGCGCGACATGACGCCGAAGTGGCAGCATCGATTTCTGACATGGGGCATTGTGATTGCTGTCTTTGGCATGCGTATCATCTTCCCGCTTGCCATTGTCGCAGTTGCTATGTGGACAGACCCTCTTTCCGCACTCAAACTTGCTATCTGGCAACCGGATGAATATGCGCGGGTGATTGCAGAATCTCACACGGGCATTGCCGCCTTTGGTGGCACATTCCTCATGATGGTTGGCATGAAATACTTTTTCGATGTCGAGAAGGACGTGCATTGGGTCAAGGCCATTGAGAGCCGCATGTCGAAGTTTGCTTCGGTTCAGGGGATCGAGATTGGTGTTGCCGTCGCACTTATCCTGTTTTTCTCCTACCAGCTTGATGCCGAACACTCGCACACTTTCCTTGTGGCTGCGCTGTTTGGTTTGCTGACCTTCCTTGCGGTTGAGGGGCTGGGTGCTGTTCTTGATGCCTCACAGGAGCAGGTGGACATGGTTCACCGGGGTGGGCTTGGCGCATTCATTTATCTGGAAGTGCTTGATGCCAGCTTCTCGTTCGACGGTGTCATCGGTGCCTTTGCGCTGACGACGAACCTGTTTGTGATTGCGATTGGTCTTGGTATTGGTGCGTTTTATGTGCGCTCGCTCACCATTATGTTGGTGGAGCGTAAGACGCTCGGCCAGTATCGCTATCTGGAGCACGGCGCATTTTACGCCATTCTGGTGCTGGCAGTGATCATGTATGTACAGACACTCTACCATATTCCGGAAGTTATTACTGGTCTTATCGGTGCAGTTTTGATTGGTCTCTCCTTCATATCCTCAATCCGTTATAACAAGAAAAACCCTGAATGGCAGAAAGAGGCTGACGAGACAGCCCTTCAATGAGTTGCGAATGATAAATAGCGATAAAAGGCGGCAATTGCCGCCTTTTTTGTTGACCGAATCAAAAGAGTTGGCAAGCGTTGCTCCACTCACGGTATGGCCCGTCTGAGCGTATCTTCATAAGCTGTCAGCTTCAAAAAGGCTGTGGCTACGACTTTTTTGGAGAGGGGTTTTCCATGGTCGTCACCCGTTTAAGCAAAACCGTCTTTGTCGCGGCGATTGCTTTTTTTGCAACACTCGTTTCTTTCGGCAATATCACTGATTACGGCAGCAATTTTGCCTTCGTTCAGCACGTGCTTCTGATGGATACGATCTTCCCGGATGCAACAATCAAGTATCGGGCGATTGAAAGCAATTTCCTGCACAATGCCGCCTATATCATGATTATTGCAGCAGAAACATTGACTGCAATTCTCTGCTGGATCGGTGCTTTTGCCATGTGTGGCCGTTTGAGCGGTGATGCACAAAGCTTCAACCGTTCCAAGAAGTGGGCCATTGGTGGGCTATCGCTTGGTTTCCTCGTCTGGCAGGTTGGCTTTATGTCGATTGGTGGCGAATGGTTCGGCATGTGGATGTCGTCAACCTGGAACGGCATCGAATCTGCATTCCGCTTCTTTATCACCATCATTGCCGTGCTGATTTATGTCGTTTTGCCGGATGGCGAGATCGAAAAATAATCAGATGAAATGCGATGCAAGGGTGGGTTCGTTGATGAGTTCAACACCTGCCTTTTGCATTTTCTCAAGCATCGCATTCATTGAGCCGCCAATATCAATGCCGCGACAGGCATCAAGCCGGACACGCACCTGAAATCCATGTGATACGGCATCCATGGCCGAAAAGGCGACGCAGAAGTCGGTTGCAAGTCCCGCAAGTGTCAATGATGCGATATTGCGGTCACGCAGATATCCCGCAAGTCCGGTTGGTGTTTGACGGTCGTTTTCATAAAAAGCTGAATAGCTGTCCACTCCCACACGAAAGCCCTTGCGGATGACAAGCTGCGCACGGTCCCGTTGCAGATCGGGATGAAAGTCAGCGCCATGGGTGCCTTGAATGCAGTGGTCAGGCCATAATGTTTGTGGCCCATAAGCCATCTCAACATTATCATAAGCCTTTTTTCCGGGGTGGCTGGAGGCGAAGCTGGAATGGCCGGCCGGATGCCAGTCCTGTGTCAGAATGACATGTTCGCTCTCATCAATCAGCCGGTTGATTGCAGGTAGAATTTCATCACCTTTATCAACAGCCAGCGCACCACCGGGACAGAAATCGTTCTGAACATCGATAACCAGAAGGGCATGACCAATCATAAGGCACTCCATTGAATTTAACGGCATAGTGGTGCGCTATGTGGTTTGGTCCGTCAAGTCGTTCAGGCATCAATCTCGACACGACCACGCGGACGGCTGCAACAGGCAAGAATGTAACCTTCCGCCACTTCGTCATCACGAATGCCGCCATTGTGGTTCATTTCGGTTTCGCCAGCGATGCATTTGACTTTGCAGGTGCCGCAGATGCCGAACTCGCAGGCACTCGGAATTTTAAGCCCGCCATTGCGCGCTGCGAGCAGGATCGTGTCGTTTTGGGTGCATTCGACTTCAACGCCCGACAGGCTGAAGACAATGCTTGCCGGGGCAACAGCGGGCGCGGTAGGGGCGGTTGGGGTATCAACAGCAAGAGCGGATGGTACTGGCACCGACGAGATTTCGGTCGCAGGTTGGAAGCTCTCCTGATGATAATTGGCCATATTGAAGCCTGATTGCTCCAAAAGGCTCCGCACACCATTCATGAATGGCTCAGGCCCGCAGCAAAATACTTCGCGCTGCATGAAATCAGGTGCCAGCAGTTCCAGTCGGGCGCGGTCAATGCGCCCGTGTAGGCCGGGCCAGACATGGCGGGCTGAGGATTGTTCAACGATAAAGGCAAGGCGCATGGCCTCCATGCGCCCTGAAAGCAGTTCGAGCTCCTTGCGGAAAATAATGTCGTCGGGCGTGCGTGCGCAATTGATGAAAGCAACATCGCTTGTCGGTGCACAATCAAACAGCCAGCGCGTCATGGACACCATTGGTGTGATGCCGGAGCCAGCCGAGATGAAAAGATATTTGTCGCTCGGATGATTGGCGAGCGAGAAGTCACCATTTGGGCCATAGGCTTTGATGGCCATCGGCGGGCGAAGATGATCAAGCATCCAGCGGGTGCCGATACTGTCCTTCTGGGCCTTGACCGTGACCGAGATATGGTAGGGCCGCGAAGGGGTCGATGACAGCGTATAGGTCCGCAGCACCGGCCCCAATCCATCAGCGCGTTCAATCGGCAGTTCGAGGGTGACAAACTGGCCCGGTGTATAGCGGAACCAGTTGTCCTCCAGCGTTTTGAAGGAGAAGGTCATGACGTCTGGCGCTTCTTCGATGGCCGAGATGCATTGCAGCATTTGCAGCCTGTCGTTCCACGGCAGCATCTCGTCCAGATATTTCAGAGGCTGCATGGCCTTCTCACTTCTCAATGGCTTTATTTTACGCAACGCGGCTGAGTTTCGCAGTTTCACCCTTCAGGCGAGGTGTGACTGTGTTGGTGTACCATTCGAGGAACTGCATCACGCCCCCTTCATGCTCAACCGAGTAAGGACCGGGCTGATAAGCGGGTGAGCGAATGCCGACCGCATTTTCTTCCACAATCTGACGATCCTGATCATTGGTCTGAAGCCAGACATGGGTCAGTTCATTGAGATCATAATCAACGCCTTCAACCGCATCCTTGTGAACGAGCCATTTGGTTGTCACCATGGTCTCTTCGGCGCTGATCGGCAGCACGCGGAAAGAGATAGCGTGGTCGGCCATCAGATGGTTCCACGTGGATGGATAATTGAAGAGCAGCATTGCGCCGATATTGGTGTTACCAGCAACCTTATCGCTCAGTGGCTTTTTGACTGCCGGCTTGCCCGACATGGTGTAGCTTACAGCATCGCGCAAGAGTGGAATGCGGGTGATGCGATAGCGGCCATCGTCCGACATGGTGAATTGGGCTGGCAAACCGATCGTTGCGCAGTTCTTCCAGAGCTGGTTGATTTCCGGGTCTTCCATAACGCCCTGCACGCCGGTAGCACTCGGTGCTTCGGGATAGGTGCGGCAAAGCTCCGGGTGGTTGGCCGCACAGTGATAGCACTCACGGTTGTTTTCCCACACGAGCTTCCAGTTGCCCTTCTCGATAATTGAGCTTTCAAAGGCGACCTTGGCTTCCTTGATGTTATGCGGGGCGAGATAAGGCTCAACGAGACTGCGGAAGCTGTTGAAATCCGGTGCTTCATCAGCAACGCAGATATAGATATAACCAGCGACGCTCTCGCAATGAACCTGTTTCAAACCATAGTCGGCGGGCTTGAAATCCGGACCGACCTGACGCGCAAAGAGAAGGCGACCATCAAGTTCATAGGTCCACTGATGATAAGGGCAGACGAGTTTTGCTGCAGTGCCTTTTTCGGCAGAACAGATGCGTGAACCGCGATGACGGCAGGAATTGTGAAACGCGCGGATGCCACCCTGTGCATCGCGCACGATCACGACCGGATAGGCACCCACCTGAACGGTCATATAAGAACCGGTTTTGGGTAGCTCGCAATCGTGGCCGACAAACAGCCAGTCGCGATAGAAGACGTTTTCCAAGTCCAGCTTGTAAAAATCGGGATCCGTGTAAAACTTCTGCTCAAGGCTGAAATTTGGGTCGCGCCCGGTCAAAAGCCCCAGCATTTCGTTGCGAACGTCCATAGTATTGAACCCTCTGTGTCCATCATCATGAGCCTGCAGGCGCTGTTCTCTCAGCGACGCATGCCCGGTGGAATGTTCCCGTTGTCTTCTGGAAGCACAGCTTTTCCCATTATCTCAATGGCTTGCCTGTTCATGCGATCATGTTCAAACTGACTTCCGTTGTCATGATTCAATCATTGAAATGTTCTAAACGCGCATTGGGATGCGACATGATTTTCGCGTAAAGACGACACGTCAAAATGACGCGCAGCAGTTTGCAAATGTGTGGGGTGTGTGCGTGTGGGATTGCCAAGAGCACTCAAAGGCAGTTACCAAACTGCGAAATATATCCGGTTTCATTCTATGGGAGGCTTAGAGGCCATGAAACGTTCTGAAGTTAACGAGATTATCCGCGAAAGCGACGCTTTCATTCGTTCTTTTGGCTACGTCATGCCTCCCTTCGCTTACTGGTCGCCCGAAGAGTTGAAAACGCGCACTTCAAGCGACGCAAAGGCCATTCGCGATGGGCGTCTTGGCTGGGACATTACGGATTACGGTCAGGGCAAATTTGCTGATCTTGGATTGTTTTTGTTCACGACGCGCAATGGCAATGCTGAAGACCTCAAGCGCGGCGGTGGAATGCTCTATGCTGAAAAGATCATGATCTCGCGCAAGAATCAGATTTCGC
The DNA here is from genome assembly GCF_039674265.1 of Brucella sp. TWI559. Lineage (NCBI taxonomy): Bacteria > Pseudomonadati > Pseudomonadota > Alphaproteobacteria > Hyphomicrobiales > Brucellaceae > Brucella > Brucella sp. TWI559. The sequence continues at coordinate 10,458 of NZ_JBDJNE010000006.1, forward strand.
CGATGCATCGCCATGTGGTCAAAGCAGAAGACATCATCAATCGCGGTGGTGGTACGCTGGTTCTCGAACTCTTCAATTCGCGCGCGGATGGCAGCGTTGATGAAGAAACGGATGTAACGGTTGCCACCGATGGCCGCCTTGTGACGCAAAAGGCTGGTGCGCATCTCAAGCTCAGCCCTGGCGAAAGTGTCACGCTTTTGCCGGGTAACTGGCACGCGTTCTGGGGTGAGGGGGGCGACGTGCTGATCGGAGAAGTTTCGACCGTCAACGACGACCTGACGGATAATATTTTCCGCGAGCCGATTGGACGTTTTTCCAATATTGAGGAAAACGAACAGCCATTGCACCTTTTGGTGTCAGACTATGATAAATGGCTCTGAGCTCAACTAAAGGACTGAACATATGAAGCTGGCGATGATCGGAACGGGCTATGTGGGTCTGGTGTCGGGTGTGTGTTTTGCCGAATTCGGCTTTCACGTCACCTGTGTCGACAAGAATCCGTCTATCATCGAGCGGCTCACTGCGGGCAAGGTTACGATTTTCGAACCGGGGCTTGATGAGCTTATGGGTCGTAATATTCGTGACGGTCGGCTTGAATTCAGTACCGATTTGGCGACAAGCGTCGCCGATGCCGATGTGATCCTGATCGCCGTTGGCACTCCGTCACGGCGCGGCGATGGCGAGGCTGATCTGCAATATATTGAAGCTGCTGCCGATGAAATTGCCGCCGCTATGAAGCCGGGAGCGGTGGTTGTCATTAAGTCGACAGTCGTTGTCGGCACCAATGCGCGCATTCGTGATCGCATTGCGGCTGCGCGTCCGGGTGTTGAATTCTCTATGGTTTCAAATCCGGAATTCCTGCGCGAAGGCTCGGCAATTGAAGATTTTATGCGGCCTGATCGCGTCGTCGTCGGCGTTGATGATGAGCGTGGTAAGGCTGCCATGCAGCGGCTTTACCGGCCGCTTTATATACGTGAAACGCCAATGGTGATCACGTCGCTGGAAAATGCTGAAATCATCAAATATGCCGCCAATGCCTTTCTTGCGATGAAGGTCACATTCATCAATCAGGTGGCCGACCTTTGCGAAAAGACCGGCGGTAACGTGCAGGAAGTTGCGCGTGCCATCGGCATGGATAATCGCATTGGCTCAAAATTTCTGCATGCGGGGCCGGGCTTTGGCGGCTCGTGTTTTCCAAAAGATACACGTGCCTTTGCCGCGACCGGCAAGAAATATGGCGCACCGCAGTCGCTGATCGAAGAAGTGATTGCAGTCAATGAGGCGCGCAAGCAATCAATGGCAGAGCGTATTGTTGCCGCGGCCCATGAGAGCGGAACGAAGACTGTTGCGGTGTTGGGGGTCGCTTTCAAGCCGAATACAGATGATATTCGTGAATCGCCATCGCTGGATATTATTGCAGCGATTCAGAAGGCGGGTATTACCGTGCGCGCGCACGATCCTGAGGCAATGGATGCTGCAAGATCCGTATTGCCCGATGTGGTCTGGTGCGGCTCTGCCTATGAGGCCGCAGAAGGTGCAGGCGTTGTAGCGCTGCTGACCGAATGGAATGCCTACCGCGCCCTTGATCTCAAGCGATTGCGCGGTGTGATGGATGGTAATGTTTTGATTGATCTGCGCAATGTCTACAAAGCCGAAGACATTGCTGAGACGGGGCTTGATTATCGCTCAGTGGGACGGACGTCGAAAATCCAGTCGCTATCCGCAAAAGCCCATTAATTTGCTGCCCTAAGCCTCTTTTTCTCATTCGCAATCAGCCAAAGGTTGCGAATGTAGACAATCAGGCCGAAGCCTTGGCCTGCGATAAAGACTGGATCCTTGCGCTGAATTGCGTAAATGAGCAGCAAAACGCCGCCGACCAGCGAAAAGAACCAGAAAGCCACAGGCATTACGCTTTTTTTGGCCTTTTCAGATGCCAGCCACTGCACGACAAAGCGCATTGTGAAGCAGGCCTGCGCAACGAAGCCCAGAATGATCCAGCCGTCCCACTGCGCCACGAATACATCATGAAGCCATTGGACCACGCTGCTAAAAATATCAGTCATGGGTGATCTCCGTCACGCGTGGCACAACCTTGCGACGCTTGCGCAACCACCATACGCCATAAAGGTCGAGAATGCCGCGCAGACCTCGGTCGAGAATACCGTAATTGGATTTGCCGTGACGCCGTTCGCGGTCGGTGACGTCGATATGCACGACATCAAAGCCCTCACGCAGCGCAAGCGCTGGCAGATAACGGTGCCAGCCGTCAAAAAATGGCAGTTGGCGGAATAGATCGGTATGCAAGGCTTTCAGTCCACAACCGGAATCGCGCGTCTTGTCTTTCAGGATCGCGCCGCGCAGATTGTTGGCAAAGCGCGAAGAAAGCTGCTTGAGCTTGGTATCTGTGCGCTTGAGGCGCTGACCGGCGGCGATACCAAAAGCGGGGCCAGCATTGATCAAAGCATCTGCGAGCGCTGGCAGATAGGCCGGGTTGTTCTGCCCATCGCCATCCATTGTCACAACAATCTGGCCGCGGGCCGCGAAAACGCCGGATCGCAAAGCAGCGCTTTGCCCGGAGGAGCGATCATGACGGATATGGCGCAGCGGCTTGCCTGCATGGATGCGGCCTGCCAGTACATCGCTGGTGGAATCTGTCGAGCCATCGTCAACGACAATCACTTCATACGCGCGGCCCAGCATGGCGCTGTCAACCTCATCAAGCAGGAAAGCAAGGTTGTCAGCTTCATTGCGACAGGGGATGACCACTGAAATCGTTGGTGTTGCCAAGCGGAGTTTCCTTCATTCCTTGCGCATTTTCCGTCAAATCGTTGCTAATATCTCAGTCTAGGGGCCCTGTGGCGCGCAAGGCGGGCTCCATAACATTGATTGCCGGGTAAACCAAGCGTTTCAAAAAATTGTGAGCTAGACTGGATATTTGTGTGCGCCGCTTTTACTCTGAGATGGGGGAAGACGGAAGTACCTCTGCGAGCCAATCCAGAAAATTTTGCGTCACGTCATCCCGGTTGATGTCGTTCAGACCTTCATGACGGGTTTCAGGATAGAGAGTGCAGGTAATATTCTTAAAGCCCATGGCTTTCATCCTGTCGGCCAGTTTGCGCGTGGCTTTGGCTTTGTCGGTTGCAGGGTCCTGCATGCCGCCAACGAGGTTGAATGGCAGCTCTTTGCGCATATTTGCAAAATGACTGTTTGTCGCTCCCGTTTTCATCATGCGGAATATGTCGATCCACAATGCAATGGTTGGATCAAAGCCACAGAGCGGATCACGGATATAGGCTTCGACCTCAGCCGGATCGCGAGACAGCCAGTCGAAAGCGGTCCGATGGTCGGGAACGGCGTTTCCCCACGCCCGGAACGTCAGTTTCGGCAAGATCGTGCTTGGAACGTCGGAGCCTTTCAACATGCGCTCTGCATAAAGGATTGCTTTTGCGACACTATTCTCAATGCCGCCATTGAAATTAGAGTTCCAGACGGCAACTGCATCAATCGTATCCGAATGCGCAAGCGCGTAATTCAGCGCGATCAAGCCCCCCATGGAGTGCCCAAATAATACCACCGGCACGCCGGGATGCGCTGCATGAATATGATAGTTGAGTGCCAGAACATCCCCGATAGCCACTCTATCGCCGTCTTTGGGCGCAAACATTCCTCGTGGCGCATGGAAGCCAATATTGGCGCCGTGCCCACGATGATCATGGGCGTAAACATGATAGTCCGCCTGATTGAGCGCTTCGGCGAAGCGCGCATAACGAGCGGAATGTTCGGCCAATCCATGGCAGATTTGTATGGCGGCTTTTGGCCGGGCAGCCAGCGCCTCCCGATATGGGAGTTCGGTTCCGTCTGAGAGCTGCAAGCGTTTGATGGGTTGAAATGTCATCAGGTCATCAGAATTTATGCCGCGCAAATAGTCAAATTCTCTTTTGGTGGTGTCGTTTAAAAAGGCATCCAGAGGTTGAATGAACTAATTTTAGGCATTTACAATTTTCGAGTAAATTTCGCTTGAAAACCGCAAAATCCTAGGCAAATCTGTCCTAATCAGGGAATGTGGGCTGGGTTTTGAAGAGAATTCAGAGGCGTCGAATTTCAGTCTTTAAGGCATAACTAGCAGGCCGTTCGGTGAAAGGGAGGATACTTTCCCGAGTGGTGGCCAGAGGGGAAACCGGGTGACGGAAATATCCGCGCCCGGTTTCATTTTATTCAAGCACATTTCCATGTCGACTTTGCGCGATGATATTTGCTTCCGCGCGCTATTTCGCCTACATACCCAGCAGAATTTTTCCTTGCGGTTCGGCAAATGGCCGTTCACGCTCTCTAACTCGTGGAGACGACGCGCTTTATGGCACGCCAATTCATTTATCATATGTCCGGGCTGAACAAGGCCTACGGTGCAAAGAAGGTTATCGAAAACCTTCATCTGTCATTCTATCCAGATGCGAAGATCGGTATCCTTGGTCCAAATGGTGCCGGTAAATCGACAATTCTCAAGATCATGGCTGGTCTCGACAAGGATTATACGGGTGAGGCCTGGCTCGCTGAGGGTGCAACGTGCGGCTATCTCGCGCAGGAACCGCATCTTGATCCGGAAAAAAACGTTCTTGGCAATGTGATGGAAGGTGTGGCCGCGAAGACGGCTATTCTCGACCGTTACAACGAGCTGATGATGAATTATTCCGACGAAACCGCCGACGAAGGCGCCGCACTTCAGGATGTCATCGACAGCCAGAATCTGTGGGATCTGGATAGTCAGGTTGAAATGGCGATGGAAGCACTGCGCTGCCCGCCAGCGGATGCCGATGTTACAACTCTCTCTGGTGGTGAGCGTCGCCGTGTTGCGCTTTGCAAGCTGCTTCTGTCAAAGCCTGATCTGCTGCTGCTTGACGAACCGACCAACCACCTTGACGCTGAAACCACTGCTTGGCTGGAAAAGCACTTACGTGAATATGAAGGCGCAGTTCTTCTCATCACGCACGATCGCTACTTCCTTGACAATGTGACAGGCTGGATTCTCGAACTCGATCGCGGTCGCGGCATTCCTTACGAAGGCAACTACTCTGCCTATCTGGAAGCGAAGTCCAAGCGTATGATTCAGGAAGGTCGTGAAGAAGATTCGCGTCAGAAGGCCCTTGAGCGTGAGCGTCAGTGGATTGCTGCGAGCCCGAAGGCGCGTCAGTCGAAGTCCAAGGCTCGTATCAAGGCTTATGATCAGCTCGTTGAAGCTGCCAACAATCAGCGTCCGGGCGATGCCCAGATTCTGATCCCGGCAGGCGAGCGTCTCGGTCAGGTGGTTATTGAAGCTGAAGGTCTGACCAAATCGTTTGGCGACCGTATGCTGATCGAAAACCTCACTTTCAAGCTGCCTCCAGGTGGTATCGTTGGTGTTATCGGTCCAAACGGTGCTGGTAAGTCGACGCTGTTCAAGATGATCACTGGTCAGGAAAAGCCGGATTCCGGTTCAATCCGCATCGGTGACACAGTTCATCTTGGTTATGTCGATCAGAGCCGCGATCATCTCGACCCGAACAAGAATGTCTGGGAAGAAATTTCCGGCGGCAACGATATTATCAAGCTTGGCAAGTTTGAAATGAATTCCCGCGCTTATTGCGGCGCGTTCAATTTCAAGGGCGGTGATCAGCAGGCCAAGGTTGGTAATCTGTCCGGCGGTCAGCGCAACCGTGTGCATCTTGCCAAGATGTTGCAGGCTGGCGGGAACGTTCTGCTGCTCGACGAACCGACCAACGATCTTGATACGGAAACGCTGGCAGCGCTTGAAGATGCGCTCGAAAAATACGCTGGCTGCGCTGTTATCATCTCCCACGACCGTATGTTCCTTGATCGTCTGGCAACGCATATTCTGGCATTCGAAGGCGACAGCCATGTCGAATGGTTCGAAGGTAACTTCGAAGATTATGAAGCGGATAAGGTTCGTCGTCTCGGACCCGAAAGCGTCAATCCAAAGCGGGTGACTTACAAGCCGCTGACACGCTAAAAACTCAAAGGCCGGTGCATCGCACCGGCCTTTTTGCTGTATGGAGTTTGCAAATGAAAGACTGGTCCGCAAAGCAATATTTGAAGTTTGAAGATGAACGGAGCCGTCCTGCGGCTGATCTTCTTGCGCAGATTAAAATCGATAACCCGCGCAAGGTGGTCGATATTGGTTGCGGTCCGGGAAATTCTACCGGGCTTCTGGTTAATCGCTGGCCCAGCGCGCATGTTTCCGGCTTTGATACCTCGCCGGATATGATCGAAAAGGCGAGAGCGCGTCTCCCAGAGGTCGAGTTTTCGGTCGCTGATGCAACGCGTTACGCGCCGGATGCGCAGACGGATGTGCTGTTTTCCAATGCGGTCTTTCAGTGGTTTGCTGATCCCGTTGCTGAAATGAGACGGCTTGTTTCGCTTTTGCAGCCCGGTGCCTTTCTGGCAGTTCAGATGCCCGACAATATGATGGAGCCAGTGCATGTTGCCATGCGGGAGGTTGCGCAATCGGAAGCCTTCAATGATAAAATTGGCAGGACAGGAAGAGCACCTCTGCCGCCTGTGTCAGAATTTTACAATGCTTTTGCAGGGCAGGTGTCGCGCATCGATATCTGGCACATGATTTATAATCACCCGCTGGAAAGCGTTGATACGATTGTTGAATGGGTGAAGGCAGCTGGTCTGCGCCCGTTTCTCGATCCACTGGATGCTGCGGAGCAAAGCCAGTATCTGAGTGCGTATAAATCAGCGATCAACAAGCACTACCCGGAAATCAAGGATGGCCGGGTTCTACTGCGTTTTCCGCGTCTGTTCGTTGTTCTGCAGAAATAGGCACGCGGATTTTACAGATCGACCTTTTCGTCTTCATCTGCGGTAACGAGCCGTGTGGCGCGCCATTCGGTCAGCTTTTTATTGATCTCATCAAGCACAAAGAAACGTGCTGAATCTTTGTCGTAACCGTCATCACGCAGCGCGTCATAGTCGGTATGGGCATGGCGGACATGCGCCACTGTTGCCAGCCATACGGCAATTGAAGGCGGGAGCGATTTCATATGCGGCGCAAGGGCTGCCGCACGAATTGGTTCTGAATCCGAATAAGGAACCGCAGGAAGCAAAAGCGTCAGCGATTTTGCAACAGCCTTCTGGCGTTCTGTGCTTGCACCCATGGCGGTCATCCTTTCCTGCTTGCAGCAAGATTCGATGTAATCATAACCCAGCTGTCATTCTGCTCAAACGGCTACGCGAACACTATGACAGTTTTGCTGTGTATGGGATCGTGAAAACTGCTTGCACCGCAAATGAATTTCACATAAACATATCTTTATATGTTTAGTGGTGTGGAGATTGCGAATTGCGCTTGCAGCTCGATCAGATGGTGGATGTTTTAAAAGCAGTGGCTGAACCGAGCCGTCTGCGCATCCTTGCGCTTCTTGCGAGGGGCGATTTGACTGTTTCGGACCTGACTGCAATCCTTGGCCAGTCGCAGCCGCGCGTGTCGCGCCATCTTAAGCTGCTTGGCGAAGCTGATCTGATCGATCGCTATCAGGAAGGTGCCTGGGCCTATTTCCGACTTTCGGATAACGCAGTTTGCGGCGAGGTTGCGCGCAATCTTTTGTTGAAACTTGATGCTGCGGATACGCTTATTGAACGCGATCTGGAGCGCCTATCACAGGTCAAATCCAATCGTCAGGAAAAGGCTGCGGCCTATTTCAGTGCCAATGCTGGCAGTTGGGATGAAATCCGTAAGCTGCATGTTCCTGAAAATGCGGTTGAAGCAGCACTCAAAACCATTGTGGGCGACAAACCGTTTCAGTCTATGCTTGATGTCGGCACGGGTACTGGCCGTCTGCTGGAGCTGTTCTCACCGCTTTATGCGCGTGGTCTTGGCATCGATATCAATCGTGACATGCTTGCCGTGGCGCGCGCCAATCTTGATCTCGGATCGGTGAACAATGCGCAGGTAAGGCAGGGCGATGTTTATGCATTGCCTGTTGAGCGCGAGAATTTTGACTTGGTGACAATCCATCAGGTGCTGCATTTTCTTGATGATCCGTTGGCTGCAATCCGCGAGGCGGCGCGTGCGCTGCGTCCGGGTGGAAGGCTGCTGATCGTCGATTTTGCTCCGCATAAACTTGAGTTTCTGCGCGAAGACCATGCGCATTTGCGGCTTGGGTTTAGCGATGAGCAGATGCTGGGCTGGATGAAAGAAGCCGGGCTTGAGCCTGCAGAAACGCGCACCCTGGGGCCGAAGGTTGCCAATGGTGACGATGGATTGACAGTCAAGCTGTGGCTTGGCCGCGACCCACGCCTGCTGATCGCCGATCCGGCACCACAGAATATAAGCATGACGGAGACAGTTTAATGGGCTTTTACGGTCTTTCACGCCGATCTGACATCGGCCAGACCACACGGGTATCGTTTGAATTCTTTCCGCCCAAGTCGGAAGAAATGGAACAGCGCCTGTGGGAAACGGTAACGCGGCTTGCGCCGCTCAAGCCGGAATTTGTCTCCGTGACTTACGGTGCGGGCGGGTCGACGCGGGAGCGCACGATCCGCACGGTTGCGCGTATTCTGAAAGAGACGGATATCAAGCCTGCGGCCCATCTCACCTGTGTGGATGCGACCCGCGAGGAGGTTGATCGTGTTGCGCAGGAATTCGCAGAACTTGGTGTTAATCGCTTTGTAGCGTTGCGTGGCGATCCGGCTGCCGGTATTGGTGAGAAATATGTTCCCACACCGGGCGGCTATCAGAATGGCGCCGAGCTGGTTGGCGGTTTACGCAAGCTTGCCGATTTCGATATTTCGGTTTCGGCCTATCCGGAAAAGCATCCCGAAAGCCCGGATTTCGCTACAGATATCGATATGCTCAAGCGTAAGGTCGACAATGGCGCAACGCGCGCCATCACGCAGTTCTTCTTCGATAATGATCTTTATGAGCGTTATGTCGAACGCGTGCGCCGTGCGGGCATCTATATTCCGATTGTTCCGGGTGTTCTGCCCGTGCATAATTTCAAGCAGGTTCGCAATTTTTGTGCACGTTCTGCAACGCATATTCCGACATGGCTGGCGGAGCGCTTCGATGGTCTGGAAAACGATGCGCAGACGCACCAGCTTGTTGCAGCCGCCATTGCTGCCGAACAGGTGATGGATCTGATCGAGCGTGGCGTGCAGGATTTCCATTTCTACACGATGAACAGGGCTGATCTTCCTTATGCCATCTGCCACATGATTGGCATTCGGCCTAAAACAGAAACTTCATTGCAAGTGGCCTGAAACGTGAAAAGCCCGGTTTAAAACCGGGCTTTTCTTTCAGATGAGAAGAATTGATTTATCCTCAAAACCAAGGTCTTCTAATGGCTTAGGCTATTCCTAATCAGGGAATGACGCCTGCTATCAACGCTGCAACAAATGCAAATGCTGCACAGATCATGAGGACATTCAAAGATCGCGTGAGTCCCATTGGTCTGTCTCCTTTTATGCATCCGACGAGGTCGAATGCGCGCTGGTAGAGATCCTGAATCTAAGCGCAAAAGGCCTTAAACAAAAGAACATTTCTCACTGCAATATGTGGTGATCGTGGAAAAAACCTTCTGTTTACCACCTAAGTCATTGAAATTTTTAACTGTAAAAGTTTGTTCACATTTCATGAAAATGCCACGAAACCGCCAATTTTGGAGGTGGCTTTGACCCAGTGTCGGGTATGTTTTAGCTGATAAAGGCAAGGAAAACGGACAGAGTCACGACCGAAATCGTTGTCGAATAGAGAATGACATTCGACGTAATTGCGGCCTCACGACGATAATGTTCGGCCAGCATGAAGGGACCGGTGCCAGCGGGCAGGGCTGCCAGCAAGGTCACACTCTGTGCCAGATGTGATGGCAGTTGAAACACATAAACAGCAAGCAGCCATGTGGCGAGCGGCATGACCACCAGCTTGACCGAAACAAGAAAAGCGATGGCATTGATGCTTTCGCGCTCAATCTTTCGCGGCTGGGCAAGGAAAAGCCCGAGTGCAACAAGTGCGCATGGAGAGGCTGCGCCGCCTAACATCTTCAGAAATGTTTCAGCAGGTGCGGGAATGGCAAAGCCGGTTACAGGCACCAGCATTCCGAGGAACGGTGCGACGAGCAACGGATTGCGGATCAGCGAGTGCGTAACCTTCCGGGCAAGATGAAGCGGCTTCTTCTCGGTTTGCAGGCCTATTTCGATCAGGACAATGGCAAAAGCGAAGGTCACGCAAACGGTGATGACGATGGTGATCGTGGTCGCAGCGAGAACGCCTGAACCAAATGCAATCATCGAAAGCGGAATGCCCATATAGCCTGTATTGGGATAGGCGGCGTTAAGGCCATCGATGGCGCTGTCTGCAAGCGGCTGCTTACCGCGCAGGCGGATGATGAAGGGCAGGGCAAAGGCCACGGCGCTGCCAAGCAGAAAAGCGCCGATGAAGCCCGGTTGCCATAAATCGCCACCATGCGTGTTGGCCATGATGTCGAAAAGCAGGGCGGGCAGTGCGAGATAGACGACGAAGCGGTTGAGTTCTGCAATTGCATGTGGGCCTAATATTTTTAGCCTGAACGCCAGCCAACCTGAGAAAATCAGGGCAAACACGGGCAGGACAACGATAAGGGTTGAGAGCATGGCGACCAGCGTGATTGCAAAAGTTGAAAGGCGCGGAGATTGTCCGCGCCTTTGATTTATTCTGAAATTAAAGCTTTTCGAGCAGTTCAGGTGTTGGCCAGGAATCGGCAGGCATTCCAAGACGCAATTGCTCGGTACGGACCGCATCGCGGGTTAACACACCGAAGACGCCATCAATCTTGCCCATATCATAGCCACGCGCCTGAAGCTTGGTCTGGAGTTCCTTCATCTGGTCCTGCGTCAGGCCCTGATCGGGGTTGCCGGGATTGAAGGCTGGCGCACCTGCAAGGCGGGTGGCGAAATAAGCAGCGGTCGTCGCATAAACGATCGACTTGTTCCATTCCACAAAAACATCGAAGTTTGCATAAGACAGGAAGGCAGGTCCCTTGCGGCCCAGTGGCAGCAACAGCGATGCATCGCCATCATCAGGGCCAAGCGGTCCATTAAGCCCGACTACACCTTGTTCTGCCCACCATGAATGCGGCTTGCGATTGGTGCGGATGGATTCTTCCCATGGCAGATCTTTGGTGATGCGTACTTCTTCGAGCCAAGGCTCGCCACGCTTCCAGCCGAGTTCGGAAATCATGCGGCCAGCGGTCATCATCGCGTCAGGAACGCTGTTCTTGAGATCGACCTTGCCATCGCCGTCACCGTCGACGCCGCGTTCAAGATAATCCTTCGGCAGAAGCTGCATCATGCCGATTTCACCGGCCCATGCGCCTGTTGTCGCCGCATCGACAACGCCGGTGTCGAAAAGCTTGAGAAGGGCGATCAGCTGCGGACGAAAGAGTTCCGGGCGGCGGCAATCGTAAGAAAGTGTCACAAGCGCGTTCAGCGTATCGAAATCGCCCTGAATGGCGCCATAATCGGTTTCGAGCCCCCAGAAGGCTGCAAGCACCGGACCCGGCACGCCATACGTGTCTTCGACCTTCTTGAAAACATCGGCATATTTGACGAGGTTATTCTGGCCGTTCTTCAGGCGCGCTTCAGAAATCAGGCGCTTCGAGAATTCGGTGAATGTCAGGTTGAAGACCGTCTGTTTACGGTCACGGTCGAGAACTTTCTGTTCAAGCGAGGCCTTGTGCAGTTCGGCAATGCCCTTTTCACCCACGCCTGCTGCGCGCGCTTCCTTGGTCAGATTATCCATCCACTGACCATAATCGATCTCGCATTCCGGCTTAGGCAGATTGGCCGCATTGGTTGCAGCATCTGGACCCGGAGAGGCGAGCGCAGGCGAAATTGCAGTTGATGCCAGTAAAGCGGCAGCCATCACTGAAGCGATAAGTTTCATCGAGAGAACTCACAATTAAAAGAGAAAGAACTTCCCCATTTATTTCCAAAATCTAAAGCATCGGCCCAAAAATCGAAATCGTTTTTGGAAAGCTTTACGCTTAAACTCAATAATGTAGAGCGTCCTTTGTGCGTCCAACCGAACGCACGCCGCTCTAGTGCCTCATCACGTCATGGAAATGAAGCGAAACTTAGTATGCGCTCTCATTTGATGCCGAGTTAACGGACCTTGTTGCTTTCCAGCCACTTTTTCCAGGCGCTGGCGCTGCCCGCAAACACGTTGATATCTGCATCACCCTTGATACCCGGAATGGTGCCGGTGCCGGTATATTGCCAGAAGGTCCACGGATGCGGCCCATATTTTTCCGTTGGATGGCCCGCAGTTGAGCGCAGCCAGAATGGATAACCGTGCAGCTGATTGAGATTATTCTCATCAAAGAAATCGACGGTCGTGTAGATGATGGGACGCTTACCGTAATGTTTTTCAACGGCATTGAGGAAAATCTTCATTTCCTTGCGCACGATGGCTTCGTTCGGCCTCAGCTTACAGGTGGGGGAATGCGCATTCCATTCCATGTCGAGGACAGGGGGTAAGGCGTTGGGATCGTGCGGAACATTCTGAATGTACCAACGGGCCTGTTCGATGGCTGGACGGCAGAAATAATAGAAGTGATAGGCACTGCGTGGAATGCCAGCCTGTTTTGCGCCGTTCCAGTGTTCAGCAAAACGATCATCGAGGCGATCACCACCTTCTGTTGCCTTGATAAAGGCAAAGGAAATGCCGCTGCGCCGCACCGCATTCCAGTCGACATCGACCTGATATTTGGAAACATCCGTACCGTGGATCGGATAATGCCATGGAGTGCGCCCAGTCCATTCAAATGGCTTGCGATCATCAAAACGTGGCGCGTTTATGGAACCTGTGGGGCGCGCCATTTGCTGCATCGAACTGCCGGATTTTTTAACATCGGCAAAATCGTAGTCGACTGTGGTGCAGCCGGCCAGAAGTAACATGCCAAGGGCTAGAATGCTGCGGTTGGCCATACGGTTCATACAGGGATCCCGGTGTCGCGAATCAATTTTAACAACGGTTACGCGATCCGTGTATCAACGTCATCAGTTATGCTCGCAAAAACTTGCGGGAAATAGATTGTGTTGCGGCGATTGAGAGGGGGAAATTCCCGTTCCCTTATTTTAAAAGCGCGCCCCGAGAGGCCGCTGCGGTGTTTCTGCTTAAGTTAAGCCCTTTCGGGTTATCGGCACGCGACGGAAAAATATGGTTACCACTTTGTTATTATGGCGGTTTGTTACCAGCCGTAAGACTAATTGAGAGAACCTTTCCGCATACTCGCCGTTTTGTCCTGTGATGTTGAGAGCGTCGCCAAGCATCACCGGGGACGAAAAAGTGATGTGACGATGTCTTAATAGGGTGATTGGCCGTTAACCGGTCAGGCACGAGAAACAATGCGCGTTGGATCAGTCCCCACAACGCTGTTTTTTAGGGAAGGATAGCCATCATGAAGAAGTTTTTAATTGCTTCGGTTGCTGCCGTATCGTTTTTGGGGCTTGCAGCATGCAGCGACAATTCCAACGATGCCAGCAAGGCACCGGCATCGCCTTCGCCTGAAGCGCCGGCCGCGCCTGCTAACAATGACACAATGACTCCACCTGCGACCCCACCTTCGACACCTGCTCCTGCGCCGGCAACGCCAGGTACGACCGGCACGCCGCCTGCAAATTAAGGGGCAGTTCAGTTGATATTGCGTCAGCTTTGTTTGCTGATAAGTGAATGGCGGTCCGGTTGGCGGACCGCCATTCGCCCCGTAAGGAGCGAAGATGATGGATAATTCCGCAGCGGTTGATAATAAAGACAGTATAACTGCGTTTTCCATGTTCAAACGCCGGCTTTCTTCGGTTATGTCTTTTGTTATGAGCCGCCATTTTTTGTTTTTGATTTCCGCTATTGTTCTGGTTGCCCTTGCCGCTTGCGGCAAAGGAGAGGATGAGCAGGCTGCCGTTCCTTCTCAGGAAGAGCAAACAACGTCTGCACCTGCGCCAGAGCAGGATGGCCCGAACTTGATGAAGGCTTTGCAGGATAATTCCGGCGTTATGACGCCGGAAGAGCAGAAAGCCGCTATTGACCGGGCGCGCGCGAATGCGGAAGCGGCAGCCAAGGCTGTTGGCCAGAGCGAACAACAGGCGCAGGCCGCAGGTGAAGCGGCAGCGAGCGCAGCTCAGCGGTCGTTTGAGTCTCGTCAGGCAGCGCAATAATCGGCGCTGCCAAGCCTATATTCTTCCAGTTTATTGTTTTTTCTGTTTTGCAACGGGTTGTTGTTTCCAGTCATTACGGAATTCTATAGAAACGATTCATGTCGATCTGGGGCCGCATCGGTGAGTTTGTCACTTCCTTAACGCTGAACGCTATTTCAAGCGTGATTGAGGCTGTGCGAACGGTTTTTGAAGGGGATGCAGATACGCGCAGGCGTGTTGCTTTTTCCATCGCTATGATCGCTCTTGCAGCCAAAATGGCGAAAGCTGATGGCGTTGTTACCCAGGACGAGTTTCGGGCATTCCAGAATATTTTTTCTGTTCCACCCGAAGAGCATGCTCATGTGGTCCGGCTCTATAATCTCGCACAGCAGGACGTTGCAGGCTATGAGAGCTACGCGCGTCAGCTTGCTGGCCTCTGCCGTGAAGGCGATGATAATTGTCATTTGCTGGAAGACATTCTCGACGGTCTGTTCCATATCGCAACGGCCGACGGTTATGTGCATGAGAAAGAAATGGCGTTCCTCTCAAGTGTTGCCGAGATATTCGGCTTTGATGAGGAAGGTTTCGAGCGTATTGCTCTGCGCCATGTCAACCAAGGCGAGGGCGACCCCTACGCCATACTGGGTCTGGTGCGGGGTGTTTCGTTTGAGGATGCGCGCAAGCGGTATCGTTCATTGGTCAAAGAGCATCATCCTGACCGGCTTGTTGCGGAAGGTCTTCCGCTTGAATTCATCAAGATTGCAAATACACGCCTTGCTGCCATCAATGCAGCCTGGGCAAGCGTAGAAAAACAGTTGGAAGCCGCATGAGCAGCCCAGATACATCAGAAGAAGAACTCCTGACGGCACTCGCTTTGGAAAAGCCCGACTATCCAGCCGCGACTGTCGATGCATCGCCGAATTTTGGTATCCGCAAGGATGGCAAGACGCCGACCTATCTTATCCTGCATTATACCGGCCTCGCGACCGCTCAGGAGGCGCTTGATATTCTCAAGTCGCCCGAGAGGGAAGTCTCGGCCCATTACCTTGTCCATGAAGATGGCCGCGTAGTGCAGATGGTTTCTGAAAAGGCGCGCGCATGGCATGCAGGGAAAAGTTTCTGGAAAGGCGAAACCGACATTAATTCGGCTTCGATCGGCATTGAGATCGTCAATCCGGGTGAGTTAGAAAACTACCCGCCCTTCGCCGATCGCCAGATTGAAGCCGTCATTGAGCTCTGCCGAAGCATCTGCGAGCGTTATGGCATTCGTCCCGAGCATGTTCTCGCGCACTCAGATATAGCGCCAGAACGCAAGACAGATCCTGGCCACAATTTTCCATGGAGGCGCCTGCATGAAGCAGGGCTAGCCCATCACATTGAACCGACAGCCATTCGTGGCGGACGTTTTCTCGCGCGTGGCGAGCAGGGGCAACCCGTCGAGGCTTTGCAATCCATGCTAGCGCTTTATGGTTACAAAATTGAGATCAATGGTGTGTTTGATGAGGCTACTGAGACCGTGATTAAGGCGTTTCAACGACGTTTTCGAACACAGAATGTGGACGGCGTGGCCGATGTATCCACGATCGATACCCTCTACAGGCTGATTTTTTCATTGCAAAACGTTACCGCGTAAGAGCTTTGATCTGTTCTCTTATGGCACAGGTATATGTTTCATATTTCTGTAACAATTTCATTAAACTAGAGCGGATGCATCTTTGGGTAGTGGTGATTTTCTACTGCTGCGCGCATCACGGATTGTGACAGGGTTTATTACAACCTGTAAGACTATTTTACTTCCCGAACCAATCTTCGGCTGCATTTGCCCGTCAAATGAGCTGCCATTCCCGGCTGTGACGAGCGGGCCCAGCTTTGATAAGCGGGCAAGAGTTTGTGAGCGGGATCATAAATAAACGGCACTGCTGCCCCCAAGACCAGCAATGCCCATAAGCAATCCAAGACGGTAGGTCATGAAAGTAAAATTTGTTGTTGTATGCGCCCTTATTGGCGCCGTGAGTTCTTTTGGTCTTAATTCTGCGATGAGTGCTCCGCTTAATGAGCCAACCAATCTGACGGACCTGCTGAAGGCTCGGGCACAGAACAAGATGGCTGAAGCCAATAAGGCAGAAAATAAATCGCGCTCCGCGAATGCAGAGCCAAGACAGACAGCCAAAAAGGCTTCCGTGGTTACCAGGCGTTCTGCGCCGAATGCTAAAGGCGCGAAGCGCTCCAAGGCAGACGGTACGGCTTCACAGTCTGTAGAGAAGTCCGGCAAGCCTTATTCCCAGATTATCAATCGTTATGCTGCGACCTATGGTGTGCCGTCCTCGCTTGCGCATGCCGTTGTGCGTCATGAAAGCAATTTTCAGCCAAATGTTCGTGGCAAGGCTGGCGAGATCGGCCTCATGCAGATTAAACTCTCCACGGCGCGCAGCTTGGGTTATTCCGGCTCTGCCAAGGGGCTTTATGAGCCATCGACCAATATCCAGTATGGTATGAAATATCTCGCTCAGGCACAGAAGCTTGGCGGCGGCACGACGTGCGGTACGATCCTCAAGTATAATGCCGGTCATGGCGCCAAGCGCATGAACCCGACCTCTGCAAAATATTGCAGCTCGGTTAAGTCTTATATGGCTGGCCTTTAATAATTAAATTTACTTTGTCGGCCGCGTTGAGTTTCAGGTCGATGATGTGAACGAAAAGCCGGTAGCGGTTTCGCTGCCGGCTTTTCTGTTGTGTGCAGATTTTTTCGAAACACGGTTCCCAGCTAGTCCGAACGTGTTATATACGCGGCCGTCAGTCGGTCGGGCAGCCGCGCTTGTCATATGCCGAAAGGCGGCAGGTGAGGAAAGTCCGGGCTCCATGGAAACACGATGCCGGGTAACGCCCGGCGGGGGCGACCCCAGGGACAGTGCCACAGAAAGCAGACCGCCCCGTCTTCCGTACCGCTTGTCAAAGCGGCAGGGATGACGGGGTAAGGGTGAAAGGGTGGGGTAAGAGCCCACCGCGCCGGTGGCAACACAGGCGGCACGGTAAACCCCATTGGGAGCAAAACCGAATAGGGACGGCGCGCCGGTCCGCAAGGATCGGCAATCAGTTTCCGGATCAGCCGTCCGGGTGGGTTGCAAGAGGCGGGTGGCGACATCCGTCCCAGATGAATGGCTGCCACGTTGGACGCAAGTCCGGCCATACAAAACCCGGCTTATAGACCGACTGACACTTTTTCTTCCCCGTATCCGCTAATCGACATTTTTATTTGATCGCAGGAAACGGATAGTTGTGTGCGTGTTGCATATCTATTGCGGGGCCTCCCAATCAAGGAGGTTTCTATGTCGAGTTTAAAAGATAAGGTCGCAATCATTATTGGCGCATCATCAGGAATAGGGCGTGCTGCGGCAATGTTGTTTGCGTCTGAGGGGGCATCTGTTGTTTTGAATGCGCGTAACAAGTTAGGGCTTGAAGCGGTAGCGCATACTATCAAAGAGCTTGGTGGTGAAGCGTATTATGTGGCGGGTGACGCTTCTCATTCTGAAACACATGAAAAACTCATAGCCGTAGCGCAGAACGTGTTCGGCCGTCTTGATATTGCCTTTAATAATGCAGGCACTGTCGGTCCCGTCGTACCGATGGCAGAGGCAAGCCTTGATGATTGGAACAATGTGATCGCCGGTAATCTGACATCGGCATTTCTCGGTGCAAAATCGCAGATACCGTCAATGCTCAGGTCTGGCGGCGGTTCAATCATTTTCACATCAACCTTTGTCGGCAGCAGTGTCGGCATTCCAGGAATGGCACTTTATGGTGCTGCAAAGGCTGGCTTGATGGGATTGGTGAAAGGCATCACCGCAGACTATGGATCCCAAGGCATCAGAGCCAACGCGCTTTTGCCGGGCGGAGTTGATACGCCGATGGCAGGCAACGATGCGCAGAAAGAATGGGCAGCAGGCCTGCATGCAATGAAGCGGATTGCGCAGCCCGAAGAAATTGCTCAGGCGGCGTTATTTCTCGCGGGGCCGATGTCAAGTTTCGTTACTGGTTCAGCACTCTATGCTGATGGCGGCAATTCAGCCGTCAAATAAAAAGTCAGCGGCTTTCCGGGCTGGAAAGCCGCTTCCCATTTCAGATCGGTGCTCCGGTGAAGAAATCGTAGATCAGTTTCATGTTCAGCACGACGATGATGGCTGCTGTGATTGCGGCAAGCAAGGTCACCCAGCGTGGCGCTGTGAGCGCCCCCATTTTTTTCTTTTCTGCCGTGAACATAACCAGCGGGATGACCGCAAAAGGCAATTGCAAGCTGAGCACGACCTGCGACAGGATCAGAAGTTCGCTCGTTCCTTCGGAGCCATACATAATGGTGACGATGGCTGCTGGTACGATGGCGACAAAGCGGGTGATGGCGCGGCGCAGCCATGGTTTGAGCTTGATGTCGATAAAGCCTTCCATCACGATCTGGCCAGCCATTGTCGCGGTGATGGTCGAGTTTAACCCGCAACAAAGCAATGCGATTGCGAAAAGCGTCGGGGCAAGCGCTGAACCGAGCAGCGGATTGAGCAACGCGTGTGCCTTATCGAGATCCTCGACGCCTGTATTGCCGGTCGCATTGAAGCTGGCCGCTGCAAGAATGAGGATCGATGCGTTGACCAGCAAAGCGAAGGTCAGTGCAATTGTCGAATCGAGTGTCGCATAGCGAATGGCTTCCCGCTTTTCCGGTAAGGTGTGACCGTAATCACGGGTTTGGATAATGCCTGAATGCAGATACAGGTTATGTGGCATGACCGTCGCACCGATAATGCCCAATGCTATATAAAGCATATCCGGGTTGCGTATGATTTCCGTGGTTGGTGCAAACCCGCGGATCACCTCACCCCAATGGGGCTGTGCCATCAGTATTTGGATCAGAAAGCAGACAGCGATCACACCGAGTAAGGTAATGATCAGTGCTTCGACACGGCGGAAGCCCTTGTTCTGCAAATAGAGTACAAGAAGCACGTCGGCGGCAGTCAGGATTACACCGATTTCCAGCGGAATACCGAAAAGCAGATTAAGACCGATTGCCGTTCCGATCACTTCGGCGAGGTCTGTGGCACAGATGGCAAGTTCTGCCAGAAACCACAAAGGCCAGGCGAGAAAACGCGGATAGGCATCGCGGCAGGCCTGCGCAAGATCACGACCCGTAGCAACCGCAAGCCGGGTACACAGCGCTTGCAACAGAACGGCCATGAGATTTGAAAGCAGCACGACTGACAAAAGCGTGTAGCCAAAACGCGATCCGCCAGCGAGCGAAGTTGCCCAGTTGCCGGGATCCATATAGCCGACAGCAACAAGGTAGCCGGGCCCGAAAAAGGCCATGGCACGGCGGAATTTCGAGCCAGAGCGGCTGACACGAACTGACCGATGAACATCCGACATCGAAGCTTCGCCCCGTTCCCGACGCCAGCCTTCAAATGTAACTTCTTGCGGAGCGGGAGGCGTACTTCCCCGAAGGGGCATCTTAAATGCCATGCGTCATGTTTCCAAAATGCAATTGCGAATTATTTGCAATAAATAACGTTTGTATGGTTTGCCGTCAACTGCTGTTCATTGAGCGTTTTTCATATCAGTGTGATTGTTCAATCTAGGTATTGGACGAATTGACCGTAGGCCGGAAGCGCGGTTTTGGATGCCTGAATCACGTGAAATCGGGGCAACAAAACTTTTCTATAAGTTCCGGTTTTTTGATTGGGCAGAGCAAAGCATAACGGTTCATTAAGCTTAATATCCGATAACTGTTTGAACGAATCCGTCAAATCGGCAGCCGTCTGAAATTGGCCGGAATTCGAAAGAAAACACAGGATAGCGGGACGTGATCCCGGGAAAGGACCGTGATGATGGCTAGCCTCGGCGGAGACCAATCTCAAGCCGAAGGGGCTCAGGTCCGTCACGTTCCGGTGCTTATCTCCGAAGTGATTGATGCCCTGAAGCCCGAAACCGGCAAAGTAATCGTCGATGGCACATTCGGTGCAGGGGGTTACACGCGGTGCGTTCTGGAGCAGGGGGCGAATGTTATTGCAATCGACCGTGATCCCACCGCGATTGACGCCGGACAGGCCATGGTCAGGCAGTTCGATGATCGGCTTACGCTGGTTGAAAGCCAGTTTTCCAGGCTGGATCAGGCTGTTGAGCAGGTTCTGGGCGACGGCGCGAAAGTTGATGGTGTTGTGCTTGATATTGGTGTCTCATCGATGCAAATCGATGAAGCTGAGCGTGGGTTTTCATTTCAGAAAGATGGTCCGCTCGACATGCGCATGTCCCGCAAGGGGCCAAGTGCTGCCGATGTGGTGAACCGCCTGAAGATGGGTGATCTGGCGCGCATCTTTAATTTTCTTGGCGAGGAACGCCATGCGGGGCGTATCGCGCGCATGATTGAAAAGCGGCGCGAAGCGCAGCCTTTCACACGCACGCTTGATCTCGCCAATGCCATTGAAGCGCTGGTCGGGCGCAATCCGAAAGTGCCTATTCATCCGGCAACGCGTGTGTTTCAGGCGCTGCGCATTTATGTGAATGACGAGCTTGGTGAATTGGCGCGTGCACTGCTTGCGGCAGAACGCGTTCTTAAACCGGGTGGCCGTCTGGTGGTCGTAACCTTCCACTCGCTCGAAGACCGGATGGTCAAGCGTTACTTTGCAGATCGCGCCGGTGGCAGTGCCGGATCGCGGCATCTGCCGGAAACCCACGTGCGTCTTCCCAGCTTTACGGCTGCGGTGAAGGGGGCTGTTGGGCCGAGTGTTGAAGAAGAAGAGCGCAATCCTCGTGCCCGTTCCGCAAAATTGCGTGCGGGTGTGAGAACTGAAAATCCGCCTCTTGAAGATGATCTTTCGCTGTTCGGGCTGCCAAAGCTGCCTGAAACGCATGAACTGACCCGGAGTTGAACGAGTGCTGCGTACTTTTGAACTCATCATGATAGCGGCGATGCTGGTGGCAGCAACGATCACCTATACCATCAAATATGATGCGGAACGGCAGATCGCTGTCATTGCAAAATTGAAGCGCCAGATCGATTCCGAAAAGGACACGATTACGCTGTTGCGCGCGGATTGGGCATTGATGAGACAGCCGGGCCGTTTGCAGAGCCTTGTTGGTGTTTATGCGGACGAGTTGAAACTTGCACCCATTGAAGCTGAACAGTTTGCTATGGGCGTTGAAGATATTCCTGAGCGTCAGCTGGACGACATTCAGAAGCTGATTTCCGGCAGTGACGAACTGGTCGCAAGCGGTGTTCTGAAGCCAGACGCAACGACCACAGGAAGCATCAAGAAAAATGGAGCGAGGCACTGATCATGCGGCTGAAGCTCGGGTTTTCCAAAAAGAACAAACAGAACATTCATGACGGCATGGAGCCGGCTGGCAATGAAAAGCTGGCTGGCAATATGGCGTTTGTCGGCTCGCGTAAAAAGAACGGCAACCGTGCCCGCAATCGTCTTTGGATGGCGATTGTCTGCTTCGTTGGCATTTATGGTGTGATCGGCGGGAAGCTGGTCTATTTTGGTGTGATCGGCGGCGAAGATGAGGAGTCAAACGGTCCAGCAGTGCATCAGCTTGCATCGCGACCCGATATTCTGGATCGCAATGGCGAAATTCTTGCCACTGACATTAAAACATCATCGCTTTTCGCCGAACCGCGCAAGATTGTCGATCCCGATGAAACCATTGAGCTGCTTTCAACGGTCATTCCTGATCTTGATTGGGAAACGACCTATCGTCGTCTGAAGAGCGGTGCGGGTTTTGTCTGGATCAAGCGCGGCCTGACACCGCGTCAGCAGAGCCAGATCATGGCGCTCGGTGTTCCGGGCATTGGTTTTCGCACCGAAAAGCGTCGTTTTTATCCCGGTGGTCCGACCGCTTCGCATATTCTGGGCCTCGTCAATGTCGATAACCAGGGCATTGCCGGCATGGAGAAATATATCGACAGTCAGGGCCTGAGCGATCTGCGCGCTGCGGGTATGGCGACGGCACAATCGCTGGAACCGGTCAAACTTTCCATTGATATTCGCGTGCAGCACATCATGCGTGACGTGCTGGTGAAGGCTGTTGAACGGTATCGTGCAATTGCAGCGGGTGCGGTCGTTCTCAACGTGAAGACCGGCGAAGTGATCGCCATGGCTTCGGTGCCGGATTTTGATCCGAACAATCCCGTGCATGCGCTTGATAAGGATCGCCTCAACCGTATGTCGGCAGGCACCTATGAAATGGGCTCGACGATCAAGAGCTTCACCACGGCAATGGCGCTCGACTCGGGTAAATTTACGCTTAATTCGCGCATCGATGCATCGCGTCCGCTGGTGATTGGTCGCCAGACCATCCGCGACTTCCACGGTAAGGGCCGTGTGTTGACGCTGCCAGAGGTTTTCATCTTCTCTTCCAATATTGGTTCTGGTCATGAGGCCAATGTGGTGGGCATTGAAGGCCATCGCGCATTTTTGAAGAAAATGGGTTTGCTGGACCGCATGGAGACGGAGTTGCCAGAAGTTGCCCGTCCTGTCGAACCACGCGTCTGGAAGAAAGTTAACTCCATGACCATTGCGTTTGGTCACGGCATGATGACGACACCGCTTCAGACAGCAGTGGGTGCGGCAGCATTGATGAATGGTGGCAAGCTGATTGAACCAACCTTCCTGACCCGAACCCAGGCTGAAGCCAATAAGGTTGCAAAGCAGGTCATCCATCCGCAGGTTTCCGCCGATATGCGCTATCTCTATCGTTTGAACGCGACAGCGCCCGGCGGTTCTGGCAAGCGCGCCACCGTTCAGGGCTATCGCGTTGGCGGCAAAACCGGCACGGCTGAAAAAGTTGTGCATGGCCGTTATTCGAAAGATGTGCGCTTCAACGCCTTCCTTGCATCCTTCCCGATGGACGATCCAACCTATGTCGTTCTGACGATTATCGACGAACCGAAACCGGAAGAAGGCAAGTATAGCGCAACCGCCGGTCTCAATGCTGCGCCAATGGTGGCTGACATTATTCGCCGTTCGGCCACTTTTTTGGGAGTAAAGCCCGATTTTCGACTCGAATTTGCGCCAGCAGAGTCTGAATTGGCCTTTGCTGATTCTGCAAATGACTGATTTGTGCAATTGCATGTAAAACCTGACCGTCTGCACACTGTAACTGGAATTGGTATGACCATGAAGTTGAAAGACATCGCACTTTTTAAGGAACTTACCTCCGGTTCGGCGGGTGATCTGGAAATCACGGGTGTTACGTCGGACTCCCGGAAAGTGCAGCGCGGTTTTCTTTTTGCCGCGCTCAAAGGTGTGAAGGCCGATGGTGCTGTTTTTGCTGCGGATGCTATCAGCCGTGGCGCTGCTGCGATCATTGCCGGTAAAGATACGATTATTAGCAATGCAGCCGTACCCGTTGTGCATGTGGAAGATCCACGCCATGCGCTGGCGGTTGCCAGCGCACAGTTTTACGGCAAGCAACCTGAGGTCATGGTTGCAGTGACTGGCACCAGCGGCAAGACGTCTGTCGCTTCGTTTACGCGCCAGATTTGGGCTTATGCGGGTTTTCCGGCTGCCAATATCGGGACCACAGGCGTATTTTCGCCAACGCGCAGCGATTACAACTCGCTGACAACACCGGATCCGGTTGAGTTGCAGCGTGTGCTCGCAGAACTGGCCGATGAAGGTGTGACCCATGCCGCGATGGAAGCGTCATCGCATGGTCTTGATCAGCGTCGTCTTGATGGTGTGAAGTTGGCCGCAGGTGCTTTCACCAATCTTGGTCGCGATCACATGGATTATCATGCGACGATCGAAGAATATCTGCATGCCAAGATGCGCCTGTTCGACACTTTGCTGCCAAAGGGATCGCCTGCAATCATTTTTGCAGATGACCAGTTCTCGCCCCAGGCAATAGAAGCGGCAAAAGCTGCTGGTTGCGATGTGAAGACAGTCGGCCGCAAGGGTGATTTCATCACCATCAAACGTGTTGAGCATGAGCGCTTCCGCCAGCACGTTGAAGTGCGTATTGGCGATGAAATATTTGAGATTGAATTGCCGTTGGCCGGTGATTTTCAGGTTGCCAATGCGCTTGTTTCAGCTGGCCTTGCCATGGTCACAGGTGTTCCGGTTGCAGCCGCCATGCGTGCGCTTGAACGCCTTAAAGGGGCGCCGGGCCGTCTTGATCTGGTTGGTGCCACGGAAGAGGGCGCTCCTGCCTATGTGGACTATGCGCATAAGCCGGAAGCACTTGAAAATGTTCTCACATCGGTGCGCCCATTCACGACTGGCCGCGTCATCGTGGTGTTTGGCTGTGGCGGCGATCGCGACAAGGGCAAGCGCCCGATCATGGGAGAAATCGCTGCGCGTCTGGCGGATGTTGCGATCGTGACTGACGACAATCCACGCTCGGAAGTGCCAGCACAGATCCGTTCGGAAATTATGGCTGCGGCGCCTGGTGCGACCGAAATTGGTGATCGGCGTGAAGCGATCTTTACCGCTGTGTCGATGATGATGCCCGGCGATACGCTGGTTGTTGCGGGCAAAGGCCACGAGGAAGGCCAGATTGTCGGTGACCTTACGCTTCCTTTCTCCGATCATGCGGAAGTGGCGGCAGCGCTTGCTGCACGTCTTGAGGAGAATAAGAAATGAGTGACTGGCTTTGGGCATCTGCCGATATGGTCGAGGCCATGGAAGGTCGTCCTGTTGGCACCATGCCTGCCGGAATTACCGGCATTTCTATTGATAGCCGCACGTTGAAAGAGGGCGAAGCGTTTTTCGCAATTAAGGGTGAATTGTTTGACGGTCATGACTTTGCAACAGCGGCCATGGCTGCTGGTGCTGGTCTTCTGGTGGTCAACGAATCCCGTCTGCCTGCTCTTGGCAATCTCAAAGTGCCGATGATCGTGGTTGATGATGTCCTTGAAGCGTTGATCAAGCTTGGTATTGCCTCGCGTGCGCGCTCCAAAGCGCAGATCATTGCCGTGACCGGGTCTGTGGGAAAAACAACGACGAAGGAAGCGTTGCGTCATGTGCTGGCTGATTGCGGCAAAGTTCACGCATCGGTCGCGTCATTTAACAATCACTGGGGTGTGCCGCTGACGCTCGCCCGTATGCCTGCCGATACAGATTATGGTGTGTTCGAAATCGGCATGAACCATCATGACGAAATTCGCCCGCTGGTGAAAATGGTTCGTCCGCATGTAGCACTGATTACTTTGATTGCTCCGGCCCACCTTGGCCATTTCGCCAATCTTGAAGAAATTGCAACAGCCAAAGCCGAGATTTTTGAAGGTGTTGTGCCGGGCGGTTATGCGTTGCTCAACCGCGACGACAAGCGTTTCAAGCAGCTTGAAGACCTTGCTGCGCAGGCAGGCGTTGAGCATGTGGTGACTTTCGGTGAAAATGCCCGTTCTGACTACCGCCTGCGTGAAGTGAAGATGCATCCGACCTGCTCCTGTATGACGGTGAAGATCGGTGATGAAGAAGCCGTCGTCAAAGTCGGTATGCCGGGACGGCATATTGTGCAGAATATGCTTGCGGTTCTTGGCGCGGCCCATCTCGTTGGTGCAGATATGGCCAAGGTTGCCATCGCCATGGCAACGCTGACCGCTGAAGGCGGACGCGGTGCACGCCATGTGCTGGAACATCCAGACGGTGGTTCCTTCACGCTGATCGATGAAAGTTACAATGCCAATCCGACCTCGATGCGCGCTTCTCTTTCGCTTTTGCAGGCCACTCCGCCGCAAGGACCGCGTGGACGCCGCATCGCTGTTCTTGGTGATATGCTGGAGCTTGGTCGTCAGTCCGGGAAGCTTCATGCTGATCTTGCGCGTCCCATTGTCGATGCAGAAGTGAACGCGGTTTATATCGGCGGACGCGAAATGTCGGTGCTCAAAAATGCTTTGCCGGTTGAAATTCACGTCGAATACAGGCAGAGCACCGATGAATTGTTGCCGCTGGTGACGAAGGCTGTGCGTCCCGGCGATGTTGTCATGGTGAAATCATCCAAGGGGATTGGCTTCTCCAAAATCGTCAAGGCGCTGACCAGCCAGTTTCCGCCAGTGGTGCCTGCCGAGTAGCAGTTTTTGAGGGATTTTTCTCCGCATGTTGATGCTTCTTTCAATCTTCGCCGAGCATGTGACACCGTTTAACGTGTTCCGCTACATCACGTTCCGCACTGGCGGCGCGATGATCACCTCGGCGTTGATCGTGTTCCTTTTTGGCCCCACGATCATCAATGCGCTGCGCGTGCGACAGGGAAAAGGTCAGCCGATCCGCGCTGACGGTCCTCAGACACATTTCAAAAAAGCCGGTACGCCTACCATGGGCGGCCTGATGATCATGACCGGTATTTTGGTCTCCTGCTTTTTGTGGGCCAACCTTTCCAGTATCTACGTCTGGGTTGTGTTGATGGTCACGGTGGGTTTTGGCGCCATCGGCTTTTATGACGATTATCTGAAAGTCACGAAGCAGTCGGACAAAGGTTTTTCCGGCAAATCACGTCTGGCTATCGAGTTCCTGATTGCAGCCGTTGCAGCCTTCATCATCATGCGGGCAGGGCAGGAGCCATTCTCCTCGTCGCTGACATTTCCGTTTGTGAAGCAGTTTGTGCTTAATCTTGGCTGGTTCTTCATTCCATTGGCAGCCTTTGTCATGGTTGGCGCTGGCAATGCGGTGAACCTGACTGACGGTCTTGATGGTCTTGCTATCGTGCCTGTGATGGTCGCGGCTGCATCTTTTGGCTTCATCGCCTATCTTTCGGGTAATGCGATCTTTGCCGATTACCTTCAGATCCATTTTGTTCCGGGTACGGGCGAGCTGGCCGTGGTGCTGGGTGCTGTTATCGGCGCCGGGCTTGGCTTTCTCTGGTTCAATGCGCCTCCGGCTGCAATTTTTATGGGCGATACCGGCTCGCTGGCATTGGGCGGTATGCTTGGTACGGTTGCTGTTGCGACCAAGCACGAAATCGTTCTTGCCATCATTGGCGGCCTCTTTGTCATGGAGGCACTTTCGGTCATTATTCAGGTTGGTTCGTTCAAGCTCACTGGCAAGCGCGTGTTCCTGATGGCCCCGATTCATCATCATTTTGAAAAGAAGGGCTGGACAGAAAGTCAGGTCGTGATTCGTTTCTGGATCGTGGCAATTATCCTTGCCATGATCGGCCTTTCCACATTGAAGCTGAGATAAGGCAAACAGAATGATCCCGATCACCGCCCTTAAAGACAAGACTATCGCCCTCTTCGGACTGGGCGGGTCGGGCATCGCCACCGCCAAGGCAATCGTTGCCGGTGGTGCGAAGATCATTGCCTGGGACGATAATCCCGACAGTGTGGCACGTGCGCAGAGCGCAGGCATTGCGACGGGGGATTTGAGGCAGGCGGACTGGTCACAGTTCGCTGCCTTTGTGCTTTCACCCGGCGTGCCGCTGACCCATCCGAAGCCACATTGGAGCGTTGATCTGGCTCGTGCAAATGGCGTTGAAATTATTGGTGATGTCGAACTCTTTGTTCGCGAGCGCAATCATATTGCACCCGATTGTCCGTTTATTGCTATCACCGGCACAAACGGCAAATCCACCACAACCGCACTGATTGCCCATATCATCAAGGCTTCAGGCCGCGACATGCAACTCGGCGGCAATATCGGTACAGCAATCCTCACATTGGAAGCGCCTGCGCCAGGCCGTTTCTATGTGGTTGAGTGCTCGTCTTATCAGATTGATCTCGCACCATCGCTGAACCCGACTGCCGGTATTCTGCTGAACCTGACGCCGGATCATCTTGATCGCCACGGCTCGATGGAAAACTATGCCGCTATCAAAGAACGGCTGGTTGCGAAAAGCGGCGTGGCAATCATAGGCGTGGATGATGCATATTGTGCGGGTATCGCAGATCGTCTTGAAAGCAGCAGCGTAAACGTTGCAAGGATCTCCAAGGATAAGCGGCTTGAAAACGGAAGCTTCGCCGAAGGCGCAAAGCTTTATTGTGCCACAAATGGCAAAGCCGAAGAACTGGCTTCCCTTGAAGGCATTGGCTCTTTGCGCGGTGCGCATAATGCGCAGAACGCGTTGGCTGCAATTGCGGCCTGTTTGTCGGTGGGCCTATCGATTGAAGAAATTCGTGCGGGTTTGAAAACTTTTCCGGGTCTTGCGCATCGCATGGAACAGGTTGGCCATCGCGGCAAGGTTCTGTTCGTCAATGATTCAAAGGCGACCAATGCGGAGGCGACAGCTCCGGCGTTGTCGTCTTTTGCTGATCATATTTACTGGATCGCCGGCGGTGTACCCAAGGCTGGCGGCATCAGCGCTTTGTCGGAATTCTTTCCGCGTATAACAAAAGCCTATCTGATTGGTGAAGCGGCAGCACAGTTTGCTGCGACGCTGGGCGATGCCGTGCCATTTGAGATTTCCGACACGCTGGCTGTTGCGGTTGAGCACGCCGCGCGCGATGCAGGCAATGATGCGGCAAGCGAACCCGTGGTTCTGCTTTCACCGGCTTGTGCAAGCTTTGATCAGTTTCAGAATTTTGAAAAACGTGGTGATGCATTCCGCACCACCGTTCTCACGCTCCCCGGTATTGAACCAATTGGAAGGGAAAGCTGATGGTAAGTCGCGTTGACCGTGGTCCTGTCGCCAACTGGTGGTGGACAATCGACCGTTACTTTCTGGCTGCATGTCTGGCTCTGATGGGGCTTGGTGTGCTGTTGTCCTTTGCGGCAAGTCCTGCCGTTGCACAGCGCATTGGCCTTAACAGCTTCCATTTTGTTGAGCGTCAGATCTTCTTCATGATCCCGGCTCTGATTGTGATGATTGGCGTGTCGTTTTTGACACCGCGCCAGATCCGGCGCTTTGCGCTGGTGCTGCTTTGTGTGTCGCTGTTTTTGATGGCGGCCGCACTTTTTGTGGGTATCGAGATCAAGGGTGCGCGTCGATGGGTGAGCCTTGCAGGCTTGTCTATTCAGCCGTCTGAATTCATGAAGCCAGCCTTTGTGGTCATCTGCGCCTGGCTTTTCTCCGAGCGTGAACGCGGTGGTGAGATGCCGGGCTATTTTCTGGCGATGATGCTGTTTTGTGTGACGGCCGGATTGTTGATGTTGCAGCCCGACTTTGGTCAGACCATGCTTACCACCGGCACATGGGGCGCAATGTTCTTCCTCGCCGGTCTGCCGATGCTGTGGATTCTGGTCCTTGGCGGTATTGCAGCGGTCGGTGCTTTCGGTGCCTATATGACACTGGATCACGTTGCGGGCCGTGTTAATCGCTTTATGACGGGTGAAGGTGATACGTTTCAGGTGGATATGGGGCGTGAGGCTCTTTTGCGCGGTGGCTGGTTCGGCCAGGGGCCGGGTGAAGGCATCGTCAAGCGCAGTATTCCAGACAGTCACACCGACTTTATCTTTTCAGTTGCCGCAGAAGAATATGGCATCATTCTCTGCATGATCATCATGGCGCTTTTCGCTTTTATCGTGATCCGCGGGCTTTCGATTGCGCTTCGCGAGCGTGACGCATTCACACGTCTGGCTGTGTCGGGCATCGTGATTCTGTTCGGCTTCCAGTCGATTATTAACATGGCCGTTAATCTGCATCTGATGCCTGCCAAGGGCATGACGCTTCCATTCATTTCTTATGGTGGTTCCTCGCTGGTCGCGATTGCTATCACGATGGGCATTTTGCTGGCGCTGACCCGTCGTCGCCCGGAAGCGCGCATGACGCATACGGTTGGTATGGGTGAGCGCATTCCGGCTTTGTGAGGGGATTATGGGAAAAGGCGTAATCGTATTGGCCGCCGGGGGAACGGGCGGTCATCTGTTTCCAGCTGAAGCGCTGGCGCACGAATTGAAGTCTCGCGGATGGGACGTGCATCTGGCGACCGATGCACGGGCGCAGCGTTTTGCCGGTGCCTTTGCAGAGGACCATGTGCACGTGATCCGCTCTGCCACCATCGCCGGACGCAATCCAATTGCGCTGGCACGCACATTGTGGTCGTTGTGGCAGGGTAATCTCGACAGCCGCAAATTGTTTCGTCGCCTCAAGCCGAAGCTTGTCGCAGGCTTTGGTGGCTATCCGACATTGCCGCCGCTTTATGCAGCAGGCAATATGGGCATTCCGACGCTTGTCCATGAGCAGAACGCTGTCATGGGCCGAGCCAATAAGGGACTGGCTTCGCGCGTGAAAGCGATTGCTGGTGGGTTCCTGCCAGAAACAAGCGGTGCTTTTTCTGACAAGATCGTTGCGACCGGCAATCCGGTTCGCCCGCCTGTGCTTGCGGCTGCCAACACGTCTTATAAGCCAGCCAAAGAGGGGCAGCGTTTTCGCCTTCTGGTATTCGGTGGTAGTCAGGGTGCGCAGTTTTTCTCAAATGCTATTCCCGAAGCAATTGCGCTTATGCCGGAGAGCGAACGCGCACGGCTGCTGATTACACAACAGGCGCGTAAAGAGGACGAGGCATCCGTTCGTTCTGCCTATCAGAGGCTGAAAATTCCAGCCGATGTGGCACCCTTTTTCAACGACATGCCCGCGCGCATTGCAGATGCGCATTTTGTGATTTCGCGCTCAGGCGCATCCACCGTTTCAGAAATTGCGGCGATTGGCCGTCCGGCCATGCTGGTGCCGTTTCCGCATGCGCTTGATCATGATCAGGCTGCGAATGCGGCGGCCCTTGCTGCGGCAGGAGGTTGCGAGGTCGTGCGTCAGGCAGAGCTTACACCGCAGCGGCTCGCCGAAATCATCTGTTCAGCCATGAATGCGCCTGAAAGGCTCGAACAGCAGGCAAAAGCGGCAAAAAGCGTTGGTAAGCCGGATGCCACGCAGTTGCTTGCCGATCTTGCAGAGGCTATTGCAGCAGGTAAATCTGTTCAGGAATTCAAAGAAGGAACTCGGCCATGAAAATGCCGCTGAATATCGGGCTTGTCCATTTTATCGGGATCGGCGGCATTGGCATGAGCGGCATTGCGGAAGTGCTGCACAATCTCGGCTATAAGGTTCAGGGTTCGGATCAGTCGGACAGCGCCAATGTGCAGCGTCTGCGCGAGAAGGGCATTGAAGTCTTTGTCGGT
Organism: Brucella sp. TWI559; assembly: GCF_039674265.1. NCBI lineage: Bacteria > Pseudomonadati > Pseudomonadota > Alphaproteobacteria > Hyphomicrobiales > Brucellaceae > Brucella > Brucella sp. TWI559. Next base: position 41,657 of record NZ_JBDJNE010000006.1, read on the forward strand.
CACAAGGCCGAAAATATTGGCGATGCCGAAGTCATCGTTGTCTCGACGGCGATCCGCAAAAACAATCCTGAACTTGTGAGTGCGCGCGAAAAGCTTTTGCCGATTGTTCGCCGTGCGGAAATGCTGGCCGAGCTGATGCGCTTTCGTCGTGCGGTTGCTATTGGCGGCACGCACGGCAAGACCACGACCACGTCGATGGTGGCAGCGCTGCTTGATGCTGGTCATCTTGATCCGACGGTTATCAATGGCGGCATCATCAATGCTTACGGCACCAATGCACGCATGGGGGACGGCGACTGGATGGTTGTTGAAGCCGATGAAAGCGATGGCACCTTCCTTAAGCTTCCCGCCGATATTGCGGTTGTGACCAATATCGATCCGGAACATCTGGATCACTATGGCAATTTCGACAATGTGCGCGCGGCTTTTGCGCAGTTCGTTGAGAATGTGCCGTTTTATGGGTTTGGCGTGATGTGCCTTGATCATCCTGAAGTGCAGGCTCTGGTCAGCCGCATCGAAGATCGTCGCATTGTGACTTATGGGCAGAACCCGCAGGCTGATGTGCGTTTTGTCAATCATCGCATGGACGGCGCTGTCAGCCTGTTTGACGTCCTGATCCGTTCGCGCAAGGGCGAAACAACCGAGATCAAGGATCTGCGCTTGCCAATGCCGGGTCTGCACAATGTTTCCAATGCGACGGCTGCGATTGCTGTCGCACATGAGTTGGGTATTTCGGCAGACGATATTCGTCGTGGACTTGGTGCATTTGGTGGCGTCAAGCGTCGCTTCACCCATACGGGATCGTGGAATGGCGTTGAGATTTTCGACGACTATGGCCATCATCCGGTTGAAATCCGCGCGGTGCTGAAGGCTGCGCGTGAAGCAACCAAGGGTCGAGTGATCGGCATTGTTCAGCCGCATCGTTACACGCGCCTGCATAGCCTGTTTGATGAGTTTGCAGCGTGCTTTAATGATGCTGACACTGTTATCGTAATGCCGGTTTATACAGCAGGTGAGGACCCGATTGAGGGTGTGAATTCGGAAATGCTGGTTTCTCGTATCAAAACGGCAGGTCATCGCGATGCGCGTTTTGCAAGCGGGCCGGAAACCTTGGCGCCACTGGTCGCATCGATTGCTGAACCTGGGGATTTCGTGGTCTGTCTGGGTGCAGGCAGTATCACGCAATGGGCTTATGCATTGCCGAAAGAGCTGGCTGAACAGGGTAAAAAGTAATGGAAAGCGGCGAGGCGCTTCTCAAGAAGCTTGATGGAAGGCTGTCGGGACTGCGTGGCAAGCTGACGCCGGATGCTGGTATGGATAAGATTACATGGTTCCGTGCCGGCGGTCCTGCACAAGTTCTGTTTCAGCCTGCTGATGAAGAAGATTTGTCTGAATTTCTGAAGGCTGTGCCGGCAGAGATTCCCCTTTTGGTTGTGGGTATCGGTTCCAATCTCTTGGTGCGTGACGGTGGAATCCCGGGCTTTGTGGTGCGTCTGTCTGCCAAGGGGTTTGGTCATGTCGAGCAGGTTTCGCAAACACAGTTAAGAGCAGGGACCGCGACGCCGGATAAACGTGTGGCAGCGGCAGCACTTGAAGCGGGGCTCAGCGGCTTTCACTTCTACCATGGCATTCCCGGTGGCATTGGTGGTGCTCTGCGCATGAATGCCGGTGCCAATGGGGTTGAAACGCGCGAGCGTGTGGTTGAAGTGCGTGCGCTGGATCGCAAGGGTGAACTGCATATCCTGTCCAACGCCGATATGGGCTACGCCTATCGCTATTCCTCGGCATCGCCTGAGCTGATTTTCACCTCGGCTCTGTTTGAAGGTATTCCGGGCGACCGCGACGAAATTCAGAAGGCTATGGATGCGGTGCAGAATCACCGCGAAACGGTGCAGCCTGTGCGCGAAAAAACGGGCGGTTCAACTTTCAAAAATCCTGAAGGCACGTCTGCGTGGAAGGAAATTGATAAAGCTGGTTGCCGTGGCTTGCGCGTGGGTGGCGCTCAGATGTCAGAGATGCATTGCAACTTCATGATCAATACCGGCGACGCCACCGGATATGACCTTGAAACGCTTGGCGAGACAGTTCGCGCTAAAGTTTATGAGAATTCAGGCATTCGCCTTCATTGGGAGATTAAGCGGCTCGGCTTGTTCCGCGAAGGGCGGGAAGTGAAAGAATTCTTATAAAAAGTCCATTCTTAAGAAGCCCGGATTTCCCACTGAAATTCCGGGCTTTTTTGTGCTTATTGAGTGATTCGAAACGTGCTCCCCTTTTGATAGGGGCTTGCCACGGAATCAACTCTCTGATTCTTTATGGTTAACCGTACAGTGATTTGATTCGTCAGGGTTTTTCCTGACTTGGGTGTCCGCTGCGTAATGTGGGTGGGCTATCCTGATTCTATTTTTGATTCGAGCGCAGGGAATGCGCAGAGGGGATGACTGACATGGCTGGACAGAAGGCTGTAAAGCATGTTGCCGTTTTGATGGGCGGTTTCTCATCAGAGCGTCCGGTCAGTCTTTCGTCGGGTACTGCCTGTGCTGCGACCCTCGAAGAATGCGGCTATCGCGTCACGCGCATTGATGTTGATCGTAATGTTGCAAGCGTTCTTGCTGAATTGAAGCCTGATGTGGTGTTTAATGCGCTGCATGGTCCGTTTGGTGAAGACGGTACTATTCAGGGGATTCTTGAATATCTTCAAATTCCTTACACGCATTCTGGCGTGTTGGCTTCAGCGCTTGCCATGGACAAGGATCGCGCCAAAAACGTTGCTGCTGCGGCTGGCGTCACGGTTGCGCCTTCGCGTCTCATGAACCGTTTTGATATTGGTTCCGAGCACCCTATGCAGCCTCCTTACGTCGTCAAACCTGTGCGTGAAGGCTCCAGCTTCGGTGTTGTTATCGTCAAGGAAGACCAGACGCATGCGCCGCAGATCATCGGCTCTGCCGAATGGAATTATGGTGCCGAAGTTCTGGTTGAAAAATACATCCCCGGCCGTGAGTTGACTTGCGCGGTGATGGGTGATCGCGTGATGGATGTCTGCGAGATCATTCCGGTGGGGCATCAGTTCTACGATTTTGATTCAAAATACGTGCCTGGCGCATCAACTCACGTATGTCCGGCAAAAATTTTACCAAATATTTACCAAAAAATACAAACAATGGCCCTTACGGCGCATCGGGCAATCGGGTGTCGGGGCGTAAGCAGATCAGACTTCCGTTTCGATGATCGTTTTTCTGAAGAAGGCGAAGTTATCTGGCTGGAAGTGAATACTCAGCCGGGCATGACTCCTACCTCGCTCGTACCTGACATCGCGAAGACGGCAGGTATCTCTTTTGGTGAATTGTTGAGTTGGATGGTGGAGGACGCGTCTTGTTTGCGTTAAACGGCAGATCACATGAATACAGGCGTTCGGGCGCGATGCGGGATGCATCGGGTGCGGCCTTTGTTCTGCCGCGCTTTCTGCGCAAGCCGTTCCGCTTTGCTGTCCGTATGTTTCAGGGCAATATCAATGTTCCGCGTTATGCCGGTACGATTGGTATGCTCAGCTTTCTTGGTGCAACCGGCATCTATGGCATGGTGCTTGGTGGACATTCCGAGAATATGATCAAGGCGACGGCTTCGACTTTCGGTTTTGCTATTGAAAACGTGAAGGTCGTTGGTAACAGCGAAACGTCAGATATTGATATTCTGGGTCAGCTTGAACTGGACGGCGAGACCTCTTTGATCGGCCTGAGTGCGGAAAGTGCGCGTCAGGCGATTGCCAAGCTGCCTTGGGTTGAGAGCGCTGAAGTGCGCAAGGTTTATCCGGGCACGCTGCTGGTTTCGTTGGAAGAGCGCAAGGCCTTCGCCGTCTGGCAGAATGGTCAGGAGCTTTCGCTGATTGATTCGGCGGGCGATACAATCGTTCCATTCCGTCCGGGCCGTTATAATGCTCTCCCGCTTGTGGTGGGTGAAGGCGCTGAAAAGCGCGTTAAGGGTTTTGTGGATGAGGTTGCGGCTTATCCTGCTTTGGCTTCCAAGGTTCGGGCTTATATCCGGGTTGCGGATCGTCGGTGGGATTTGCTGCTGGAAAACGGCGTTCGCATCATGCTGCCGGAAGATGAGCCGATGAAGGCTCTTGCGGAAATTGAACGCCTTGATGGGGAAAAACATCTTCTGTCCCGCGATATCGCATCGGTCGATATGCGTCTTGATGATCGTGTTACGGTTCAGTTGACGGCAAGCGGTATGGAGCAGCGCCAGAAGTTCTTGGCTGATCGTAAGAAAGAATTAGCCCGCACGGGGAAGCGCGTATGAGTATTCTTGGCGGAAAAAGTTCAACACAGGCTGGAGGGGCAGGGCGCAAGGTGCGCCTACTGACCGTTCTGGATGTTGGTTCAAGCAAGGTTTCTTGCGTGATTGCACGCTTGCGTCCGCATGAAAGCGGTGTGCTTCTTCCGGGGCGCACGCATCGCATGGAAGTTCTTGGTATTGGTCATCAGCGTTCGCGCGGTGTGAAGTCCGGTGTCATTATCGATCTTGATGCCGCAGAACAGTCGATCCGCCTTGCTGTTGATGCTGCTGAACGTATGGCCGGTTTGACCGTCGACAGTCTGATCGTCAATATTTCCGCAGGACGTCTCAAGAGCGAAACCTTTACCGCAAGCGTTAATCTTGGCGGTCATGAAGTTGAGCAGACTGACATTCGCCGCGTGCTGGCCGCTGGCGCCAAGCAGGCGCTTGCTGCCGAACGCCACCTCGTGCATTCGCTGCCCGTCGGTTACACGCTTGACGGAGAACGCGGCATTCGCGATCCGCTTGGCATGCTGGGTGACAGCCTTGGCGTTGATATGCATGTGTTGACGGCTGATGCAGCACCCTTGCGTAATCTTGAGCTTTGCGTCAATCGTTGCCATCTTTCCGTTGAAGCAATCGTTGCCACGCCTTATGCGAGCGGTCTTGCCGCTCTCGTGGGTGATGAAGCGGAAATGGGTGCGGCCTGCATCGATATGGGCGGCGGCACAACAACGATCTCCGTGTTCTCCGAAGGCAAGTTCATTCACGCTGATGCTGTCGCTATCGGTGGATCGCATGTCACGATGGACGTGGCGCGCGGCTTCTCTACGCGTATGGAAGATGCTGAACGTCTCAAGGTTATGTATGGTTCGGCGCTGCCAAGTGCAGCTGACGACCGCGATCTCATCTCGGTGCCGCCCATTGGCGATGACGAGCGTGATGTACCCAATCAATATCCGCGTTCGGTTTTGACGCGGATCATCCGTGCACGTGTGGAAGAAACGCTGGAACTGGTTCGCGACAGGCTGAACCAGTCGGGCCTCGGCCATATTGTTGGTAAGCGTGTGGTGTTGACCGGTGGCGCAAGCCAGTTGCCGGGAATGCCGGAAGCTGCCAGGCGGATTCTTGCAAGGAATGTACGCATCGGGCGTCCGCTAGGCATAGCAGGATTGCCAGAGGCGGCTAAGGGTGCGGCTTTCTCCGCGACCGTTGGGCTTCTGATTTACCCCCAGGTGGCAGGTATTGAAGAGCGGTCGGTGAAAGCAGCTTCCTCCGGTCTTATGACCGGTACGGGGGGGCGAATTCAACGTGTCAGCCAATGGCTGAAAGAGAGTTTTTGAGTACACATTGAGTGATTTGATTGCGTGATGTGGGCGTAACCATCAGCGTAATAACCAATTAGCACCGCGGCGGCGAAGCGGTGAGAGGCTTAAGAGGAACGAGAACCATGACCATTAATTTGCAAAAGCCGGACATCACCGAGCTCAAGCCTCGCATCACCGTATTTGGTGTTGGCGGCGGCGGCGGCAATGCGGTCAACAACATGATCAATGCCGGTCTGCGCGGTGTGGATTTTGTTGTGGCCAACACTGACGCGCAGGCTTTGACGATGTCGAAGTCCGAACGCATGATCCAGCTTGGTGCAGCTGTCACCGAAGGTCTGGGCGCTGGCTCGCAGCCGGAAGTTGGTCGTGCGGCTGCTGAAGAGTGCATTGACGAAATCGTCGATCACCTCAATGGCACACATATGTGCTTTGTTACTGCTGGTATGGGCGGCGGTACCGGCACGGGTGCTGCTCCTGTTGTGGCACGCGCTGCACGCGAACGCGGTATCCTCACCGTTGGCGTTGTTACCAAGCCTTTCCATTTCGAAGGTGCTCGCCGCATGAAGACGGCTGAGCTGGGCATCGAAGAACTGCAGAAGAATGTTGATACACTGATCGTCATTCCAAACCAGAACCTCTTCCGCATTGCCAATGACAAGACCACTTTCGCCGATGCGTTCGCAATGGCTGATCAGGTGCTTTATTCGGGTGTTGCCTGCATCACCGATCTGATGGTCAAGGAAGGTCTTATCAACCTCGACTTTGCTGACGTTCGCTCGGTCATGCGCGAAATGGGCAAGGCGATGATGGGTACAGGCGAAGCGTCAGGCGAAGGCCGTGCGATGGCTGCTGCTGAAGCTGCAATTGCCAATCCGCTGCTTGATGAAACCTCGATGCGCGGTGCGAAGGGTCTTCTGATCTCGATCACCGGTGGCCGCGACATGACGCTGTTTGAAGTCGATGAAGCTGCAACCCGTATCCGCGAAGAAGTTGATCCAGAAGCCAACATCATTCTTGGCGCCACCTTTGATGAAGGCCTCGAAGGCGTCATCCGTGTATCCGTTGTTGCGACTGGCATCGACAAGCAGATTGGAGATGCGGCGCCTGCGCCGCTGGAATTTCGCCAACCGGTAAAGCCTGCTGCCCAGACCAAGCCGATGGCTCCGCACGGCGCTCTGCGTCCTCCGGTTGTTGAACAGCCACGCCAGGCCGAGCCTGCGGCTCAGTCGATTGAAAACGAAATTCCGGCAACGCCTGCTGCTCCAGCAGCTTCGGCAGCTCCTGAATTCCGTCCGCAGAGCCGCATTTTCCAGGCGCCAGCCGCTGACAGCTTCGAGCGCGCACCTGTTGCACGTCCAGCCGCTCCACAGCCGCAGATGATGAACAATCAGGCAACGGCTCAGGCTATGCAGCCACAGGCTTATCAGCAGCCACAGCAGATGCATTCAGAGCCTGTTCGCGAGCCACGTCCTGCTCCACGCATGCCAGCTGTTTCGGATTTCCCGCCTGTAGCACAGGCTGAAATCAATGCACGCCGTGCAGCGCCGCAGCAGCCTGTCCATGAAGAACGCGGCCCAATGGGTCTGCTTTCCCGCCTGACCCGTGGTCTGACGCGCCGTGAAGAAGAGCAGCCAGCTGCACGTTTGGAACCAGCGCATCGTGAACCTGCAATGCGCCAGCCAGAACAGCGCCGCCCAATGCAGCAGGATGCGTCAATCTATGCGCCACGTCGTGGCCAGCTTGACGATCAGGGCCGTCCGCAGCCACGTGCTGCTTCGGAAGAAGACCAGCTCGAAATTCCGGCATTCCTGCGCCGTCAGTCGAACTGATCATCTGACCCCGTGTTAAAAATCAAAGCCGCAGGATATATCCTGCGGCTTTTTTGTTGGGGGTATACGTTAAATTTTGTAAGAAAGCGTGATTTTGAATGCCAGGAGGCACTCATTATTTATAGACAATAAATTCGTATAAAGATGCGGGTTGCTTATGTGTATCTGCCACTAATTTTGCCATATCTCTTTATATTAAAGAGAGCATGACGGAAGCCAGCGGCGTCAAGATGCGAGGCTGGTGGTCTGCTGGATTGTGGTTAAGCAGACTGCACTTATGAAGAATAGATTGGACCTGTTTTGAGCGTTTATCAAAAGACAATTGGTCGTGTGCTGACTTTGTCCGGTGTGGGCGTCCATGGTGGCGCACATGCATCGGTGACATTCGTTCCAGCCGACGCCAACACAGGAATTATATTTCAGCGCTCCGACATCGAGGAAGCGCCCGCAATACGTGCGCATGCATCCGAAATCGGCGCGACGGATCTCTGTACGGCTCTTGGACCAAAAGAGGCGAGAATCAATACCGTCGAGCATTTGATGGCAGCGATAGCAGCCCTTGGCATCGACAACATGATTGTTGAAGTTGAAGGCCCGGAAGTGCCTATTCTTGATGGCACGTCGGCGCGTTTTATCGATGCATTCGATGAGGCGGGTATTGTCACGCAGGAAGCCAAGCGCCGGTTTATCCGCATTCTGAAAACCGTGCGCGTCGAAGCTGGCGGTTCGTGGGGTGAATTTCAGCCCTATTCGGGTACGCGCTACGAAGTCGAGATCGATTTTGAATGTCCGCTGATCGGGCGTCAGAAATATGCCAACGATATCAATGAAGTGATATTTAGAAAAGACATATCCACCGCACGTACATTTGGCTTTATGAAAGATGTCGAGCGGTTGTGGGCGGCTGGTCTTGCACTTGGATCGTCGCTCGACAATTCACTTGTCATTGGCGACGACAATTCGGTTATCAATCCGGGTGGTTTGCGTTTTACGGATGAGTTCGTGCGCCATAAGACGCTGGACGCGGTGGGTGATCTGGCGCTGGCCGGCCTGCCTTTTATTGGTTGCTTCCGCTCGTATCGTGGCGGGCACCGATTGAATGCGGAGACGGTGAAGGCCCTTCTGGCCGATAAGTCAAATTACGATATTGTTGAGGCCAGTGGCGTGCGTCGCAATGCTGACAGCTCGGATATGGTTGCACTTCAGCCTAATATTGCCGCACCCTGGGCGCTTTGAAACTCATGTGGAGCAGGTCGGCGTTCATGGCCATAATTGGGCCGTGATCGACGGGTTCTCTTCTGTTGAGTCGTTAGACTCATGATGAACTGACAGCCAAGCCTCCGTATTTGGTGAGGATAAAGCCATTGGTTTGCATAGATACAGTTTCAGACCGTAGTTTAAGGCCAATTTCTGACGATTGATCAGCTAGACGATTGCCGATTTCGCCAGCATGTGGTTTATGAACTGCCAAAACAGCCTCGGCTATGTTTACCTATGTGCTGATGCTGATGTATTGGGAAGAATGGAGAAAATCGTGAACGCACATGTTTACGTTGCTCCAGACAGAAAAGACGTTGCCAGATGGCCGGAGACCGCATGACGAGTTCGAATTTCCCGGTGAAGACGAAAACCGCGCTGATTGCCAGCGCTCTTGCCGTTTTTGTTCCGCTTGCGGGATGTGCCAGCAAAAACGACGATATTGATCTGACCAAATATGTGGAAACGATCGATCCGGCGGATAAGCTTTATAATGAAGGCCTCGCAAACCTTGATGCAGGACGACTTGGCGAAGCTGCAAAGAAGTTTGCGGCGGTTGATCGTCAGCACCCTTATACTGAATGGGCGCGTAAATCGCTCGTTATGGCTGCCTTCACCAATTACCGTCAGGGTAATTATGAAGAAGCGATCAGCATGGCCAAGCGTTACAACACGCTTTACCCGACATCGCCTGAATCGGCTTATGCCTATTACATTATTGGTTTGAGCTATTTCCGTCAGATCCCTGACGTGACACGCGATCAGGCTGCAAGCCGCCGTGCCATTGCTGCGATGCAGGAAGTGGTCGATCGTTTTCCGAATTCCGAATATGTGGATGACGCGAAGACCAAGATCCGCGTTGCCCGCGATCAGCTTGCTGGTAAGGAAATGCAGGTCGGCCGCTATTATCTTGAGCGCAAGGAATATCTTGCTGCAATCAAGCGCTTCCGTCTGGTGGTTGAGGAATATTCCAACACTCGTCAGGTCGAAGAAGCACTGGCTCGTCTGGTCGAAGCCTATTATGCGCTTGGTCTGACGTCGGAAGCGCAGATGGCAGCGTCGGTGCTTGGCAAGAACTTCCCGGACAGCCGTTGGTATAAGGATAGCTACAAGCTTCTGCAGAGCGGCGGTCTTGAGCCGCGCGAAAACGGTGGTTCGTGGCTGGCCAAGGCTTCGTCGCTGATCACAGGCGGCAATTAAGCCGATACCTGCATGCTGTCGCACCTGTCGATCCGCGATATTGTTCTGATTGAAAGGCTCGACATCGAGTTCAAGACCGGCTTGTCCGTGCTTACGGGCGAGACCGGCGCCGGTAAATCGATTCTGCTTGATTCGTTGTCGCTTGCCCTTGGTGCACGCGGCGACGCTTCTCTGGTGCGTCACGGCGCTGATCAGGGGCAGGTAACTGCCGTATTCGATGTGCCGGTTGGGCACCCCGCCCGCAAGTTCCTTAGCGAAAATGGTTTTGATGATGACGGTGACGTCATCCTGCGCCGTCTTCAGATGGGGGACGGCCGCACACGCGTTTTCATCAATGATCAGGCGGCAAGCGTTGCACTGTTGCGCGAGCTTGGCAAACGGCTGGTGGAAATCCATGGTCAGCATGACGACCGTGCGCTGATCGATACCGATCTTCATCGTACATTGCTGGATGCTTTTGGTGGTCTTGATGCTGAGGCTGCTGCTGTTCGCGAGCGCTACAAAGCGTGGCGCGATGCCGAAAATGCTTTGTCGAAGCATCGCGCGCGTGTTGAGCAGGCCGAGCGCGAAGGCGACTATCTGCGTTCATCGGTTGAAGAACTGACCAAGCTCGATCCGCAGCCGGGCGAGGAAGATGATCTTGCCGAGCGCCGCGCGATCATGATGAAGTCGGAAAAGATTGCAGGCGACGTGAACGAAGCAGGCGAGCTTCTGTCGGGTAACGGTTCGCCAGTCCCGACACTGGCAAGCCTTGTTCGTCGTCTGGAGCGCAAAATTCCGGAAGCGCCGCATCTGCTTGAGCCAGTCTGCAAGGCGATAGACGAAGCACTCAACAGCCTGGCGCTTGCGCAGGACGGCATCGATCACGCTATGCGCGAAATTGATTTTGATCCGCGCGTGCTGGAACAAGTTGAAGAACGTCTTTTCGCGCTCAGAGCTGCCGCCCGCAAATATTCGGTGTCTGTTGAGGGTTTACCCGCACTGCGCGATAAGATGGATGCTGATCTTGCTGATCTTGATGCCGGTGCAGAAAAGCTGACCCAGCTGGAAGCACAGGCCACAGAAACACGTGCTTCATACGATGCTGCCGCGAAGCTGTTGTCCGAGCGCCGTAAGGACACTGCTGAACATCTGAAGGCTGCCGTTATGGCTGAGCTTCCGGCATTGAAGCTGGAACGTGCCGAGTTTATCGTTGAAATGACAACCGACACCAATGCACGGGCGGCGGAAGGTATTGATACGGTCGAATACTGGGTTCGCACCAATCCGGGCACACGTGCAGGCCCGATGATGAAGGTTGCATCGGGTGGTGAGCTTTCGCGCTTCCTGCTGGCGCTCAAAGTGGCATTGGCTGATCGCGGTTCGGCTCCGACGCTTGTGTTTGACGAAATTGATACGGGTGTGGGCGGTGCGGTTGCCGATGCAATTGGGCAGCGTCTGGCGCGGTTATCATCGCGCGTGCAGGTGCTTTCCGTGACCCATGCACCACAGGTGGCCGCGCGTGCATCGACCCATTTCCTCATTGCGAAATCGGCGACCAATGAAGATCGCATGTCCACATCAATCCGTTCGATTGGTGTTGATGAGCGGCAGGAAGAAATCGCGCGTATGCTGGCCGGTGCCAGCATTACCGATGAAGCGCGTGCCGCAGCCGAGCGTTTGTTGGCTGAAAACAATGCGCTTGTCTCCTGACAGAACGCTGTCAGGGGGAGCACATGTTCGTAACCACGCGTGGCTGTAGGCGCGGCGCAATTTCTTGGTTATGTTGGGCAAAATTGATTCAGCAGGTTTTGCCACGCATATGTCCGATATCTCCGTCGAAAAACTGACCGACCTTGAAGCAGCAGCAGAGCTGGAGCGGCTGGCGCGTGAAATTGCTCATCATGATGAGCTTTATCATGCCAATGACCGACCGGAGATTTCGGACGCGGATTATGATGCACTGAAGCGTCTTAACGATGCTATTGAAGCGCGCTTTCCACATCTGGTACGCCCTGATAGCCCTTCTTTGCGCGTTGGGTCAGCACCTGTTTCCAAATTCGCACAAATCGTTCATGCACGTCCGATGCTGTCACTTGGCAATGCGTTTTCGGATGAAGACGTGCGCGATTTTGTCGGCAGCGTTTATCGTTTTCTCGGCCAATTGCCGGATAATTCCATTGCCTTCACCGCAGAGCCGAAGATTGACGGGCTTTCCATGTCGATTCGCTATGAAAATGGCGTTCTTGTCAGTGCCGCGACTCGTGGTGATGGCACGACTGGCGAAAATGTAACCGCCAATATCCGCACCATCAGCGAGATTCCCAATAAGCTTCCGGCAGGTGTGCCGGCGGTCGTTGAAGTGCGCGGCGAGGTCTATATGGCCAAGAGCGACTTCCTTGCGCTCAATGAGCAGATGGTTGCCGAGGGCAAACAAACATACGTCAATCCGCGCAACACAGCCGCTGGGTCGTTGAGACAGCTGGATGCGAAAGTGACGGCCAGCCGCAAGCTCAGGTTCTTTGCCTATGCCTGGGGCGAAATGTCGGAGATGCCGGCGGATACGCAACACGGCATGGTCGAGGTTTTTCGTGAGTGGGGTTTTCCGGTCAATCCGTTAACGAAACGAATGCACAGTGCCGATGAGCTGATCGCGCATTATCGGGCGATTGGCCTTGAACGCGCCAAGCTTGATTACGACATCGACGGTGTTGTCTACAAGGTGGATCGGCTGGATCTGCAAACGCGGCTTGGCTTTCGCTCGCGCAGTCCGCGCTGGGCGATAGCGCACAAATTCCCGGCAGAACAGGCAACCACCATTCTGCGCGACATTGATGTTCAGGTCGGGCGGACGGGTGCAATGACACCCGTTGCACGCCTTGAGCCGATTACTGTTGGTGGCGTGGTTGTGACCAACGCCACGCTGCATAATGAAGATTATATCAAGGGCATTGGTCTCAAGGGTGAACATATTCGCGAGGATGGTCACGACATTCGCATCGGCGATACGGTGATCGTACAGCGTGCTGGCGATGTTATTCCGCAGATTGTCGATGTGGTGCTGGAAAAGCGTCCCGCCGATGCTGAGGAGTTCCATTTCCCGCATGTGTGTCCTGTCTGTGGCAGTCATGCCGTGCGCGAGGAGGGTGAGGCGGTTTATCGTTGCACAGGCGGTTTGACCTGTGCTGCGCAAGTGGTGGAGCGCATTCGCCATTTCGTATCGCGCAATGCGTTCGATATTGAGGGCCTTGGCGAGAAGCAGGTCGAGTTCTTCTTCCATGCGGACGATGACAGTCTGAAAATCAAATCCCCTGTTGATATTTTCACGCTACAGGCTCGTCAGTCTAAAGCGCTCAAGAAACTCGAAAATATTGAGGGCTTTGGTGCGGTTTCCGTGAAGAAGCTTTATGACGCAATCAATGGCCGACGTGAGATTGCCTTGCATCGCTTCCTGTTTGGTCTTGGTATCCGGCATGTCGGCGAAGTGAACGCCAAGCGCTTTGCCAAGGCTTATCTCAGCTATGACAAGTTTGCTGAGGCAGCCAAAACCGCAGTCCCGCCAAAAGAGGGGGACCGAACCGATAAAGGCAATGAAGCCTGGCAGGATCTCATTTCAGTTGAAGGCATTGGTTCGATTGTGGCGGAAGCGGTGGTCGATTTTTATGCCGAGCCGCATAACGTGCAGGTCTTGAAAGCGTTGCTTGATGAAGTCACGCCTCTTGATGAAGTTGCCCGCGTGGCAACCGGATCGCCGGTTGAGGGCAAGACAGTGGTGTTTACGGGTAGCCTTGAACGCATGTCACGTGATGAAGCAAAAGCCATGGCCGAGCGTCACGGTGCCAAGACGGCAGGGTCTGTTTCCAAGAAGACGGATCTTGTTGTGGCAGGGCCGGGGGCTGGCTCAAAGCTTGCAAAAGCATCGGAACTTGGCATCGAAGTCATTGATGAAGATGCGTGGCTTCAACTGGTTGGAGAAGGCTGATGGCTCCATTCAAGGGCTTTGGCGACAAGGCTATTCCGTTCTTGAAGGCGCTCGATTTTCATCAAAACCGCGAATGGTTTGTTGAAAACAAGGACCTGTTTGAAGAGCATTTGAAAGGGCCGCTTGGTGATCTGGTTGAAGAACTGACGGTGCGTTTTGAAAAGGCCGGATTGCCGTTCAAGGGTAATCGGGTGAAGTCGCAGTTTCGCATCAAGCGGGACACGCGCTTCTCTCATGACAAGGCTCCGTATAACCGGCATCTGTCGGCCCTTCTGTCCAATTCCGGTACCAAGTGGGATGAAAGCGGCTGCTTTTATGTCTGTATCGGTTTGCCGGGTGTGCGCGATTGCTATGCAGGTGTTGCATGGTGGGGGCCGAAGAAAGAGCTTCTGCAAGCCATCCGCAAAGCGATTGTCGAAAAGCCGGATGCGTATCGTGCGGTCGTGGCAAAGCTTAAGAAGCATGGCCTGCAAATCAGCGATCATGATCGGTTGAAGCGCACGCCGCGTGGTTTTGAAACTGTAGCGGATGCCGATCTTCTTGAAGCCATTCGCAACCGGCATTTTGCTGTTCGCCTCGAAATCGATCCCGATAGCATTACCCGCGCCGACCTTGCCGATCGGTTGGTCAAATTTGCCGAGCAGGCACGCCCACTGATCGACTGGATCAAGAAGATCGAAGGCACTGTTCCGCAAGCATCCGAATAATGCATCGATTCATCACGCATTCTGATAGGTGATGCTGAAATGTTGCTGCTTTCGCTGCGCGTCAGTATGATGACGCTGTTTTTTTTGCGGGCGCAGCGCTGTTGATCACGCTGCGCCATTTCTTTCCGGCTTAAAGCGGCGCAGTCGCTTTTTCCAGCCATTCGACCTGAGCGCCTTCGAGATGGCCGATCAGCTTCTCACGCACGCTTACATGGTAGGCGTTGAGCCAATCAAGCTCTTCCGGCGTGAGCAGTGATTTGTCGATCAGGCGACGGTCGATGGGGCAGAAGGTGAGCGTCTCAAAGCTCATCATTGGCAGTTCGCCGCCTGCGGGCACTTCCGCTTCCTTTACAATGATCAGGTTTTCAATGCGGATGCCATAAGCGCCCGGCTTGTAATAGCCCGGTTCATTGGAAAGGATCATACCGGGCAGAAGCTCGTGTGCGCCTTTTTTTGAAATGCTCTGCGGGCCTTCATGGACAGAGAGATAACTGCCGACGCCATGACCGGTGCCGTGTGCGTAGTCGAAGCCCTGTTTCCAGAGTGCGATACGCGCCAGCACATCAATGTCCTGTCCGCGCGTCCCTTTTGGAAAACGGGCGGTGGTGATCGCAATCATGCCTTTGAGAACGAGTGTGAAAGAGCGGATCGTTTCTGGCGTCACTGTCCCGATTGCAACTGTGCGCGTGATGTCTGTCGTGCCATCGCGATATTGTGCGCCGGAATCGATCAGATACAACTCGCCATCGTTGAGCTTGCGATTGGTGTTTGTGTTAACGCGGTAATGGATGATCGCGCCGTCAGGACCTGCACCGGAAATCGAATCAAATGAAATATCTTCGAGCGGCATCTGGAAATCGCGACCAGCCCTGTCGCGGCTTTGCTCCAGCTTTTGCGCCGCCGAGATTTCATCAACCGTGCCGGGGTTTTGTTCGTCGAGCCAGGACAGAAAGTTGACCATAGCCACGCCGTCACGTTCATGCGCTGCGCGAGAACCGTCAAGCTCGGCCTTGTTCTTGATTGCGCGGGGCAGGCGGGCCGGGTCTTTGCCATGAATGACATGACCGCCAGCAGCATCCACCGCGAGGCGGAGCTTTTCAGCGGCCAGTGCCGGATCAAGCAGAATGGTTTCACCCTTTGCAGCACGTGCGCTCAGGTGGCCTTCCAACTTGGCGGGTTCACAGAGTTTGGCGAGCTGTGTGAGATAGGCGCGCGGTTCAATGGCAAGCTTGCGCTCGTCAATGAAGAGTTCAGGCTCACCCTCTGCCGGGATGATTGCAAAGCTCAATGGCAGAGGTGTGTTGGAGACATCCTTGCCGCGAATGTTGAATACCCAGGCAACCGATGAAGGGTCGGTCAGAACGGTTGCGCTTGCTCCCGCCGCTGTTACCGCTTTTTGCATCTCCTTGATCTTGTCTTGCGCTTCATGTCCGGCAAAGCGGGCCGGCTGGATGGTAACGGGCGCAAGAGGGGCTTCTGGCTGATTATCCCAGATGAGATCAACCAGATTATGCGCAACCGGCACAAGTTTGCCGCCTTGATTTTCGAGTGCTTCACGCAAAGCTGTTGCTTCGGAAATCGTGTGCAACCATGGATCAAAGCCAATCGTCAGACCTTTGCCGTGCTCCAGAAGCCAGCTTGCAGGCGGATTGGTGACAAGGCTTTCATAAGAAAACACCTTGCCATCTGTCTGATTGCGAACCTGCAACTCATAACGTCCATCGATGAAAATATAGGCGGCATCTTTCAGGATAAGGGCTGCCCCTGCCGAACCGGTAAAGCCTGTGAGCCAGCCGAGACGCTGCGCACGGGGCGGCACATATTCGCCCTGATGCTCATCGGCACGCGGAACGAGAAAGCCGTCGAGACCCTGTTCGGCAAGTTTTTCACGCAGCATAGCCACGCGTGGCGCGCCATTGGCCGGATCGGTCGTTACATCAAAAGTCTGAAAAGCCATGAGCGTAACTCGTAAAAAATAAGGAAACTGCGTTATTTCAGATGAATTGTGACCCAGCCTGAACGATGCAGCGTTTTGATATGTGTGAGGCCCTGCGCCTGATAGGCGGCGAGCACCATATCGTGCTGGCTGTCGAGAATGCCTGACAGGATGATAGAGCCGCTTGGAGCCAGATGCGATTTCAACGACGGTGCAAGTTCAATCAGCGGATTGGCCAGAATATTGGCGACGATCAGATCAAACGGCGTGTAGGAGCGGAAGATCGGGTGGTCGAAACCTTCAGCAGTCGCGGTGATGACATGTTCGCTTACGTTATTGAGAACTGTATTTTCAGCGGCGACGGTGACGGCAATGGGATCAATATCGGTGGCAAGAACCGGGATCGGTGCAAGCTTGGCGATCGCAATTGCCAGCACAGCGCTGCCAGTGCCCAGATCAAGCGCGTTGGTTGGATGCTCCCGCTCAACCACTTCTTCGATCATTTCAAGGCAACCGGATGTGGTGCCATGGTGGCCCGTACCAAAAGCCAAGCCCGCGTCAATCAAAATCGGGATGTCAGCGGATTGCAGTTTGTCGCGATCATGCGAGCCATGAACGAAAAAACGACCTGCGCGAACAGGCTTGAGGCCTTCGAGTGAATGGGTGACCCAATCAATGTCCGGGAGTTCTTCTGTTTCGAACTTGTCGTTTCCTACGAGTGAACCGATGCGGGCTGCAAGCTCATCCGCTTCATCTTCGGTATAGACGGAAACTTCGAATATCTGGCGGTCCTCATCAATCTCGGTGATTGCGACCGGAAAACCGTCATCCTCGAATGCGACTTCGAGGATGTTGTAGATTCGTTCGGCTTCCGTCTTGTCGGCCGAAAAGAAGAGTCGTGACTGGGGCATGGATAATAAGCTCTCAAATCGAATTGGAAGCCCTGTTTACTCGTTTGTGCGGCCTTTGGCCAGATTCTTCAATTTTTCCAGAGCCGTATCCGGGTTTTCCTGATAAGCGATGGTTCCGCGGAAGCGCCCACCCTTGTCGAGAAGGAACACCGATGCCGTGTGATCGACAGTATATTCGCCGTCTTCGGTCGGAACCTTCTTGGCATAGATGTGGAAGGACTTGACCACATCAGCAACATTTTCAGGTGTGCCGGTGATGCCGATAATACGGTCAGACACGTTGCTCACATAGGTTTTCATGATTTCCTGTGTGTCGCGCTCCGGGTCAACTGAAATGAAATAGGCTTTTATGTCAGCGGCTTCCGGGCCAAGCTGTTTCAAATAGCCATCCAGCTCGTAAAGCGTTGTCGGGCAGACATCCGGGCAATGGGTGAAGCCAAAGAAAATGGCGGACGGCGTCGCGCGCAGGTCTTTTTCGGTAAAAGGCTTCCCGTCCATGGTGACGAGGTTGAACGGGCCACCAAATGGCTCGTTTGCTGCATTTCTGTCACGGATCATGTTGAAGCCAGCAGCGCCGACGATCACGACGATGAAGGCAACAATGAAGATGGGCAGGAATTTTTGCATATTCAGTCAGCCTTGAATTTTGTTTTGCATTTATCGCACATAGGCGCGCTATTTGTAGATCTACGCCGATCTCCAACAGGACAGCGCTTCTTTAACAGATGCACCTTATGTTGGAATGATCGTGTCAGTCTAGCAGAGTACAAAGATTTCAGAAAGTTTTGAAATGACGCAGGGTGAAGACCTTCGCTTCCAGAATAGCGAACCACGTATTCATTCGACCGCCCAGTTGAAATCGTCAAAACTCGGTCGTTATGCCGATATTGGTGAGCGGGTGATTTTGCGTGAAGTGACGGTTGGCGACTTCACCTATTTCGAGCGAAACGGTGAGGGCATTTACGCCGAGATCGGCAAGTTCTGCTCTATTGCTGCCAATGTGCGGATTAACGCGCTTGAGCATCCTATGGAACGATTGACCACGCATAAGGTGAGCTATCGGCCCAATGAATATTTTCGCTATCTGGGTGTCGATGGTGAATTCCGCGCCAGACGGCAGGCAAAGCGCGTCACCATTGGCAATGATGTGTGGATTGGCCATGGTGCCGTCATTACGCCGGGCGTGCGCATCGGCCATGGCGCGGTGATTGGCGCGAATGCCGTGGTGACGAAAGATGTGGCACCATATCACGTTGTGGGTGGTGTTCCAGCCCGCGTCATTCGCAAGCGTTTTGATGATAAGATTATTGAAAGATTGCTCGCGCTTTGCTGGTGGGACTGGCCGGTGGAAAAGCTTTATGAGGCAGTCCCTGATATTCAGACGCTTGACATCGAAGCTTTTCTTGAAAAATGGAGCGTTTAGGCATTGCTCTCTTGCAATGACTCGTCCGCTTCTCCACTTTCCAGGTTGAAGTTGCTGGAGATTTCTCATGTCTAAATTGAATAAGCTTGCCGGGTTGTTTGTTGCTCCAATGCTGCTGCTTGGCGCTTCTGCTGCCGTATCGGCGGAGGAAGTTGGTCAGGTCGGCGTTGACTGGCTGGGCAATGATGTTGTGATTGATGCGGTTCAGGACCCGAAAGTAAAGGGCGTAACCTGTTATCTGGCGTCGTTTTCACGCGGCGTTATCGACCGTTTGCAGAAGGGCAACTGGTTTGAAAACCCATCCAATGCCTCGATTTCCTGCGAGCAGTCTGGCCCGATTACGATTGGTGACATCAAGCTTGGTAAAGGCGGAGAGCGCGTCTTTTCGGAGCGCACCAGCCTGATCTGGAAAAAGCTGGTCATCACCCGCATTTATGACCAGAAAAACAACACACTGCTCTATCTCGCGCATGCGACACAGGTTCAGGATGGTTCGGCCAAGACTGCACTCTCAACCGTTCCGCTGTTCAAGGGGGATGTGACCTGGGAAAAAGGAAAGCCGGAGTAATCTCCGGCTTCCTGTCTATTCAAACTTAAGCGCGCTGAACAAAGCTGTCGAGAACGCGCTTTTGTCCGGCTTTGTCAAAGTCGATGGTCAGCTTATTGCCATCGATTGTCGCGACTGTTCCGTTGCCAAATTTGATATGAAACACGCGGTCGCCGACGAAGAAGGCTGACGGCTTGTCAGCCACCGACTTTGCAACCAGTTCACCGTCAATCATACGGCCTTTGACAGAACCACGCCCCGCACCGAAACCTGAATCCGTTTCGCCATAGCCAATGCGTTCAACATTGGCACCGGAGCGCGAGCCCCAGTTGTTGCGTGTCGCTTCCGAGCGGTTCTGCTGCGCGCGCTGCCAGCCGGGTGTCGAATAGGAGTTCTGGAACGGATCGGCCTTGTCGAAGCGCGATTGCCCGTAACCGCTATTGCCGTAACCGCCGTAATTGCCTTCCATTTCAGCCACTTCGACATGTGCTTCAGGAAGCTCTTCCAGAAAGCGTGACGGGATGGTCGATTGCCACATGCCATGAATACGGCGGTTGGAAACAAACCAGATATGCAGGTTTTTCTTGGCACGCGTGACGCCAACATAAGCGAGGCGGCGCTCTTCTTCGAGACCTGAGCGCCCCCCTTCGTCCAGTGCGCGCTGATGTGGAAACAGCCCTTCTTCCCAGCCGGGCAGGAAGACGGTTTCAAATTCCAACCCCTTGGCCGAATGCAGCGTCATGATATTGACGGCATCCATGTCCTCATTTTTCTCGGCATCCATGACGAGCGCAACGTGTTCAAGAAAACCGCGCAGGCTCTCGTAGTCTTCCATGGAACGGATCAGTTCCTTGAGGTTTTCGAGGCGCCCCGGCGCTTCTGCTGACTTATCGTTCTGCCACATGGCGGTGTAGCCGGACTCGTCGAGAATGGTTTCGGCAAGTTCTGTATGGGGTGTATTGTCGAGAAGCGACTGCCAGCGGCGGAAATTATCGACCACTTCGCGCAGCGCTGAACGTGGCTTTGGCTTTAACTCTTCGGTTTCAACCAGATCACAAGCAGCGGCAAACATCGAGATGTCGCGCGCACGGGCATAATCGTGAATCTGGCGGATTGCCGCTTCACCAAGGCCACGCTTTGGTGTGTTGATGATGCGCTCAAGTGCCAGATCGTCGGCAGGCTGCGCAACCACGCGCATATAGGCCATGGCGTCACGGATTTCGAGGCGCTCATAGAAGCGCGGACCGCCGATAACCCGGTAATTGAGGCCAAGCGTGACGAAGCGATCTTCGAACTCGCGCATCTGGAAAGATGCACGCACGAGGATTGCCATATTGTTGAGCAGATGGCCCTGACGCTGCGCCTGTTCGATGGCCTCGCCAACGGCGCGGGCTTCTTCTTCGGAATCCCATGCCGCGTGCACTTTTACCCGAGGATCGTCTGGATTGGGCGCTTCCGTGAAAAGCGTCTTGCCGAGGCGACCTTCATTGTGTGCAATCAGATGTGCTGCGGCGCCCAGAATATGGGCCGTCGAGCGATAGTTACGTTCAAGCTTGATAACGACCGCACCCGGGAAATCCTTGTCAAAGCGGAGGATGTTGTCCACTTCCGCACCGCGCCAGCCATAGATCGACTGATCGTCATCGCCCACGCAACACAGATTCACTTTGTTTTCGCTTGCGCCTGATGGCGCTTGTGGGCCGTCTGCCGCAAACGGCACAGGTGTTGTGTTTCGCGATTGCGGTCGCTGGGCGAGAAGCCGCAGCCACATATATTGCGCGGTGTTGGTATCCTGATATTCGTCGACCAGAATATAACGGAATTTCGCGTGGTATTCGCGCAGGATATCCGGGTGATTGCGGAAGATGCGGATCGGATGCAGCAGCAGATCACCAAAGTCACAGGCGTTCAGCGTGCGTAGCCGTTCCTGATAGGCTTGATAAAGTTCACGGCCTTTTCCGTTGCCAAACGAACGCGCATCGCCTTCCGGAATATCGGCAGGACCAAAGCCCTTGTTTTTCCATCCATCGATCATATTGGCGAAGGTGCGGGCAGGCCAGCGCTTGTCATCCAGACCTTCAGCCTGAATGAGCTGTTTGATCAGGCGAATCACATCATCCGTATCAAGAATGGTGAAATCAGATGTGAGATTGACCAGTTCAGCGTGGCGGCGCAGCAGTTTTACGCCGATGGAGTGGAACGTGCCAAGCCACGGCATACCTTCCACAGCGCCGCCAACCAGATGGCCGATACGCTCTTTCATCTCGCGTGCAGCCTTGTTGGTGAAGGTCACGGCGAGAATCTGGCTCGGATAGGCGAGGCCGGTTGTCAGAATATGCGCAATGCGGGTGGTGAGAACGCGGGTTTTGCCAGTGCCTGCACCCGCGAGAACCAGAACCGGGCCCTCTGTGGTGAGTACGGCCTGACGCTGTTCAGGGTTGAGACCCTTTAAATAATCAGGTTCGCCACGCTGCTGGTTGCGCGCTGCCATGGCGCGTGCGGCAATGCTGCCTGTCGCGGGGGCGCGGTCAGTTGGGGTTTCATCGCCGAAGAACGGCATATCATCAGGGAAATCGGACATTGCTACCGAATGTAGTGATTCGCCGATGAAAAACCAGCGAAAGCGTGAAACTATTCGAGTTGAGTTACGCGGCGATCCGTGAAATTGAGCCGATGCGAAGCAAGTGCCTCGACAAGATCGCGCATTTCCGGCTCGCGGCTTAGAAGGTCGTCGAGCTCAGTCATCTGGTTCATGGCGATCAGCCGCAGAATATCGTCGCGGATCGTTCCATCGGCCCGGCGCGGCAAATGTGCAGCCGGCTGGATGAGTTCAAGCTTGGTGCCTTTGAGCCGCGCACGCAGACTTTTTTCATCCGCATTGAGCGTTTCAACGAAAGCATAAAGGCCAACGCCCTTGGCGGGCAGCGAATAAAGCGCCAGCGCCACATCTTTCACGCGTGGATCAGACTTGAGGGCTGCCATGATGGCTGGGCCTTCATTGTCGATGCGGTCGCCTGTGCCTTCACCGTCTGACCAATTGAAGATGCCACGGGTGACGAAATTATAGACCTTCTTGCCGGTTGCGAGCCAGATGCGCGATGGCAGCGAACGGCGCGCCAGAATGCGCTTTTCGGTCGGCGTCATCAGATCGGCAGCAAAGGCGCGCTTCTGCTTGATCAGATGGCGGAAATCCTCATAGGCGAGCAGCCGGTAGAAAGCGCCGCGACGACGATGCACACTTGCAAGCTGGAAATCGATGACCGCAGCTTCGCCTTCCGGTGTCATCAGCCAGTTTTGCGGCTTGGCGAGATCGTTATGGGTGACCCCCATGCGGCGCATGTCGCGTAGGATTCGATGCGCTGTGCGATACCATTTGGGATCGGAGGGCCGCGCAAGATGCAGCGGGGTGCCTTCGGTCCAGGAACGATAAAGCCCGTCGCGATCAGTATAAAGAAGCTGTGGAACGCCTTCGATGCCGCGTACTGTTTTCAGGCCACGGATTTCGCGTCGCGCCAAAATCCAGGCCAGCGGCTTTGACCACCAAGGTGCTGCGCTGACCACGCGGCGGATGATGCGCGTTTCAGGATCGCCGATAAAATAGCCCGCGCGGGTTTCGGAAAACACATCACGTTTAAAGACCGCAGTTTCAATAAACTCCGGTATCCGGTCGTCTTGAGCGGGTATGTCGATGTTGGGGTTCTCAGCCATAAGGCTCCACTAGCGCTTCGCGCGCGATCAATCAAGTTTGAAGGCAGGGTTCATCTGTTGCAATCACGTGATTGAGGGCGCAAAAGAACGCTACGAGAGTTTTCGGGAGAAAAAGGATCATGGCTCAGAGCGACGATATCAAGCAGATCATCCGGCAGGAACAGGCGCTGATTTTCACATCTTTCAACGAGAATGACGCGTTTTCGCTGGGCCAGCGCATCCGTGATCTGGCCATTAAGCAGAAGCTTTCAGTTGCCATTGATATTTCGCTCTGGGATCGTCGCCTGTTCTTTGCTGCAACGGCTGGAACAACTGTGGACAACAGTGAGTGGCTGCGCCGCAAGTTCAATGTCGTGCGCAGGTTTCACGCGTCGAGCTATCGCCTTGTTCTGGAACAGAACCGCGACGACAAGATGTTTGCTGCTCACAAGGCACTTGATGTTGCCGATTATGCGCTGGCGGGCGGTGGTTTTCCGATCCATGTGACAGGTGCAGGGGTGATAGGAGCAGCGATTGTTTCCGGTCTGCCGCAGCGTGAAGATCACAATCTTGTTGTGCGGGCGATTGCCGAGCATCTGGGGCAGGACCCCATCGCGCTGGCTTTGAGCGCTGCATAATTTGAAATACGGAGAATGAACAATGTCGCTTCAGAATGTGGTTGCCCTTCAGCGTAATGAGGAGGGCATTGCTGCCGCAGTTGCAATCCTGAAACAGCGATTTGGTGAGCGCGCGCAGACCGGGCAGGCAATCCGCCAACAGCATGGCCACACGACGACCTATGTGCCGACACAGGCACCTGATATCGTTATTTTTGCGCAGAATACGCAGGACGTGCAGGATGTTGTCCGCATCTGTGCGGAGCATAAGGTGCCGGTGATTGCCTTTGGTGCCGGTTCTTCGCTTGAAGGTCAGGTGAATGCGCCTGCGGGTGGTGTGTCAATTGATCTTACACAGATGAACCGCGTTTTGAAAGTTCATGCGGAAGATCTAGATTGCGTTATCGAGCCGGGGGTCACACGTCGCGAACTCAACGAATATTTGCGCGATACCGGGCTTTTCTTTCCCATTGATCCGGGTGCGAATGCCACACTTGGCGGCATGGCTTCGACGCGCGCGTCCGGCACCAATGCGGTGCGTTATGGCACTATGCGTGAGAACGTGCTGGCGCTCAAAGCTGTTATGCCCGATGGCCGCCTGATTGAAACCTCCAAGCGCGTGAAGAAGACCGCTGCAGGCTATGATTTGACGCGGCTTCTGATTGGCTCTGAAGGGACACTCGGTATCATCACCGAGCTAACCCTGAAGCTTCAGGGGATACCGCAGGCGGTATCGGGCGGCATCTGCCCGTTTCCGGATATTGAGAAGGCCTGCCGCGCGGTGATTGAAACCATCCAGATGGGCATTCCTGTTGCACGTATTGAACTCGTCAACAAGCTTCAGATGGAAGCGCTGATTTTGCATTCCAAACTCCCTTATGAGGCGCAGCCTTATCTGTTCGTTGAGTTTCACGGCACGGAAACCGGCGTCGCTGAACAGGCCGAAATCTTTGGTGAGATTGCCGCAGAAAATGGTGGCGGCGAATTCCGCTGGACCAATGAGGCGGAAGAGCGCGACCGGCTCTGGCGTGCGCGGCACGATGCCTATCTTGCATCCTTCCTTCTGCGTCCCGGCGCCAAGGGTGTTTCGACGGATGTGTGTGTGCCGATTTCACGGCTTGCGGATTGCATTGCGCAAACGGAAAAAGATCTGGCTGAAAGTGGTCTTATCGCGCCTATCGTTGGCCATGTTGGTGACGGCAATTTCCATCTTCTTTTGCTGCTTGATACGGATGATGCAGCGGAGATGGAGCGCGCCGAAGATTTCATGGATCGTCTGGTCAAGCGCGCAATCGCCATGGAAGGCACGTGTTCGGGCGAACACGGCATCGGGCAGGGCAAGATGAAGTACCTCGCGATGGAGCTTGGTGAAGCGATCGATTACATGCGGATGATCAAGAAAGCGATTGATCCGGATAATATCATGAATCCCGGAAAAATTCTGATTTGATGATTCAAATCAGTGAATTGAGCCGCCTTTTTGAGAAGGCGATTCAATATCGCTCATGAATCGTTTCAGTGAAAAGCAATTTGCCTTGTTATCGCCGGAACGATGCCGTTATGTTGCACCGATAAAGACCGCGTGATTCAGCATTTGTTTCATGCGGCGCGCATTAAGCATTTTATCGGAGCGTCGTTTGGGCCGCATATTCGTCATCGTTGGTGGGCTGCTGGTGCTGCTTTTGACAGCAGCGCTGGTCGTGCCGCCATTTGTCGACTGGAGCGGCTATCGTGCCGAATTTGAACGTGAGGCGAGCCAGATTCTCGGTCGCCCGGTTCATGTGGCTGGCGATGTCAGTGCACGGCTTCTGCCCTTTCCATCGGTGGCTTTTTC
The DNA here is from genome assembly GCF_039674265.1 of Brucella sp. TWI559. Lineage (NCBI taxonomy): Bacteria > Pseudomonadati > Pseudomonadota > Alphaproteobacteria > Hyphomicrobiales > Brucellaceae > Brucella > Brucella sp. TWI559. The sequence continues at coordinate 67,166 of NZ_JBDJNE010000006.1, forward strand.
TGATGTGCGTGTGGGTGCAGATAGCGCGCATCCGGTCATGACGGTCGATACGTTTTCGATGGATGCGGAGTTGATGCCGTTTCTGCGCGGCGAGCTTTTGATTTTCGATATGCGGGTTGACCGCCCCAATGTTAACATTTCGCTGGATAAGGCCGGTAAGGTTGACTGGGCGATCCGTCCTTCAACGCCGATTGATCCGTCGAAAATCAAGATCGAGCGGCTTTCGGTCGCTGACGGTACTGCGACGCTGACTGACAGAGCAAGCGGTCGTTCTTATGCGGCAACTGCAATCAATGCTGTGCTGTCGGCCAATACTCTCGCGGGGCCGTGGCAGGCGACGGGTTCGCTTTTCATTGAAGGTCAGAAGTTCGCACTTGATCTTAACAGCGGTGAAGCAAAGCCAGAGGGTTCCTTGCGCCTGCGTGCGCGGATTTCTCCTGAAGCCATGCCGGCATCGTTTGAAACGGATGGCGACATCACGCTTGATGAGGGTCGGCTGAACTATGCCGGCAATTTTTCGTTGCGTTCTGCCGATGCGGTTTCTCCAACTGGTCAAAATCAGAAACTTGCCACTGAGAAGCCGTTTTTCAGTGACCTGCGCGTAAGCGGTAAGTTTGATGCTGATCGAAGCCGTTTTGATGCCAGCGAATTTCGTATGGAGCAGGGGCCTGCCGATAATCCATATGTAGTGAATGGCAAGGCTTTGATCGATTATGGTGATAAGCCGCATTTTGAAATTAGCGCTGATGGGCAGCAGATTTTCTGGGGGCCGGTTGAGACGACGGTCGATCAGCTGGCTGCGCCTGTTCCGGTGAATGAACGGCTGGCTCTGGTGCGGCGCGTGCTTGAGCAACTGCCTATTCCCGGAATGCCGGGCAATGTCGATTTGCGCCTGCCAGCAGTGATTGCCGGCGGCACCACGATTCGTTCGGTCATGATCAGTGCGGAGCCTGATGGCAATCGCTGGAATATTCGGCAGTTTGCGGCTGATCTGCCGGGCCGGACAAAGGTTGAAGCCAAGGGCAAGCTCTCGGTCGGGCGGGATTTCGGTTTTGAGGGTGATATGCTTGTGGCATCGCGTCAGCCCTCCGGGCTTGCTTCCTGGCTCAACGAAACGGTTGATGAATCGATCCGTAAACTTGATAGCGTCGGGTTCTCCGGCAAGGTCAATCTGCGCGAAGGTGTGCAGAGCATTGACGATCTTGAGATCGGCATGGGAAAAACCGCGCTTAAAGGTAGTTTCCTGCGGCAGGTTATCGGCTCGGCAGATCCCGCGATTACGCTTCGCCTTGATGGCGGTGCGGTAGACAGCAACGCATTACGTGCATTTATCGGGTTTTTCTCAAGCGGACAGGGCATGGCTTCCCTTCGTGGCCAAGCGCTTGATATTACGTTTAAAGCAGGTCCGGTTCAGTATGAGGACATGGAGGCAGGTGCCGTCGATCTTGCGGTTCGTGTTCATAATGGTCGCTTTGATTTTGACCGGCTGCTGATCAGTGATGTTGCGGGCACAACCCTGACGGCCACCGGCTCCTATGAACCGTTTGCCACCGCACCTTCAGGTACGCTTGATGCGACTTTGCTTTCTGCTGATTTGTCGCATTTTCTGACATTGGCCGCGCATCGTCACCCGCAAATCCCACTTTTACGATCACTTTCCGCACGTGCTGACAACTATCCGGGGCTGTTTGATGATACGCAGATAAATATCATCGCCAATGCCGTTGCGGCTCCAAGCGGCGATGGTGCGCCAGTGCCTGCAACAGGCAAGGATAAGGGCGCGCGCACCAAAGAAACGCCCACGAAAGCACCCGCGAAGGGCGGTGAAGCCTCATTTAGTGTGACCGGCAAAGCGGGTGGGATGAAACTTGATCTCTCCGGTACAACGAGCGGCGGCAGTTCCGAGAGCGATCCGATGCAGATGCAGTTGAACGGAACGGCCTCATCGCAAAATGGCGAAACCGTTCTTGCTTTGCTTGGCGTGCCATCATTGCCGCTTGGGCTGGCGGGCGAACTCACCGCTGATCTGACGATGCAGGGCGCGCCAAGTGCCGGCATGCGCACGCAACTCAAATTGACTGCGCCCGACGGAACAGCGCTCGCCGATGGTATTCTGTCGCTGGTTGGCGGAGATATTGCTGCAAGCGGCAAGGCCAGTATAAAATCGGCCGATCTGCAGCCATTCATTGCGACGGCAGGCTATACATTGCCGGGATTTGGCGAAGGCTTGTCTGCTGATCTGTCCAGCGATTTCCAGTTTGCCAAAGGCTTGTTACGGTTTCCGAACTTTGCCGGTAAGCTCGGCGGAGACGATGTGAGCGCACGGCTCGAAGCCAATTTTGCCGATAGCGGATTGCCGCAAATCAAGGGCGAGGCCAAGCTTGCTTCGCTCGATTTGGACAGTCTGGCTGCCATTATGCTTGGGCAGGACGCATTGGAGCCTTCGCGGAACAGCAAGAAGTCCATCTGGCCAATGGGTAGTTTTTCGGTGCGCCCGTCGCTGCCGCTGCTTCTGGATATGAAGTTAAATGTTGCGCAGGCTGAAATGGGCAGTTTCGGTACCATTTCTGATTTTTCCACGCGGCTCCAGAAGGGTATGGATCAGCTTAGTCTCAATGAGCTGACGGGAAACTGGGCAGGCGGCTATCTGGTGGGCAATGTCTCATTGCGCAACAATGACAAGGCTGCATTGCTGAATTCTGACCTCAAATGGAGCGGGGCGGACCTCGTCAATATTTATCGGCCTGAGAGCGGCGCTCCTTTTGCGGGCGGAATGAAGGCCGCCATGACGTTGAACGGCAGCGGTTCCAGCATGGCCGAACTTGTTGCCTCTCTGACTGGATCTGGCAGTGTTGATGTTGAGAATTTCGTCATCAATGGCGTTGATCCCACAGCCTTTCCAGAAATGCTCAAGGCTGCTGACACGATTGCAGACAAGCCATCAGGCGGCGCCCAGGTGGATGCAAAGCAATTCGTTTCCATTGCCGAGGCTGCATCTGGAAAGGGACGTTTTGCAGCAGGAAACAGCAAGATCGACTTCTCCATTGCAGGCGGTATCGTGCGGGTGGGACCCATCAATCTAAGAAGCGGTGATACGCTTTTTGCCGGCGATATGCAGATTGATCTTTCGACATTGGGCCTAAGCGGCAATGGCAGCTTTGCTTTCGATGGTGCCAACGGTACGGATACCGCCGGTGCGGCCAGTCTGCGATATGTTGTTGGTGGAACTTACGATGATCCGTCAGTCAGCATTGACCGTCAGCCGCTCGTGCAGTTTCTGACACAGCGCGCGCTTGAGCGTGAACAGGAACGGGTCGAGGCGATGCAGGCCAGCATTATGGAAAAGCAGCGTTTGCGGCGGCAACTGGACCTCTTTTTGTCGGACGCGCAGGAACGTGAGCGCTTGCGGTTGCAGGAAGAAGCGCGGCTTAAGGCAGAAGCGCAGGCGCGGGAACAGGCCGCCAGAGAGGCTCTAGAGGCGCAAAAGCCTGATGTGGAAAGCGCGCCGCCTGCGAATTTGAACGGGCAGGGTGGCCAGTCACTGAACGAGTTTTTGAAAGATCTGGAACAATCACGCGCAGCAAGACCCAAGCTTTAGAGCATTTCCAGAAAAAGTGCGAAGCGGTTTTGCGATGCAAGGTTCGGTTATTCTCATCGATGTCACGAACCAAAATATAGCAGTCCACACGTCCTAGGTGGTTCGTTTTGATTTCAGCCAGTCGAGCACGCTGAGACGCAAGGCCGATGAAAGGTTGATTGTGCGGTCACGCTGTCCATCGATTTCAGCAATCAATGCTGCCATGGACAATTCTCGTTGCTGCGCGATTTCTTCAAGAATTTCGAAGAATGGCTCTTCAAGCGTGTAGCTGGTGGCATGGCCACGAATGTTCACTGAACGCTTCCGCAGACGCGATGACGGATTCACGTCTCATCGTCCGGCTTGTTGCTTTGCTCAAGCTTGTTGTTTACGAGAAAATGCTCAGACTTGCGGGCTTCTTGCCGCGCAAAGTCCTTCTCGACCTTGGTGCGCCCAAAGAGGATGCGGTTCTCCTCTGCCTGCTTTTCTTTGGATGTGCGTGCCTTGTTCTTTCTGAACTGACGCAGGTTGACGATCTCGCTCATGAATGGTTGCCGTGTTGCAAGCTTTCGAAGTCTAGATAACTCTACTTGTCTGGAGATTTGGGATTGGTCAAAAACCATATGATCAGCGAGAGTATTATCAGCAGAACCAGACCGAACGTCATCTGCCAGAGCGGGAAATTTGGTGCATCTTTTGCAACAAATATGCCTGCGATAATTCCGCTAAACCATAAGACCAACTGAGCAACAAAACGTAGCATGATAGAGCCAATCCAGATGTGTCACGTCGAGAAAATATTACGGTAAACATTACTCTTCATGCATTGATCAAAGTCAACTGAGATGTTTAGAGCATTTCCTGTTTTGATTGCACCATTGAAAATGCTCTATCTTGCTGAATTGACTTGGCTAAAACAAAATGCCGGTAGAAATGTTTCATCTACCGGCGCAAAAGATTTAAACGATGGGAACCATTATTTTTTTCGGAAGGAATCAAGCGACACGACATCGGCGGACGGCTTTGGTTCCGTATCGTCGCCATCGGCGTCCTCTTTATTCTTTGCAGCCGATTCCGCCTTTTCAGCAGCCGTTTTGCGCGGCTTTGACTTAGGCTTTTTGGCCGGTGTCTCTTCGGCAGAAATCAGTTCTATCGAAGAGATATTGCTGCCTTCGTCATTGTCACTCGTCGGCTGCACAACGGACACATCGAATTCCAGTTCGAAATTGACCGATGGATCGTAGAAGCCGCGAATGGCAGAGAAGGGAATTGTCAGCTTTTCAGGAACGTCGCCAAAGGACAGGCCAATTTCGAACAGCTGGTCTGTAACCAGCATATCCCAGAATTGGTGCTGCAATACCACCGTCATCTGCTCAGGATATTTCTCCTTGAGGCGCGATGAAATTCGTACACCAGGCGCTCCGGTGAGGAACGTGATGAAGAAGTGGTGGTTTCCCGGCAAGCCAGTCGTCGCCACTTCCGCAAGAACCTTGCGAATGACGCCGCGGAGGGCTTCCTGAGCTAAAATATCGTAACGGATCAGGTCCTGTACCATAGTTTGCTTATCCCACGGATTCGCAGGTTGATGTCAAGTTTGTTCTCGAGAGAATTTAAAATTATCTCAGGAAAAAGCTCAACCTTTGCGCTGGCGCCCTACCAAGAACAATCAAAGCGTGAATTTCAAACGTTCGGCCTGGAAATTATGCGCGTTTGCCAAAGGCCATCAGAAATGTCCTGACGCCATTGATCGAGCTTTTCTCGATGATGGAATCGTCGACACTTTGTCCTGTCAGAAGATGGTAGTGAATATCGGCATTGATCAGCGCCAGATAATGACAGGCCGCAAGGTCCGGGTCCTGGATTTCCAAATCGCCAGCAAGGGCGAGGCGTGCAAGATGCGCTGCAATAGCGGGGACCGCCTGTGCTGGGCCTTTGTTGCTACAGACATTGGCGTGCAGAGGAAGAGCATCTTCATCGGATTGGAACAGCTTGCGCAGGAAGGCCGTGGACGAATCATGCACGCAGTTGCGGCTCATCCGGATAGAAAAGGCGATCAGGTCTTCTTCAAGATTTTCGCTGGACTGCGGAAATGTTGCAAGCACGGCGAAAAGGCTGGACGTCATTCTGTCAAAAGCATCATCAACAACGGCGGCAAGCAGCGCTTCCTTGTCGCGATAGTGATTATAGATCGTCTGGCGGGAAACGCCTGCTTCGCTTGCAATCAGATCGATGCTCGCGCCCTGAAAGCCATCGCGATAAAAAACGCGCGCTGCGGCACACAGAATGAAGTCGCGCTTCATGCATTGTCCCGGTTTCACGGACGCAGGATTGCCACCCTTTGAAAGGGCGGACTGCCGGTCGGACAAAATTGCTATATCGAGCATGTCAGTAGGTTTCATATTCATAACATAAGATGACTTGACGCGTTGGACAATGGTGTCTAATTTTACAGTTGTGTCAAATCGGTTTTGACATTCTGTCCATTATGAGGGCTGCTGCACTATTTACAAGGGCTACGATAGGGCGCCTGGGGGCGGAACTATCGTGGGAATGATTGAGATTATGCAGCATTAACATGTGGATAGAGATTCTTTTGCGATATTTGGACCCTGGTCTTTCCATCCTCCCAAGCGGTGCCGCGGGCCAAGGGGGTTCAAAATCGCAGAAGATAGCTCACGAAACATTGATGAAAGTGCTCCCCCGATGCGTTCAGGTTCCCGCTCAGGCTCTCCTTCCGGCTTGATGACTTCCGGTCTTTTTCGCAATGCGCTCATTCTTGGTCTGTTGTCGGCGATCGGCCCGTTTGCCATCGATATGTATCTGCCTGCCTTGCCTATGATTGCAACGGATCTGCATGCTGAGACGAGTGCTGTGCAGATGAGTCTGCTGGCATTTTTCATTGCTTTGGCGCTTGCACAGCTTTTCGTGGGGCCACTGTCAGATATGGTCGGGCGGAAGCTGCCGCTTTATGGTGGGCTTATCCTTTTTGCCATCGGCAGTGTCGGATCAGCACTGGCAACCGATATCGATATTCTGGTGCTGTTTCGTTTTATTCAGGGGATGGGTGCTGCGGCAAGCAGTGTGATTCCGCGGGCCATCGTGCGTGATCTTCACACTGGTGTGGATGCGGCGCGGCTTATGTCGCTTTTGATGCTCGTGTTTTCGATTTCGCCGATTCTTGCACCGTTAAGCGGTTCAGTGCTGATCGATTTCTTTGGCTGGCGTGGTGTTTTCTGGGCAGTGCTGGTGGCCGCAATTGTCGGTGTTGTGCTGATCGCAACATCACTTCAGGAGACGCGGTGCAGCGAGGCTCGGCTTGAAAGCAATATCAGCAGTGCACTGGCGGGTTATGGTCGGTTGCTGAAGGATCGCTATTTTATGGGGCTTGCCTGTATTGGCGGCTTCGGCGTTGCTTCGTTCTTCGTTTATCTGGCGAATTCATCGTTTATTATGATCGATCATTATGGCCTCAGCCCGAGCCAGTATGCGATTGCGTTTTCGATAAATGCGGTGTCGTTCTTCAGTGTGTCGCAGCTTAATGGCTGGCTTGGTTCGCGGTATGGGTTGCGGCGCGTAATGCGCGTTGCTGTATCGGGCTTTGCGGCTGTCATGCTGACCATGTTTCTGGCTGTTTTGATGGGGCATAATTCCCTGTGGCTGATCGCGAGCTTCTTGTTCGTGGGCTATGGCTTTTTGGGGTTGGTGATTCCCACCACAGCGGTGCTCGCGCTGGATGATCACGGAGACATTGCCGGAACGGCATCTGCTCTTCTCGGCACGCTGCATTTTGTCATTGGCGGTATTGCGATCGCGATCACCGGTGCGTTTTTTGACGGATCGGCACGGCCGATGATCGGTGGAATTGCGATATGTGCGCTGATGGCATTCCTGCTTGCGCTGATTGTGTTTGCACGCAAATCAGAGCCCGGCACGCAAGTCGCAGCTATCTAATCAAGCAGTGAAGGGAAAGTGGAGGCTTCTGTTGCCAGGTGCCTCCGAACCCCGCCTCAAGGTGCTAACCAGAAGGACTTAGAGTGGGTTTCCCGCACCGCGATTAAGCAGCGAGAGCGTAACCCTGAGCTTTGTTGTCATTTGCAACTACTCAATTGACCCGATAACGGTGGTATCATGCCGAGCAAAAGAGCGATCTTTACACCCTTGTCGATCCTATTTCGCCCCCGCCACAGCGCAACGCGCCTTTAATGCTTCTTGCGTTGTGGTGGAGGCGCCGGGTACCGCCCCCGGGTCCAATAGGTTTATTACATCGTCCGTTTATCACCATAGTCAGCTTGCGCTGACATCCTGTATATAGGCGTCCTTTTCTCCGATTGAAAGAGGGTAGTTGTTATTTAACAGGTTGTTGCCCGTCTTCCGACTTCGCTTTTTGCGTTCATTTTCATTGACAGGCAGGGCAGGCTGGTCAATCCTCAACACACTATCGGTGCATGCCGGAAATAGGATTGCGATCGTCCGGCTGTAGCGGAGGTTTAACCGGGGCTAAAACCAATCGAAGGAGAGTGGATAGATGAGTGACTATATCGCGGATGTCCGTCGCTATGATGCTGGCGCTGATGAAGCCGTTGTCGAGAAGATCGTAAAGCATCTTGGCATTGCCCTGCGCAATCGTGATTCCTCCCTCGTTTCGGCAACTGACCCTGAAGAAATGAAGCGTGTTCGCGATAGCTGGGTGCACAAGAAGCTTGGTGTCGCTGACGAGGCAAAAGCTGTCGAAGTCGTCGATCATGTCGCAGAAGTCATGAAGGGCGATCGTAACAAGCATCGCGTTACCTTTTATTATCTGGTTGCCAAACAGCTGGGTAAGCTTGGCGATCTTTAATTTCAGTCCACAGGCAAATCGAAACCCCGGTGTCATAACGCCGGGGTTTTTCCTATATTGGGCTTTGACGAATCGACCCGGAAAGTATCCCCTATGCGCACCTATCTCGACCTACTCCAGCATGTGCTTGATAATGGCGCTGACCGTGGCGATCGGACCGGGACAGGCACGCGCTCAGTGTTTGGCTATCAGATGCGGTTTAATCTGGCCGAGGGATTTCCGGTTCTGACCACCAAAAAGCTGCATCTTCGCTCCATCATTCATGAGCTGCTGTGGTTCCTTAAAGGTGATACCAATATCGCCTATCTCAAGGAAAATGGCGTTTCGATCTGGGATGAATGGGCGGATGAGAAGGGCGATCTTGGTCCGGTCTATGGTTATCAGTGGCGTTCATGGCCTGCGCCAGATGGCCGCCATATTGACCAGATCGCGAATCTTCTCAAAATGTTGCGTGAAAATCCTAACTCAAGACGTTTGATTGTTTCGGCGTGGAATCCGGCGCTGGTCGATGAAATGGCCTTGCCGCCATGCCATTGCCTGTTTCAGTTCTATGTTTCAGATGGCAAACTTTCCTGTCAGCTCTATCAGCGCTCGGCGGATATTTTTCTGGGCGTTCCATTCAATATCGCCTCTTATGCGCTTTTGACGATGATGATTGCGCAGGTTGCCGGGCTTGAGCCGGGTGATTTTGTGCACACGCTCGGGGACGCGCATCTCTACTCCAATCATTTTGAGCAGGCACGTCTGCAACTGACCCGCACGCCAAAATCATTGCCGACCATGCGTATTAATCCCGATATGAAGGATCTGTTTGCTTTCCGCTTCGAGGATTTTGAGCTTATCGGTTATGAAGCCGATCCAACGATCAAAGCGCCGATTGCGGTGTAAGATATGCATAATCAGAAGCCGTTTTTATCGATTGTCGTGGCTGCATCCGAAAATGGTGTGATTGGCCGCGACAATGACATGCCGTGGAAGCTTTCGACCGATCTCAAACGCTTTAAGGCGCTGACGCTTGGAAAGCCTGTGATTATGGGGCGCCGGACATGGGAGTCCATTGGTCGCCCATTGCCGGGGCGTCCCAACATCGTGATAACGCGCGATGCAGCTTTTCATGCGGAAGGTGCGCAGATTATCGGCTCGCTTGAGGATGCAATCGCTCTGGGGCAAAGGCTTGCGACTGAGCTTGGCGTGGGTGAAGTCTGCATTATTGGGGGTGGCAAGATTTATGCGCAGGCGCTACCGTTCGCCGACAAAGTGTATTTGACACAGGTTCTCGCCACCATTGATGGCGATACTTATTTTCCTGAAATCGATTCGCAAATCTGGCGCGCCGTTTCGAGCGAAGATGTGCCTCAAGGAGAAAAAGACAGCCATCCGACGCGCTATATTCAGTACGAACGCTATAATGCGTAAATTATAACGCAGGAAATTGGCTGCCTTACGTTGAAAGCGGCCCTCGCGATGCCTATAAAACGGTAACATTATTTGATGACAGGAAGTTGAATAGACTTTCAGTCTCCCGGACGAGAGGTGAGGATGCCCTGGAGTAATCAGAACGGCGGCGGTGGCCCATGGGGTGGCGGCGGCGATAACAATAATAATAACGGTTCCAATAATGGCGGCCCGTGGGGTCAAGGACCCAAAGGCCCGCGTGGTGGCGGACCCAACACACCGCCTGATCTCGAGGATATTCTGCGCAAAGGCCAGGATCGCCTGAAAAAGGTTTTCCCCGGTAGCGGTGGCGGTGGTGGAAAAGGCAACAGCAATCGCCCGTTCTATTATCTGATTGGTGCGGCTGTTCTTGGTTTCTGGCTGTTTCAGTCTGTTTACACCGTCCAGCCGGATGAGCTTGCGGTTGAACTGGTCTTTGGTAAGCCAAAGGCAGAAGTTTCCGAACCGGGCCTGCATTTCCTTTTCTGGCCGGTTGAAACCGTTGAAAAGGCGCAGATCGTCGAAAAGCAGATCAATATTGGTGGGCAGGGGTCGCGTACTGCTACGCAAGGCCTGATGCTGACTGGCGATCAGAACATCGTCAATGTTCAGTTCTCCGTGCTGTATCGTGTTTCGAATCCACGTGATTATCTGTTTAATGTCGAAAACCCGGATGCCATGGTGCAGCAGGTTTCCGAGAGTGCGATCCGCGAAATCGTCGGCCGCAGACCGGCTCAGGATGTTTTCCGTGACAACCGTGCCGAAATTGCGCAGAGCGTTCGTGAAATCATTCAGTCCACACTTGATCGTTACAATGCCGGTATTCAGATCAATGCCGTTTCCATTGAGGATGCAGCTCCGCCGCGTGAAGTGGCTGATGCGTTCGATGAAGTGCAGCGTGCCGAGCAGGATGAAGATCGCTTCGTAGAAGAATCCAATCAATACTCAAACCAGCGGCTTGGTCAGGCACGTGGTCAGGCAGCGCAGCTTCGCGAAGAGGCCGCTGCATATAAAAACCGCGTTGTTCAGGATGCCACCGGTGAAGCGCAGCGCTTCAATTCGGTTGTCGCTGAATATAAGAATGCGCCCGAAGTAACGCGTAATCGTTTGTTCCTCGAAACTATGGAAGAGGTGCTGGCCGGCACCAAGAAGGTTATCGTGGAAGCGGGTAAGGATGTTGTTCCATACCTTCCATTAAGTGAACTTATGCGCCAGCAGCCGCGTTCAGGTGCTGCCGATGCAACGACGAATAGCGGAGGTAACTGATCATGGCCAATAACAGGCTTCCGTTTATTGTCGGTATCATCGCCGTACTGGCTTTCGTTCTTTATTCCTCGGTTTTCATCGTCAATGAACGTCAGCAGGCAATCGTCCTGCGCTTTGGTCAGATTGTCGACGTGAAAACCGAACCGGGTATCTATTTCAAAATGCCGTTTGGTTTCATGGATGCGGACTCGGTTCAGCTGATCGATGATCGCCTTTTGCGCTTTGACCTTGATGACATTCGTGTTCAGGTTTCTGGCGGTAAGTTCTACGACGTGGATGCTTTCCTCGTTTATCGCATCACTGATCCGAGCAAGTTCCGTGAAACGGTCTCCGGTTCCACGATCCTTGCTGAGCAGCGTCTGCGCACGCGTCTTGATGCTGCATTGCGCGGCGTCTACGGTCAGCGTGGCTTCGAGGCAGCGCTTTCGGAAGAGCGTGGTGAAATGATGCGTGAAGTTGCCAACCAGCTTCGTTCTGATGCGAATTCGCTTGGTATCACCATTGAAGACGTTCGCATTCGCCGCACGGATCTGACAGCAGAAGTATCGCAGCAGACCTATGAGCGCATGAAAGCCGAGCGTCTTGCTGAAGCTGAGCGTTTGCGCGCGCGTGGTCGTGAAGCGGCACAGCGTATCCGTGCTATTGCAGATCGTCAGGTTGTCGAAACGCTTGCTGAAGCGCGTAAGGAATCGGAAATCCTTCGTGGTGAAGGCGATGCTGAGCGCAGTGCGATCTTCGCAGAAGCGGCCAAGAAAGATCCGGGCTTTTACGCTTTCTATCGTTCGATGGCGGCGTATCGCAAAGCACTCGAAACACCGGATACAACGCTGGTCATTTCACCGGATTCGGAGTTCTTTAGGTTCTTCCGTGATGCCGGTGGTCAATTACCGACACCGTCAAAGTAAGAGAGACTATCGCATATGAGCGATTTTCTGGCCGCCGTAGGACTTCTCTTCGTCTTCGAAGGGCTGCTCTACGGCGGCTTTCCATTTTTTGCAAAAAGACTTGCGCGTGATGCGTCTGAGGCGCCTGAAAGCATGTTGCGCATTGCCGGGCTTTGCGCGCTTGCAATTGGTGTGTTCATTGTCTGGCTTGTCAGGGGATAAGCCAGTTCAAACGCTATATTTCTGATCTCTACCCTATGCGGGGCCGTAAACAGGCCGTAATTTGCAGCGATCTAATCTATTCGATTTCTTACCGCAGACAGAAACGGAGCAGAGCTTCATGGCAATTGCACCCAAGGCGAGTTTTACTCGCACTCTTCTGGCAACCGCCGCTCTTGGAGCGATGAGTTTTACGGGGACAGTTGCAATTGGCGCCACGCCTTCGTTCGCCCAGCAAACTGCACCGATCCGGCAGGGCCCCGGCTCTGTGGCTGATTTGGCCGAAGGGCTATTGGATGCGGTGGTAAATATTTCGACATCGCAGACCGTCAAGGACGATGGCGAGGAAGACGGCGGCGTGCCGATGCCGCAGGTGCCGGAAGGCTCCCCATTTGAGGATCTCTTCAAAGATTTTTTCAATGACAAGGATGGCGGCAAGAATAGCGATTCACGCAAAGTGCAGTCGCTGGGTTCCGGCTTTGTGATTGATGCCAAACAAGGTTACATCGTCACCAACAACCATGTCATCGCCGATGCTGATGAGATCGAAGTCAATTTCGTTGACGGTTCCAAGCTGAAAGCGGAACTGGTTGGCAAGGACACAAAGACCGATCTTGCGGTGCTGAAAGTTGATCCGACGAAACATAAGCTCAAGGCCGTTGAGTTTGGCAACTCGGAAAAAGCACGCATTGGCGATTGGGTTCTGGCGATTGGCAATCCATTTGGTCTTGGTGGTACGGTGACAGCCGGTATTATTTCCGCGCGCAAACGCGACATTCAGTCCGGCCCCTATGATGATTTCATTCAGACCGATGCTGCAATCAACCGGGGTAATTCCGGTGGTCCGCTGTTCGATATGGACGGCAAGGTGATCGGCATCAATACCGCAATCTATTCACCATCGGGTGGCTCGATTGGAATTGGGTTTGCTATTCCGGCTGAAATGGCTGTTGGCGTTATCGATCAGCTCAAAGAGTTTGGCGAAGTGCGCCGTGGCTGGCTCGGTGTTCGTATCCAGCCTGTAACCGATGATGTTGCGCAGAGCCTCGGTTTGAAAGAATCTAAAGGCGCGTTGATTGCCGGTCTCGTCGAAAACTCTGGTGTTGATAACAAAGAGATTAAACCGGGTGACGTTGTTATTCGGTATGACGGCAAGCCAGTTGAGCGCGCGCGCGATCTGCCGCGACTTGTGGCCGAAAGCGCTGTCGGTGATGAAGTCGAAGTCGTTGTGGTCAGAGACGGCGAAGAGAAGACTGTAAAGGTCAAGCTCGGTCGTTTGGTTGAAGACGATAAGAGTACCGAGGACGCCACTGAAGATCAGGCACCGCCACCGGATATGGAAGACGGGGAAGCAGCACCTGATGCACCAAAGTCTGATACCCAGAAAAAAGAACAGAAGGAACAGACTGCTACGACGGCAGTCATGGGCATGAAACTTGCCGAGATCAATGATGATGTGCGTGGCGAGTTCGGCATTGCGGAAGATGTGGAAGGGGTGGCCGTGCTTTACGTAACTCCGGGTTCTGCTGCCAGCGAAAAACGTATCGAAACTGGCGATGTGATTGTTGATGTTGGGCAGGTGACGGTCAAAACGCCAGCGGATGTGAAGAAGCGTATCGATGCTCTTCGTCGTGAAGGACGTAAGAATGCGCTTTTGATGTTGGCGTCACGTTCGGGCGAGCTGCGTTTTGTCACGATCCGCATCGATTAGGCTTTGATTTTACATAAAAATAAAAGGCGTCGCAGAATTTGCGACGCCTTTTTTGTTTGGTGTTTGAATCACTTGCAGGCATTGGCTCTCAATATGATTCAGAAAGGCCTCATTCCACAAAATCAGATTTTCGATAGCCCTGGATATAAAGGAGCGCGGTGAGATCACCATGATCAATGCGCACCTTCGCCTGTGCCGCGACGGCTGGCTTGGCGTGAAGTGCTACGCCTGTGCCTGCAAGTTGGATCATGCCGAGATCATTGGCGCCATCGCCGACGGCGATTGCATGCTGCGGGGTAAGGCCGAGGCGATCAGCAATTTCGACAAGCTTTTCGACTTTTGCTTCGCGGCCGAGAATAGGGTCGGAAACCGTGCCGCTCAAATGCGCGCCGTCATGAAGAAGGGTGTTGGCGCGGTCTTCATTGAAGCCGATCATTTCTGCGACGCGCTTTGTGAATGATGTGAAGCCACCAGATACAAGTGCCGTGTAAGCGCCGTGCTTGCGCATGGTGCGGACCAGTTCAACGCCGCCCGGCATCAGCGAAATGCGGGTGGAGATAACCTTGTCGATCACCGAAAGCGGCAGACCTTTGAGCAGAGCAACGCGTTCACGCAATGCTGGTTCGAATTCGATTTCACCGTTCATGGCACGGGCAGTAATCGCCGCAACATGCTCGCGCAGGCCAGCTTCTTCGGCCAGTTCATCAATGCATTCCTGCTGGATCATTGTGGAATCCATGTCGGCAATCAGAATTTTCTTGCGTCGGCTGTCCTGTTCCTGCACCACGACATCGACTGGGGCGCCATCAAGGGCGGCGCGCAATGCCTGATCTGCTTCTTCATGCCCGATTGTGGATGGAAGCGGTATGTCGCAGGCAATACCGTCTGCCAGCCAGTAAAGTCCGGTTGCATTGACTGCCGCCGAGGCTTTAATCCCCAAAGATGGAATAAGCGACGCTTTGGCCGGATTGGCAATCAGTGTAGCAATAAGGGAAGCGGATCGGGACATGAGGAACATTTCCTGCGATGAGTGAAGCGGTAAAGGGTGCAATCCTGATAGCTGGACCGACGGCCAGCGGCAAGTCGGCTCTTGCGCTTCATATGGCAAAGGAGACAGGCGGCTTTATCGTCAACACCGATTCCATGCAGGTTTATGATGTGCTCGACCTTTTGAGTGCACGTCCGCAGGCTGACGAACTGCGTGAAGCTGATCATTTTCTGTATGGCCATGTGGCTCCATCCGTTTCCTATTCGACGGGCAAATGGTTTGCCGATGTTGAAATTTTGCTGGCGCGGGATGATCTGAAAGGGCGCACACCGATTTTTGTCGGGGGTACAGGGCTTTATTTCCGCGCGCTGTTGGGCGGGCTTTCGCAGATGCCGGAAGTGGCTGTTGATGTGCGTGAGCATTGGCGCAACAAAATGAGCGAGGAGGGCGCAGAGGCCCTTCATAGATTGCTTGCAGAGCGCGACCCGGAGATTGCAGCGACGTTGCGCCCCACAGACAGCCAGCGTATTGTGCGTGCGCTGGAAGTGTTTGAGGGAACAGGCAAGTCTCTGTTGCATTGGCAGAGGAATACCGGAACGGCACTGATCGATAATGCGAGCGCGCGCAAAATCGTGTTGTTGCCGGATCGCAAATGGTTGGGCGAGCGGATTGAGCGGCGCTTCAAACTCATGTGGGATCAGGGCGCGCTCGATGAAGTCCGTGCATTAATGGCTCTGAATCTTGATCCTGCACTGCCGGCTTTAAAAGCGATCGGCGTGCGTGAGATTTCAGCATTTTTTTCTGGCGAAATACCGCGCGAAGAAGCCATAGAGCTTTCCGTTATCGCCACGCGCCAATATGCGAAACGGCAATCAACATGGTTTAGAAACCAGCTTGATGAGAGCTGGAAGAGGTATGGCTCTGCTGAAGAAGCCTTGTCAGGGCAATAATCTTATCAAGATGGCCTCTTTTATATAAGAAAATATCGTGTTTTGTGCATTTTCGCGTTGACGCCGCGATTTTCGCTGATTAGTCTCCCCGGCATGAACAGAACAGCTCTTATTCTTGTGGTACGAACGCGCATGGGCAGGATGGTGTAACCATCCGGCGAAAGCTCCCATGCGCGAAAGACAGGCTCCCTCGGGGGCCTTTTTTGTTATCTGAACATCAACGAATTGATTAAGTAAAGCAGACGGGAAGTGAAGACGATGACGGCAGCAAAAAGCGAGGCGGCGACGATCTCCGCAGGGCAACGCGAAATGACCGGCGCGGAAATGGTGGTTCAGGCTATGATTGATCATGGTGTGGAACATCTTTTCGGTTATCCGGGTGGTGCCGTGCTGCCGATCTATGACGAACTGTTCCAGCAGGACAAGGTTCAGCATATTCTTGTTCGTCACGAGCAAGGCGCAGGCCATGCGGCTGAAGGCTATGCGCGTTCGACGGGCAAGGTTGGCGTTATGCTGGTTACGTCTGGTCCGGGTGCTACCAATGCTGTTACGCCTTTGCAGGACGCGCTTATGGATTCGATCCCGCTGGTCTGCATTTCCGGTCAGGTTCCGACCACACTCATTGGCTCTGATGGTTTTCAGGAGGCCGATACGGTTGGTATTACCCGCCCTTGCACCAAGCACAACTGGCTGGTTCGCAACGTCAACGATCTTTCGCGCGTCTTGCATGAGGCTTTCCATATTGCCTCAACAGGGCGTCCGGGGCCGGTTCTGGTTGATATCCCGAAGGATATTCAGTTTGCGACCGGTATTTATACACCGCCGCAGACTGCACCGCGCACCAGCTATCGCCCAACGATCGAGGGTGACAAGTCGGCCATCGCGCAGGCTGTTGAAATGTTGTTGAGCGCCAAAAAGCCTGTCATTTATTCCGGCGGCGGTGTTATCAATTCCGGTCCTGCTGCAACGAAGCTTTTGCGTGAGCTGGTTGAAATCAGCGATTTCCCGATCACTTCGACCCTGATGGGCTTGGGTGCCTATCCTGCATCGGGCAAGAACTGGCTGGGTATGCTCGGAATGCACGGCACATACGAAGCCAATATGACCATGCATGATTGCGATGTCATGCTGTGCGTTGGTGCGCGTTTTGATGACCGTATCACGGGTCGTCTCAATGCCTTTGCTCCGCATTCGCGCAAGATTCACATCGATATTGATCCATCATCGATCAACAAGAATGTTCGCGTTGATGTGCCGATCATCGGTGACGTGGCGCATGTTCTCGAAGATATTGTTCGTCAGTTCCGCGCTTCCGAAAAGAAGCCCGAAAAGAACGCAATTGCTGCCTGGTGGGAGCAGATCAACCGCTGGCGTGCTCGAAAGTCACTGGCCTATACGCCGAACAAAGACGTGATCATGCCGCAATATGCGTTGCAGCGCTTGAATGAACTGACCAAGGATCGTGACACTTATATCACGACCGAAGTTGGCCAGCATCAGATGTGGGCTGCACAGTTCATGGATTTTGACGCACCAAATCGCTGGATGACTTCGGGTGGTCTCGGCACCATGGGCTATGGTTTGCCTGCGGCTCTGGGTGTTCAGATTGCGCATCCTGATGCGCTGGTTATTGATATTGCTGGTGATGCGTCGATCCAGATGTGCATTCAGGAAATGTCGGCTGCCATCCAGTATGAAGCGCCGATCAAGATTTTCATCCTGAACAATCAATATATGGGTATGGTTCGTCAGTGGCAGCAGTTGCTGCATG
Organism: Brucella sp. TWI559; assembly: GCF_039674265.1. Lineage (NCBI taxonomy): Bacteria > Pseudomonadati > Pseudomonadota > Alphaproteobacteria > Hyphomicrobiales > Brucellaceae > Brucella > Brucella sp. TWI559. Next base: position 84,803 of record NZ_JBDJNE010000006.1, read on the forward strand.
GCAATCGCTTGTCACATTCCTATACGGAAGCAATGCCAGATTTCGTGAAGCTGGCAGAAGCTTATGGCGCGCATGGTATTCGCTGCGATAAACCAGAGAAGCTTGATGATGCGATTATGGAAATGATTGAAGTCAAAAAGCCGGTTATCTTTGATTGCCGCGTTGCCAATCTCGCCAACTGCTTCCCGATGATTCCATCTGGTAAGGCACATAATGAAATGCTGTTGCCTGATGAAGCGACCGATGAAGCTGTTGCCAATGCCATTGACGCCAAGGGCCGTTCCCTAGTCTGATCCGGAGTAAAGAACATGAACGCACAAAATCTAGCATCCGGCTCGGCATATTTTATTGCAGCGGATACCCAGACACCGGAAACCCATACGCTTTCGGTTCTCGTTGATAACGAACCGGGCGTTCTCGCCCGTGTCATTGGCCTGTTTTCAGGCCGCGGCTACAACATTGAAAGCCTGACGGTTTCTGAAACCGAGCATGAGCAGCATCTGTCGCGCATCACGATTGTGACACGTGGCACGCCAAATGTTCTCGATCAGATCCGCCATCAGTTGGAGCGCATCGTGCCGGTGCACCGCGTGGTTGATATGACCTACCGCGCCGTCGAACTTGGCCATGAACGTCCGATTGAGCGTGAGCTTGCGCTGATCAAGGTTGCAGGAAAGGGCGAGGCGCGTGCTGAAACCCTGCGCCTGACCGATGCCTTTAATGCCAAGATTGTGGATGCAACGACCGAGCATTTCATTGTGGAGATTACCGGCAAGACGGCCAAGATCGACCAGTTCATTTCGCTGATGAAGCCGCTTGGTCTGGTTGAAATCTGTCGCACGGGTGTGGCTGCCATGAACCGTGGGCCTCAGGGACTGTAAATAGCAAGCTTAATCGAGACAATATCGGCTGAAACCGGCACAATGTTTCGATTGTGCCGGTTTTTTATTGAGCTAATTTGTAGCTACAATTCAGGTCAAATCACTATGTCTCTTGAAATATTTCTGGCGCTTGTTGTCTTTGCATTTGTTTCGTCGGTCACGCCCGGTCCCAACAATCTGATGCTGCTTGCATCCGGTGTGAATTTCGGTTTCCGGCGCACGATTCCGCATATGCTGGGCATTGGCGTGGGGTTTTTTATCCTGTTGCTGGCCGTGGGTTTTGGCCTTGGTGCGCTGATTGAAACCGTGCCGTCGTTCTATATGGCGTTGAAGTTCGCGGGTGGCGCTTACATGCTCTATCTTGCGTGGAAAATTGCCACATCGCGTTCCATCGGTGAGTCTAAAAGACGCGACAAGACAAAACCCATGTCGTTTTTGCAGGCACTGGCTTTCCAGTGGGTCAATCCCAAAGCCTGGGTGATGGCAATCACCGGTATTGCGACCTATGCAAACCACGACAATTATTATGTTGCCGTTCTTCTGGTGAGTGCTGCTTTTGCGATGGTTAACCTGCCGAGTGTCTCCGTCTGGGCGGGGTTTGGTACGCTGTTGCGCAACTGGCTCTCCGATCCTGTTCGATTGAAATGGTTCAATTTAATCATGGCGTTGTTGCTGGTTTTGAGCCTTTGGCCAATGCTGAAATAGCGTGTTGAAGAGGTGAATGATGTCCATACTTCCCACTTATGACGATGTGATCTCCGCTGCCAGACAGATTGAAGGCCATGCGCATCACACACCGGTTTTCACGTCATCAATCCTTGATCGAGAAACCGGGGCTGAGTTCTTTTTCAAATGCGAAAACTTTCAGCGTATTGGTGCGTTCAAGTTTCGTGGGGCGTTTAATGCTTTGTCGCGGTTTTCAGATGAGCAGAAGAAGCGCGGCGTGCTTGCCTTTTCTTCCGGCAATCATGCGCAGGCGATCGCGCTGGCCGCGAAATTATTAAATATTGGTGCGACGATTATCATGCCCGAAGATGCGCCGGCGGCCAAGCTCGACGCAACGCGGGGTTATGGCGCAAAAGTCGTTACCTATAATCGTTATACCGAAGATCGCGACGCTCTTTCGAAGACGCTGGCCGAGGAGGGTGGGCTGACGCTTATTCCGCCGTTTAATCATCCTGATATTATTGCAGGGCAGGGCACGGCAGCAAAGGAACTGATTGAAGAGGTTGGCCCGCTGGATGCATTGTTTGTCTGCCTTGGCGGCGGTGGACTGCTGGCGGGTTCAGCCTTGGCTGCCAAAGCACTTTCCCCTTCCTGCGATGTTTATGGTGTGGAGCCAGAAGCAGGCAATGACGGTCAGCAGTCGTTCCGCTCAGGCAAGATCGTCCATATCGACGTTCCGCAGACCTTGGCGGATGGTGCGCAGTCACAAGCTTTGGGTGAGCTCACCTTTGCTATTATCCGTAAGACTGTTCGCGATATTTTGAGTGTCAGCGACGATGAACTTGTGCAGGGCATGAAGTTTTTCGCAAGCCGTATGAAAATGGTGGTTGAGCCGACCGGCTGTCTGGCGTTTGCCGGTGCAAGACAGATCGCATCAAGCCTGAAGGGCAAGCGGGTTGGCGTGATTGTGAGCGGCGGAAATGTTGATCTTGATAAGTTTGCGGCATTGGTAAGCCAAAAGGTTTGATCACGGTTTGATCTTGTGTTTGGGCGGCGAATCCTGTCTGAACAGCATATGCAGTTTTCTCCAGAGCAGGATCAGGCCTTGAAGGCCGTTGGACAATGGCTGAAAGAAGGGCGTTCGCCCATTTTTCGGCTGTTTGGCTATGCCGGTACAGGTAAAACGACGCTGGCGCGTTATTTTGCCGAGCATGTCGATGGCGAAGTGCAGTTTGCTGCCTTCACCGGCAAGGCAGCGCAGGTATTGCGCTCGAAGGGCGCGAACAATGCCCGCACGCTGCATTCGCTGATCTATCGCCCGCGTGGTGAAGAAGCGATTGAAGACGAGACGACGGGCAAGACGTCTATTTCGCCGACTTTTTCGCTTAATCGTCAAAGCCCTGTGGCCAAAGCGGCGCTGATCGTTGTGGATGAATGTTCTATGGTCGATGAGCAGCTCGGCCGCGATCTCATGACATTTGGTACGCCGATTTTGGTGTTGGGCGATCCGGGCCAGTTACCGCCAATCTCCGGCGGTGGGTTCTTCACCGAACATGAGCCGGATTATCTGCTCACTGAAATTCATCGGCAGGCACGTGATAACCCCATTATCCGCATGGCGCTTGATGTGCGTGAGGGCAGGGAGTTGAGCTATTGCGATGAGGGCCGGGCGAAGGTCATCTCCAAGTCGCAAGTCAATCAGGATCTGGTTCTGGCGGCTGATCAGGTGCTTGTCGGCACAAACCGCACACGTAAGCGCTATAATCAGCGGCTGCGTGAGCTGAAAGGTTTCAGCGCAGATTATCCGCAGGCTGGCGATAAGCTGGTTTGTTTACGCAATGATCCGGCCAAGGGGCTGCTGAACGGATCTCTTTGGAAAGTGATGACCTCATCCAAGGAAACCGTGAAACCCGGAATCAATCTTCTGGTGTCGCCGGAAGATGAAGATCGTGGCGTTGCCAAAATCAAATTGCTCAAGGCACAGTTTGAAGACCCGGATGCTGAAATTCCGTGGCAGACCAAAAAACGCTTTGATGATTTTGATTATGGATATGCGCTGACTGTGCACAAGGCGCAGGGTTCGCAGTGGGATAATGTCGTGCTGTTTGATGAAAGCTATGCATTCCGCGACACGCGCGAGCGCTGGCTTTATACGGCCATCACGCGTGCTGCGGAGCAGTTGACGATTGTAAAGTGATTGCTCAAGTGATCAGTGTTCTTGTGGCTTGGCGTCCAGCCATTCCCACGCCTTCGGCTCATCATCCGATTCAAATGTGCGCATTTCTATCGAGAGAAATGGCTGCATCAGTGTGACGCTGGCCTGTATCCACAAAGGACCGCCGACAATCGCGTAACGACGCAGATGTCGCAGTGATTTTGCGCGCATGGAGAGCATGCTTTCGGAAAAAGCAGCTCCCCAGTCAACGCCTTCATAGCCAGTCAGCCGGATAAGCAGGTCGATTTCTTCATGACCTTCATAGGCCGCATCAAGCAGGCCATAGAGGTTTTCCAGCGCTGCATCATCCAGATGCCCTTCGATTGCAAAAGCGAAGACGTCCTCGCGATTGGTGGGAATGCGTCGAATGACCGGAATATCTTCATTGCGCATTGGTGACCTCCAGTTTCTGAATGCTTTGTTGTTCGGTAAAACGTTGCTGGTGGGGCAAAAGTTGCGAAAAAGCGTATGAAAGTTTCCATTCGGGCCGCTGTTGGAAATTGTTTGTGAGATGCGGTCTTAAACACTCACATTTTTTCTCAACGGACGATATAAAGCCATATCCTTATTTGAGGGAGCCACGCTCTATGCCTGCAAAACTGTCCGTCAATCTTAATGCCATCGCCATGTTGCGCAATAGGCGTGATCTCCCCTGGCCAAGTGTTACCGGCCTTGGACGTGCAGCGCTTGCAGCCGGTGCCGCTGGTTTGACAGTGCATCCGCGCCCCGATCAGCGCCATATCCGCTTTTCCGATCTTGCTGATATTCGTGCTTTGATCGATGATGAATACCCGCTGGCCGAGTTCAATATCGAAGGCTTTCCGACAGAAGCTTTTCTGGAACTGGTGGAAAAGCATCAGCCGCAACAGGTGACGCTGGTTCCTGATGATCCGATGCAGGCGACATCCGATCATGGTTGGGACTTTGAAACAAAGTCGGATTTTCTGGAGCCTATTGTTCAGCGGCTCAAGGCAAACGGTATGCGTGTATCGCTTTTTGCTGATCCCGATCCGCTTGGCTATGAAAAGGCCAAGGCTATCGGCGCTGACCGGATTGAGCTTTACACCGGCCCTTATGGGGCGACCTATGACGATCCCGCGGCTGCATCGCATGAGATAAATCGTCTTGGCAAAGCTGCGGATGCTGCAACAGCGCTCGGGCTTGCAATCAATGCTGGGCACGATCTGACAGTTGAAAATCTCCCCGCGCTGGTCAAACGTGTACCGCAATTGAGTGAAGTGTCGATTGGCCACGGCTTGACTGCAGATGCGTTAATGTATGGTATGCCAGTGACCGTCAGCCGTTATATTGCTGCGCTTGCGGGATAAAAAGGGGCTCCTAAAACGCATGGCTGCTAATCAAGCCGTGCGAATTTCGCGTTTGTGCGCGGACGCGACAAGATATAAACCGCGCGCCACAGATCATGCGCTGCGTGCACAGGATCGTTTGAGGGAAGCATACATGAAGTTTTCCACTGTCCTTGTTCCGTGCTATGGCGTTGGTTCAGTATATTTTTCTTTGAAAAGTTTGATTTTTATACATGCGGCACATGGCCGTTGACGGCTTATTCGCCTCTACACTCTCTGATATTCCATTTCGATATTTATGAAGGTGTCTGCATATGAGCAGCGAGAATACAGATAAGAGCGTTTCATCCTCAGGCGATGCGATAGAGACGAATACGCTGCCCGTTAGTATCTCTCCTGAGAACAACACCGTTTCGGAAGAAAACGATCATTCACACGACAGCATGAAAATGCTGCTGCTTGGAGCGCTGGGCGTTGTCTACGGCGATATCGGTACCAGCCCGATCTATGCTTTTCGCGAGGCGCTGCATGCGGCAACTTCGGATGGTATTCTCTCGCGGTCCGATATTCTCGGGGTCGTTTCGCTGATCTTCTGGGCGCTTCTGCTCGTTGTGACGGTTAAATATGTGATCTTTGTATTGCGCGCCGACAATAACGGTGAAGGCGGCATTCTCTCTTTGATGGCACTGGTACGGTCTGTCCTGAAAGGGCGGCCTGATCTTATTCTGGGGGCAGGGATTTGCGGTGCGGCGCTTTTTTTTGGTGATGCGGTCATTACGCCAGCCATTTCGGTGCTTTCGGCTGTTGAAGGGGTTCAGATTGTAGCACCTCACATGACGCCCTTCGTGGTGCCGATTACCCTCGTCATTCTTGTTGTTCTCTTCTCAATCCAGAAATACGGAACAGGCAAGGTTGCGATTGTTTTCGGGCCGATTATGGCCGTGTGGTTTCTGGCGCTTGGTGCATTGGGGCTTTGGCACATCTTTGATGATCCCACAGTTATGGCCGCCCTTAATCCTTATTATGCGGTGCGCTTTTTGGCTGTTAGCCCCGGTGTTGCCTTTATCACTGTTGGCGCCGTGTTTCTTGCCATGACAGGTGCAGAGGCACTTTATGCCGATCTCGGGCATTTTGGACGAAAGCCGATTGTGCGGGCCTGGCTGTGGATCGTTTTCCCCAGCTTGCTGCTCAATTATTTCGGACAAGCTGCATTCGTGCTTTCGCACGGTGAAGCTGCGGCGCTGCCATTTTTCGAGATGATGCCGAAATTTGCACTGTGGCCGATGGTCTTGCTCGCAACGGCTGCGACGGTGATTGCCAGTCAGGCGGTTATCAGTGGCGCGTTTTCTGTTGCACGCCAGGCTGTCCAGCTTAATATTCTGCCGCGTCTGGAAATCCAGCATACGTCCGAAAAACTGCACGGACAGATTTATATCCCGCGCGTCAATCTGCTGCTCGGTCTGACGGTTATTATTCTGGTGCTTGGCTTTGAGAAATCCAACAATCTGGCATCTGCATATGGTATTGCTGTTACCGGCAATATGTTGGTCACGACTGGTCTTCTTTATTTTGTCATGACACGCATCTGGAACTGGCGTGTCAGCCGTGCCTTGCCGGTTATCGCAGGGTTTTTTATCGTTGATCTTCTGTTTTTTAGCGCGAACATCATCAAAGTACATGAGGGCGGCTGGGCCTCTATTCTGTTTGCCGCCATTCTGGTGATCATCATGTGGACATGGGTGCGCGGCACCCGACACCTGTTCCAGAAGACGCGTAAGGCAGAAGTGCCGCTTGATCTGATCGTCGAGCAAATGAACAAGCGTCCGCCAACCATTGTGCCGGGTACTGCGGTGTTTCTGACCGGTGATCCGAAAAGTGCGCCGACAGCGCTGATGCACAGTCTCAAGCATTATAAGGTTCTGCACGAGAACAACGTGATCCTCACGGTGGTTACGGCCTCAAAGCCATGGGTTTCCAGTGCGGATCGCGCGCGCGTTTCGCAATATAATGAGCGCTTCATGCTGGTGACGCTGACTTTTGGCTATATGCAGCAACCCAATATTCCGCGCGCGTTGGGCTTATGCCGGAAACTTGGCTGGAAGTTCGATATTATGACAACGTCTTTCTTTTTGTCGCGCCGCTGGCTGAAAGCATCAGCGCATTCCGGCATGCCGCTTTGGCAGGATAAGCTGTTTATTTTGTTGGCGCGTACCGCATCGGATGCAACAGAATATTTCCAGATACCAACGGGGCGTGTTGTCGAGATCGGAACACAGGTTAATATCTGATCTTTACGGGTTTCAATTTGCGGGGCGCATTTCAGAATTTGATTCTGGAATGCGCCCTTTGTTTTTGATTTTGCTCGCTTCTTTCCTGTTGCCCAAAACATGGGCCGGGGGACAATTCTAAAATCTTTCCTGGTTGTGAAAAATCCTGCTTGACGGTCATCCAAGCTGGGATTAATAAACGGAACCGTACCGTACGGTACAAAGTGGAGGGATTGATCCGTGACTGATAAAAGCGACGAATTGCAGGCTAAGAAGCAGCCGTCTTTCTCGCCGCGTCAGAACGAAGTTCTGGAGCAGGCGTTGCGTCTTCTTGTTGAGGGCGGTGACCGCGCTTTGACAACGGCAAGCATTGCGCGCGCCGCCAATTGCTCCAAAGAAAGCCTCTATAAATGGTTTGGCGATCGCGACGGTTTGCTCACCGCAATGGTTCGCTGGCAGGCGTCGAAGGTTCGTGTTGTCCCTGTTGCGCGCGAAAAGCTAGATGCGGAATCGCTCTTTTCCAGCCTTGAGCATTTTGCGCGCGATTGGCTGCTCGTGCTCTCTGGTCCGACGTCCATTGCTTTGAACCGTCTGGCGGTCAGTCATACAGCATCAGGCAAGTCGGCTTTGGGGGATATCGTTCTTGCCAATGGTCCGGTTGCAATGGCAAAGCGTCTCAAGCCCATTCTTGAAATTGGTCAGGAAGCAAAGCTGCTGGCTTTTGACGACATTAACGAAGCATTTCGTGCATTTTTCGGACTTGTCGTCCGGGACATGCAGATCCGGTTGCTGCTTGGCGATCGGCTGGAACTGACTGACGAAGTGGTTATCCGGGACGCCCGGCGCGCCACAAAGCAGTTTTTCGCTCTTTACGGGGCATAATCGTCTGCGGATACGAGGAAGCCGCAGGGAAATCTGAATGAAGGGAATATGAAATGCGCGTTTATTACGATCGTGATGCAGACGTTAATCTGATCAAGTCGAAGAAGGTTGTTATCGTCGGTTACGGTAGCCAGGGGCGCGCTCATGCGCTCAACCTCAAGGACTCCGGCGCTGCCAATGTGCGCATCGCTCTTCGTGAAGGTTCGGCGACTGCCAAGAAGGCCGAAGCTGATGGCTTTGAAGTGATGAATGTTGCGGATGCAGCCAAGTGGGCCGACCTTCTGATGATGGCAACGCCTGACGAATTGCAGGCTGACATCTACAAGGATCACATTCAGGACAACATCCGTGACGGCGCAGCGATTGCTTTCGCTCACGGCCTCAATGTTCACTTTGGCCTGATCGAGCCAAAGAAGACCGTTGACGTTGTCATGATCGCACCAAAGGGTCCGGGCCACACGGTTCGCGGCGAATACCAGAAGGGCGGCGGCGTTCCTTGCCTTATCGCTATCCATCAGGATGCTTCGGGCAACGCACATGACCTTGCTCTCTCCTACGCTTCGGGCGTTGGTGGCGGCCGTTCGGGCGTTATCGAAACCACCTTCAAGGAAGAATGCGAAACCGATCTGTTCGGTGAGCAGGCTGTTCTTTGCGGTGGTGTTGTCGAACTCATCCGCACCGGTTTTGAAGTTCTGGTTGAAGCTGGTTATGCACCAGAAATGGCTTACTTCGAGTGCCTGCACGAAATGAAACTTATCGTGGATCTGATCTACGAAGGCGGCATTGCCAACATGAACTACTCGATCTCCAACACTGCTGAGTGGGGCGAATATGTCACTGGCCCTCGCATCATCACCGCTGAAACCAAGGAAGAAATGAAGCGCGTTCTGAAAGACATTCAGACCGGCAAGTTCACTTCCGATTGGATGCAGGAATACCGTGCGGGTGCAGCGCGCTTCAAGGGTATCCGTCGCAACAACGACAGCCACCAGATCGAAGAAGTTGGCGAAAAGCTCCGCGGCATGATGCCATGGATCGCAGCCAACAAGCTCGTGGACAAGGCACGCAACTAAAAATCTGCGATATTCAGGCTCTGGCCGTCTGCCAATGGCGCTTTGTTCCGTTTCGAGTGCGTACGTCCTTTATGTATGCTCCGTTCCGGTTCTCGCAAAGCACCATTTTCGCCAGGCGATAAGTCTGAACTTCATCAGATTTTAGGTGCTTTTCGATCAGAGAAAAAGAGGGGCGTTTCTTACGCCCCTTTAATACATGGCAATGATTTGGTTTTTCAGTGCAAGCTATCCCGCACGAAAAGATCGTCAAATGCCTTTTGAATTTATGTTTTGTGCGTGGTTGAGCCAAAACAATTCGGAATATCTTTATTCCATGTGAACATGGAAAGAGGTGTTCTCGTTGGCTGAAATTTGCGCTATCGCTTTACCCTTCTATGGTGAAGTTTGAGGAGGCTTTGCCTTCAAACGAATTGAGGAGATTTCCGGTGCTGGACTGGGAAACTGTATTTGCAACGCGTTCGAAACGCATGCGCGCTTCGGAAATCCGTGAACTTCTGAAATTGCTGGAACGTCCGGATATTATTTCCTTTGCTGGCGGCATTCCCGACCCGGCGCTGTTTCCGCATGCCGAATTCCAGAGCGCCTATCAGGACGTTTTTGGTGGTCCTGAAGCCAATGCAGCTCTGCAATATTCCGTGTCGGAAGGATATAAGCCGCTGCGCACCTGGTTGGTGGGTGAGCTTGCCAAGATCGGTATTCCCTGCACCGAGGACAATGTGTTCATTACGTCCGGTTCGCAGCAGGCGCTCGATTATCTCGGCAAGCTTTTCATTTCGCCAAATGACACAGCTCTTGTGACGGCTCCGACCTATCTCGGCGCCTTGCAGGCATTCAATGCCTATGAACCGACTTACGACACGCTCTCGCTGAACGGCAACCGCACACCGGATTCCTATAAGCAGGCTGCGGAAAGCGCTGGCGGGCAGGTCAAGTTTGCTTATCTTTCGGCAGACTTCAGCAACCCGACCGGAGAAACGGTTGGTCTCGCCGGCCGGAAAAAACTGCTCGCAGAAGCTGATGAGCTTGATATTCCGATCATCGAAGATGCGGCCTATCAGTATCTGCGTTACAATGGCGAAGCGATTGCGCCGATCCTGTCGCTGGATATCGCACGTCATGATGGCGACATTGAAAAGACCCGCACCATCTATTGCGGCTCCTTCTCCAAGACCCTCGCACCGGGCCTGCGCGTTGGTTACGTCGTTGCTGCGCAGTCGGTCATCCGCAAACTGGTTTTGATGAAGCAGGCTGCTGATCTGCACTCTTCAACAATCAACCAGATTGTTGTTCATCGCGTCGCCTCAAGCGGTTTTGACAAACAGGTCGCTAAACTGCATGGCGTTTACAAGCATCGCCGCGATAAGATGCTGGAAGCGCTTGCCAAGTATATGCCGGAAGGCACGGAATGGACAAAGCCGGAAGGTGGCATGTTCATCTGGGTCACGTTGCCAAAGGGCATGGACGGTGCTGCATTGCTCGCAGCCTCAATTGAGAGCGAGAAGGTGGCCTTTGTTCCGGGTAAAGCATTCTTTGCCGATGGTACGGGCGCGAATACCCTGCGTTTGAGCTATTCATGCGCCAATGACGAAATGATTGACGAAGGTATCATGCGTCTTGGACGTTTGATCCGCACGCATTCCAAATCGGAAGCTGCATAAAATATTTAAAAGCCGGACAACGTCCGGCTTTTTCATTATTGAAACGGTGAATTGCAGTTTGTGCGTGGCCCCGCCAAAGGTTGATAGGTGTCGTCCGAAGTGCGATAGCTGCGATAACGGTTTGAGCACCATGAAATATGGTTGCTGCTTGGACCGAGAGTTTTAACAGCTGTGCGATCCGATGGGCGGACCTGAAGCGGGTCGCCATTTTTGTAGATCGGGATGCCTTCGGGCGAGATGTAGTTTCCGCTGTCACGGCAGCCCACACCATAACACTTACCTGATCCTGCTTGCGGCTGATAAGTTCGCGGCAACCCGCCAGCGATAGGGGGCGTGCTTGGGCGCAAAGACGGCACGTAAGGCGTGTTCAGATCAACCGCCGCAGCGCTGCCTGCAAGGCTTACCGCGAACAGACCTGAGCAAAGTGCGATGCATCTTATCTTTCCAAGCATTTTCGGTATCCCGGTTTGCAGACATTATATGGTGGTATTTGCGATCAAAACCAGCGCAGCTGTGCAATTTTAAAAAGAAGCCCTTGCCAATCATGACGCAAGCCGCGAGATTGCGCAGGCATGTTTACGATAGCCACATTTAATGTCGAAAATCTGATGCGCCGGTTTGATTTTTCCGGCTTTCGCAATGAATTACATCAGGATCGTTCGCTTAAACTTTTTGAGATTGGCGATGAAGCGCAATATCGTTTGTTGGAGCAGTCGCGTGCTATTGCCCATACGGATGACACACGTCAGTTGACTGCTCTTGCTATCGCAGAAACACGGGCCGATGTGCTTTGCCTGCAAGAGGTCGATAATCTCGCTGCGCTGAATGCGTTTGAATATGGCTATCTGTTCAAGATGGTCGGGCAGGGCTATCGCAACAAATATTTGATTGATGGCAATGACAGCCGCGGCATTGATGTGGCTGTTATGGCACGAGATGCGACGCGCCATGGTCAACGCATTGAAGTGATGCAAGTCACAAGCCATGCGCATCTCACCTACAAGGAATTGGACCTTTATCAGCCCGTGCTGGCTGAACTGGGACTTGAGCCGCATGATCGTATTTTTAAGCGTGATTGCCTCAATCTCGATTTGCGCATCGATGGCAAGCCTTTGTCTTTGTTTGTGGTTCATCTCAAATCGATGAGCGGTGCCCGCAATGGTTTTGACGGGCGGACTGCTTCTCTGCCGGTGCGGCAGGCGGAAACGCGGGCCATTCGGCACATTATCGAAGAAAAATTCGGCATCGGTCGTACGGCAGACAAGCGCTGGCTTATTTGCGGGGATTTCAATGATTATCGCGAGCGGATCGTCATTGAGGGCGATGAATGGAATGGCTATCAGTTTACGCCGACTTCGGAAGAGACAAGCGCGCTGGATGTGCTGCTGGGTGATGGTTTTGCCGTCAATCTGGTTGAGCGCCGCCCTGTCATGGATCGCTGGACGCTTTATCACACGCGTGGTCCACAGGAACGCCATCTTTGCCAGCTTGATTACATTCTGGCCTCGCCATCGCTGGCGCATAAAAATGAGCGCGCCATTCCGCAGATTATTCGGCGCGGCCAGCCGTGGCGGACCATTTTCCCGCCGGGGCAGGATGTTGATCGTTATCCGCGCACGGGATGGGACCGACCAAAAGCCAGCGATCACTGCCCTGTGGCCGTCACGTTGAATATCGTCTGAAATAGAGGCTGCTGATGCGAAATGTGAAAGAAAACACGGTCTACGTGATGGACCGCGTTGATGTCCGGGTTTTGCCGGGGGCGCTTTCCTATAGCGAGGCAAACAGACAAGCGATTGCTGCCAACTGGCATCGGGCGGTGGCTGCCAATCCGATGCTTTTTGATGGTGAGATTTATCTTGCACCGCAGGCGCATCTTGATGAAGGCGTATTGGAGGCTGGTTTCAGACGCACGAGTTTTGCAACGCTGATGTATTGGCGGCATGACCGGGCATCGCAAAGGCCATGGCACATCTTTGGTGTTGGGGTGATCGTGTCGGCTGAAGGCCATCTGATTGCAGCGCGTATGGGCGCGCATAACGCCGTTGCGGGTCGCGTTTATTTTCCAGCCGGTTCCATTGATGACAATGATATTGTCGGGGACCGTGCCGATTATGAAGCCAATATGGCCCGCGAAGTGCGCGAAGAGACCGGGATCGATCTTGGCAAGGCGAAAGCAGAGCCGAAATTCCATCTCGTGACAGCTGATGGTAGCATTGCGCTTTTCCGCCGTTATTATTTTGATCTTTCGACCGCAGAGATTCTTGAGCAGATCGAAGCCAACCTTGCCGCACAGAAGCAACCGGAGCTGAGTGAAATCATTCCCATCACAAAGGCCGGTATGATGGGACAGGCAACGCCGTCCTATGTTCGGGCCTTTGCAGACTGGCATTTTCAAAATCAACATTAAGAGTTGTTTCTTACAGATGACAGCGGCGCGAAATTGACTATGCTCGCACGGACAAATATTCAATGCGCCGCATTGAGCGCATTGTGTTTTGGTGCTGTTTGCTGAGTGTTGTGAGGGAGAGGGTAAAGATGACCGAAGCTGCCGGTTCCGGCCGATATTATGAGATTTTCGACGTTTTCGCCGATAAGGCTCTGGCTGGGAATCCGTTGGCTGTTGTCCACGACAGTGAGGGGCTGACGGATGCGCGCATGCAAGCCATTGCGCGCGAGTTTAATCTGTCCGAGACGGTTTTCATCTTTCCGCCTGAAAACCCGGTGCACGAGGCTGCTGTTCGGATTTTTACGCCGGATTATGAACTTCCCTTTGCTGGACATCCAACAGTGGGCGCGGCTGTGTCGTTGGCGCGTCATCGCAGGACGGGTGATGAGTCGGACCGGCTTGTAACGCTGGAAGAGAAAGTCGGTGTTGTTCGCTGCGGCGTTATTCTTGGCGACAACAGCGCCTTTGCAGAATTTGATCTGCCGCGCCTGCCGGAAAAACTTGATATCAAGATCGAGAAAGAAGAAGCGGCCGCAGCCATCGGGCTTGGTACGCATGAAATCGGCTTTGAGAATCACGTGCCCGCTGTCTGGAGTGCTGGAACGCCTTATCTTCTTGTTCCGGTGCATAATCTCATTGCTGCCGCCAAAGTATCGATCGATCCGGTGTATGTAAGCGAGACCCTGCCGCATGTCGCTGACCGGCCTTTGCCGATTTATGTTTATTGCCGCGAAACCATTCTGTTCGACAGCAATTATCATGCGCGCATGTTTGTGACGGGCTCCAATGTTTACGAGGACCCGGCAACCGGTTCCGCCGCGGCGGCTTTTGCTGGTATGATCCTTGCCAAGGATAAGCCGGTGGACGGCAGTTCGCAGTGGTGGATAGAGCAGGGTATGGAAATGGGGCGCCCATCACGTATCCGGCTTGAACTGGATGTTTCCAAGCAGATGCTGACCAGTGCGCGCATCGGCGGCACGGCAGTCAAGATTGCCGAAGGACGCCTGTTCGTCTGACCGAAGCTTAACGGATATAAAGAACGAAGGACGGTTGCCATGATAATCAAGGAAATGTCGGAATATGACATTCGCGATATGAGCCAGCATACGCAGATCGGACGGTTGGGTTATGTTCTGAATAACCGTCCTTATGTTGTTCCGCTTGGGTTCCGGTTTAACGGCGGGTCACTTTATTCTTTCACAACGGACGGCCAGAAGACCGAGGCCATGCGCAAGAACGATGCCGTCTGCGTGCTCTTTGACGACATCGTTTCGAAAACAAAGTGGCGCAGTGTGGTTGTGAATGGCCATTATCGTGAAATTGACCGGGAAGACGAAAAGGCAGCAATCGTCAATATGTTGGCCAATGAGCCGACCTGGTGGGAACCTGCCTATACCAAGACCATCACCAGTGGCGGTGCGCAACGCAAACTCGAACCTGTTTTCTTCCGCGTTGATATTGAAAGCGCCACTGGGCATCAGGCCGGGGTTGATGGCTAGCGAACGACCAGAACAGGAATCGTGCTGCGCGTAACCACTTCATAGGTCTGGCTGCCGAGTAACATGCCTTTCAGTCCACGCCGACCGTGAGATGCCATGACGATCAGGTCATTTTGCAGTTCTTTTGCCGTATCGATAATCGATGCGGCCGGGTGCTGCGCCACGACGTGCAATGTGTGGATTTCAACGCCCGCTTCGCTTGCCAGTTCACGCGCGCGCGCCAGGGCTGCATCGGCGTACTCATTCCATTCTTCTTCATAACGCTCGATAAAGGTCGGACTGTCGGTAAAGCCACCGGGCAGGCCGGAAAGCGAATAGGGCGCGGTTACGGTGAGGACAGTAACTTTGCTGCCCATGGCCTTGGCTGTATCAAAGCCATGAACAAGACCGCGTTCTGCAAACTCTGAACCATCGGTGGTGATCAGGATATTTTTATACATGTGCCCTCGCTTTGACTTTATACGCTTTTAAAAGAGGTCGTGAGTTGGTCATACTAGACCTAATATAGCCTCACTATAAGTATACAATGGGAATTGTGTAATCCATGGCATTTGATTGCGATATGTTTCATGCAAGCTGGGTTGCAACCGTTCTTAATCTGGACTGGCCGTCCAAAGCATCGACACAGATTGAAAATGATTCAGAACGGGTAAAGCGCCAGAAACAGGAACTGGTGCGCATGTTTGACGAAGCATCGCAACACGGTATCAATGCCGTGATCTTTCAGGTTTCGCCTGCTGCCGATGCTTTTTACAAATCAGAATATCTGCCGTGGTCATCTTATCTGACGGGGACGCTTGGAAAAGATCCGGGCTTTGATCCGCTGCGTTTTGCGATTGCTGAAGCGCATAAGCGCGGGATTGAGCTTCATGCATGGCTCAACCCTTATCGTGTTTCGATGGACGTGCGACCGGCAACGCAAAAAGAATTGAAAAACGCGTCCAGCGATTCTCCGGCAAGTGTTTATAAAACGAAGCCGGAATGGGTGGGGATTTCCGCAGAGCGTTATGTTCTTGATCCGGGCATTCCGGCGGTGCGCCAGTGGGTGACAAATATCACCGCTGAAGTGGTCCAGAAATATGATGTCGATGGCATCCAGTTCGACGATTATTTTTATTATGAAACGCAAGGCTCGCCGCTCAAGGACGACAAGACCTACAAGCGTTTCGGGACAAAATTTTCCAATAAATATGACTGGCGACGCTATAATACGTACGCGCTGGTGCAAGAAATTTCCGACAGGATCAAAGCGATCAAGCCTCATGTCCGCTTTGGGATTAGTCCCGGTGGTGTGTGGCGTAACCAGCTTGACGATCCGCGTGGCTCGCCGACGCGGGCTGGCAAGACCAATTATGATGGCGATTTTGCCGATACGCGCGCTTGGGTCAAGGATGGCCTGATCGACTATATCGCGCCACAGGTTTACTGGTCTTCAGGGCAAAAGGATGTGCCCTATGGTCCAATCGTCAGATGGTGGGCGGATACGGTGCGCGGCACAAAAACTGACCTCTATATTGGTATGGCGCTTTATCGGGCAGGATCGGCAAGCAGGTCTGAACCGGAATGGCTTTCCGGCAATGGGGTCGATGAAATCAGGCGCCAGCTTGAGTTGAACACTGCGCTGCCGGAGGTGAAGGGCAGTATTCTTTTTCGGCAGGGATTTTTATCTGATCCCAAACTCAAAAGAGTGTCTGATTATCTCAAAAAGAATTGGGGCCAGAGCCGAAGCAAGTGCCGCTCTAAAAAATAATGCGCATAATCGCATGTAATTATTATCTAATTGATTTAAATCAAAGAAAGCGCCCGCTAACCGGTGCTATTGATCGCGCGTTGCCGGGGTCCACCAGATCCGGCGATCCGGGGCGTTGTGGCCCAAACAAAGCAACGTCCCGGCTAAGTTTTTCCCATTCAGGAATCTGTCGAGCGCAGTAGCGCGATCTTTTTGCAATGTTGTACGGTCGACAGCCAGCGGGTGCTGTCAACGTTGCCCTCCATCTCTCAAAATCGGCACCCGCGAATTTTCTCATGCTTTGGAGCGCTGCGCATCCTCCTGGATGCGCAAAGGTCGCTCTAACGCTTTAAAATCAGAGCATAATTTAACCGCAACAAACCCAAGCTTCAGGAATTATGCTCTGATGTGATTTATCGCATGGAATCGTGGGGCATTTGCGTATAGTTGATTTTAATCAAGGTACGTACTCTCAAGCAAAATACAGATATTTCTATCTGAAAGTGATTGGTTGAGTATGAGCTTACTGTGCGGCCAGAGAAATGATGACGCAGAGGATTGTTGGGTATGGGGTTTGATCGCAAGCAGTGGATTGTGACTGGTGTTGTCGTGGCTCTGGCAGTCGGAGGCTACTATGCCTGGAAAGCGCTAAGCAACCCGGGATTGCCGGAAGGCATTGCTGGTGGAAATGGCCGCATCGAAGCCGTCGAAATCGACGTATCCACCAAAAGCCCGGGGCGTATCCGCGAAATTCTGGCTGATGAGGGGCAGTTTGTTGAAGCCAATGCCGTTTTAGCGCGCATGGATACGGACCAGCTCGAAAGCCAGCGCAGGCAAGCTGAAGCGCAGCTTCGACGCGCTGAAATCAGCATTGAAACAGCCAAAAGTCTGGTCGCTCAGCGTGAAGCCGAGCAAACTGCGGCTGCGGCTACTGTCGCGCAACGCGAAGCGCAGCTGGATGCCGCCAATCGCCGTCTGGCTCGCTCGCAACAGCTGACAGAATCACGCACAGTTTCCCAGCAGGTGCTGGATGACGATCGTGCAACTGCTCAGGGCGCTGAAGCAGCCGTCGGCGCTGCCAAAGCGCAATTGGCCGCGACCGCTGCGGCGATCAGTGCGGCTAAGGCGCAAGTTATTGATGCTGAAGCGGCCGTTGAGGCGGCAAAGGCTGCGATTGCCACCATCGATACGGATATCAACGATGCCACCTTGCGTTCGCCAAAGCCGGGCCGAGTGCAATATCGCGTTGCACAACCGGGCGAAGTGCTCTCCGCTGGCGGACGCGTGCTTAATCTGGTTGATGTCAGCGATGTCTATATGACTTTTTTCCTGCCGACCTCGCAGGCCGGACGGGTGGCCATTGGCGCAGACGCGCGCATCGTTCTTGATGCCGCACCGCAATATGTGATCCCTGCCAAAATCAGCTTCGTGGCCGATGTCGCGCAATTCACGCCAAAATCAGTTGAAACTGAAGAAGAGCGTCAGAAGCTCATGTTCCGCGTTAAAGCCAAAATTCCGCAGGAATTGCTTCAGAAATATATTCAGCAGGTCAAAACCGGGCTTCCGGGTATGGCTTATGTCAAGCTTGATCCAAATGTGGAGTGGCCGAAGAACCTTGCGGAAACCGTAAAATGAGTATGGCTTCGATACAGACTGGCCTCAGCGGCGACAGTTTTGTCGTCCGCGCTGACAGTGTGAAGCTTTCTTATGGATCGACGGAAGCCTTGCGCGATATTTCGCTCAACGTGCCTGCCGGTTGTATGGTCGGACTGATTGGGCCTGATGGTGTGGGCAAGTCCAGTCTTCTGTCACTGATCGCTGGCGCTCGCGTTATGCAGAAGGGCAGAATCGAAGTGCTGGGTGGCGACATTGCTGACAAGCGTCATCGTCAGGCGGCTTTTCCACGTATTGCTTTTATGCCCCAAGGGTTGGGAAAAAACCTTTATCCAACGCTCTCTGTCTTCGAGAACATCGAATTCTTCGGACGGCTGTTTGGCCATGACAAGCACGAGCGCGAACGCCGCATTGCAGACCTTCTGGCGCGAACGGGCATGTCGCCTTTTGCAGATCGTCCGGCGGGTAAGCTTTCCGGCGGCATGAAACAGAAGACGAGCCTTTGCTGCTCGCTGATCCATGATCCTGATCTGCTGATCCTTGATGAGCCGACAACGGGCGTCGATCCTTTGTCGCGACGTCAGTTCTGGGAACTGATTAACGATATCCGCAAGGATCGTCCGGGGATGAGTGTTATTGTTTCGACAGCGTATATGGAAGAAGCGCAACGCTTTGACTGGCTGGTTGCGATGAATGACGGCCAGATTCTGGCAACTGGTTCGCCTCAGGAGTTGCTTGAGAAAACCCAGACACCCAATCTTGATGCGGCTTTCATAGCGCTTTTGCCTGAGGAGCTTCGACAGGGGCACAGCGAAGTTGTGATGCCGCCGCGCAATATGCAGTCAGATAGTGACATCGCTATCGAAGCCGGGCATGTCACGGTGCGATTTGGCAATTTCACGGCTGTCGACGATGTGAGTTTTCGCATTCCGCGCGGCGAGATTTTTGGATTTCTCGGTTCCAATGGCTGCGGCAAATCGACGACGATGAAGGTTTTGACCGGGCTTTTGCCTGCAAGTGAAGGCACGGCAAGGCTGTTTGGGCGTGAGGTCGACCCAAAGGATATCGATATACGCCGTCATGTTGGTTATATGTCGCAGGCGTTTTCGCTCTATTCCGAACTCACAGTTCATCAAAATCTGGAGCTTCACGCCAAGCTGTTTGGCATGTCCGAGGACAAGACCAAAAGCAGAATCAAGGAACTGGCCCAAAGGTTTGATTTGGCTGAAGTTCTGGATGTTTTACCCGACTCGATGCCGCTCGGTATCCGCCAGCGCCTGTCGCTGGCTGTGGCGCTGATCCACGCGCCGGATATTCTCATTCTCGATGAGCCTACTTCAGGCGTTGACCCGGTTGCGCGCGATGCATTCTGGCAAATCCTTGCCGATCTTTCACGCAACGACAATGTCACGATTTTCGTGTCGACCCATTTTATGAATGAGGCGGAACTGTGTGACCGGATCTCTTTGATGCATGCCGGTAAGGTGTTGATCAGCGACACGCCAAAAGCCATCACCGAAAGCCGCAACGCAGCGACACTTGAAGACGCTTTCATCGCATATCTCGAAGAAGCAATTGGCGAAACAGCGCCTAAGAAAGACGTTCAGGAGGCGGCGAAGGTTCAGCCTGAAAAGGTTGAGAATGACAAAAGGTCAAGCTCCAGCTGGTTACCAAATCCGCGGCGGATGCTGGCGTTCTCGCGGCGCGAGGCGTTGGAGCTCAAGCGCGATCCGATCCGCGCGACACTCGCTATTCTGGGTACTGTCATCCTGATGTTCGTGATCGGTTATGGTATCAATCTTGATGTCGAGGATCTGACATTCGCGGTTCTGGATCGTGACGATACGACAATCAGCCGGGATTACACGCAGCAACTTGCCGGTTCCCGTTATTTTATCGAAAAAACACCCATTACTGATTATGATGATCTTGATCGGCGTATGCGTGAAGGTGAAATCAGTCTGGCGATTGAAATCCCACCGAATTTCGGCAGCAATGTCGCGCATGGTCGTTCTGTAGAAATTGGTGCCTGGATCGATGGTGCCATGCCGATGCGTGCGGAAACTGTGCGTGGTTATGTCCAGGGTATGCATGTCAATTGGCTGACGCAAAAGGCGCGCGAGCTTTATGGAAATGCTGCCGCTGTCGGGAATTTCAATCTGGAAATTCGATATCGCTATAATCCCGACGTGCAGAGCCTAGTGGCCATGGTGCCAGCGGTTATTCCGCTGCTTTTGCTGATGATCCCGGCCATGCTGGCGGTTCTCAGTGTCGTGCGCGAGAAGGAACTTGGCTCGATCATTAATTTCTATGTGACGCCGGTGACCAAGTTCGAGTTTCTGCTGGGCAAACAGCTGCCTTATATCGCGCTTGCCTTTATTAACTTCCTGATGCTGACGGCGTTTGCGGTTTTCATCTTCCGCGTGCCATTCACGGGCAGTTTCCTGACCTATGCCACGGCAGCGCTTCTTTATGTCATCATCACCACCGGTATGGGGCTGGTGATTTCGACCTTTATCAATAGCCAGATTGCGGCAATCTTCGGTACAGCATTGTTGACGCTCATTCCGGCAGTGCAATATTCCGGCATTATCGATCCGGTGTCATCTCTTCAGGGAGCAGGCGCCTTCATCGGCAAGATATATCCGACAACGTATTTCGTGACGATTTCGCGCGGGACTTTCTCAAAAGCGCTCGGCTTCTCTGATCTTGCCGGATCGTTCCTGCCGCTGCTGATCGCCATACCGGTTCTGACCGTTCTCGGTATTGTACTTCTCAAGAAGCAGGCGGGCTGAGATGCGAATTTCCAATATATTCCAGCTTGGCATCAAAGAACTGCGCGGATTGGCGCGCGATCCTATGCTTCTGCTGCTCATTGTCTATGCTTTCACGCTTGCGATTTACACGGCTGCAAAAGCCATGCCGGAAAATCTCAACAATGCAGCGATCGCAATTGTTGATGAGGATCAATCGCCGATTTCGGGACGTATTACGACTGCATTTTATCCGCCGTATTTTGTGCCTCCAAAGCTCATCTCATCGCATGAGATGGATAAGCGGATGGACACAGGGCTTGATACGTTCGCGCTCAATATTCCGCCAAATTTTCAGCGCGATCTGCTTGCCGGGCGTTCGCCGACAATCCAGCTGAATATCGATGCAACGCGCATGAGTCAGGCCTTCACCGGCGGCGGTTATGTTCAGTCCATTGTCTCAAGTGAAGTGAACGAGTTTCTCAATCGCTATCGTGGGGACACGCAAACGCCGGTTGGACTTAACTTACGTGCGCGCTTCAATCAGGATCTGAACAAAGGCTGGTTTGGTGCGATCACCAATGTCATCTCATCTGTGACCATGCTTTCGATCATCCTGACTGGTGCAGCTCTTATCCGGGAACGCGAGCATGGCACAATCGAACATCTGCTGGTTATGCCGGTGACGCCACTTGAGATCATGATCTCCAAGATATGGTCGATGGGGATGGTGGTGCTGGTGGCAACGGCTTTTTCGCTTATTGTGGTTGTGCAGGGTATTCTGGCCGTGCCGATTAATGGCTCGCTGACGCTGTTTTTAGCGGGTGCTGCGTTGCAGCTTTTTGCAACCACCAGCCTTGGCATTTTTCTTGCAACGATTGCCGGTTCCATGCCGCAGTTCGGGCTTTTGCTTATGCTGGTTTTGTTGCCTCTTCAGGTGCTTTCCGGTGGTACAACGCCGCGCGAAAGCATGCCGGAAATTATCCAGAATATCATGCTGGCAGCGCCCAATACGTATTTCGTGATGTTAGCGCAATCGGTGCTGTTCCGCGGTGCGGGACTGAGTGTCGTATGGCCGCAATTGCTGGCTATGATTGTCATCGGAAGCGTTCTTTTCTTCTTTGCGCTTCGTCGTTTCCGCGATTTTCTGAGATAAAAATCTATATAATTCAACCATCTCAATCGCTTTGCTCCGAATGTGATTCAGAAGGGGCACATTGTTGCAGTTGATAATTTACTGCGGCCTTGCTATCGCTCTTAAAGGACATGGTTCCGCCTTCACGGCGGATGAAAAGGGAACACGGTGAGATCTTGCGATCAATGCCGTGACTGCCCCCGCAACTGTGACCGGAGAGTCGTCCTCTCATGATTTGTATCATGATACAGCCACTGAAGTTTCAGGCTTTGGGAAGGTGGAGGTTCGATGAAGACCCGGAAGTCAGGAGACCTGCCATATCCAGTCACCCATGGCTGACACGAGGGGTGTTCAGTCGCGGCCGTCCGTAGCGGTGACATTGTGAAATGTTGCCGTGGGACACAGACAAGGGGGGCATCCTGATTTCTGGCGCTTGCGGTGAGTCAAAGCTTGCGTGCAGGAAGAATAAATATATGCAAACTCTCAAATTATCGGCGTTTCTCGCATCGGGTCTTCTGTTTGCCATGCCACTTGATGCAAGAGCACAAGACAATGAAGACGGGATTGTGCTCGATACGATTGTGGTTACACCGCTTCGCAGGGCGACATCGCTGCAACGCTCAACCTCCTCTGTGACGGTGATCGATAAAGCTGATATCGAACGATCCGCAGCCCCTGATCTGCAATCCCTTTTGCAATATTATCCGGGTATTTCGATTACCACCAATGGCGGGCAGGGTTCGTCATCCAGCCTCTATATACGCGGCATGTCGTCCAAGCAGACGGTGGTGCTGGTCAATGGTGTACGCACGGCCTCCGCCACAACTGGCGCAACAGCGCTGGCCAATATTCCATTGATGTCTATTGATCGCATTGAGATTGCCAAAGGTGTGCATTCTTCGCAATATGGCGCGGATGCGATGGGCGGCGTTATCAATATCATCACCAAACAGGGCGGCGCCTGTGGCGAACGTTCCTTCTGTGGGAGTGTGAGCACGGGCGTTACCCATCCATGGGGTGGATATGCATCTGCATCGCTGCAGGGACGCAGCCAAGACGGTATCGACTATGCTTTTGGTGCCGCTGTGACCGGTACACAGGGATATAATTTCACGACGCCTGAAGCTTTTGGCTATGAGCCGGACCGCGATGGTTTTCTGCAGGGCGCGTTTAATTTCGCGCTCTCCAAAGATTTCGATTGGGGCAGGATTTATACAGATGGTTTGTTGAGCCGCGGGCGCAATCAATATGATGGAAAAGCGCCGTCTTTCAACGAAGCCTATACCACGGCTTTCAATGGCAAGATCGGAGTGCGCATTGATCATACGGATGACTGGTCATCAACGATTGAAGTCAGTTCCGGGCTCGATCACAGCCGGAATTTTCGCAAAGGTGTGAGTGGTTCTGATCGGTTTGAAACCACGCGCTACGGTGTTTACGTCTCGACGGAAAAGCAGTTTGAAACGGGTGATTTTAGCCATACCCTGACGGGCGGCGTTGAAGCTTATCGCGAGGATGTCAATGCAACCGTGTCTTATGCTGAAACCAGCCGAGACCTGGCGGCAGTCTTTGGGCAATATTCGCTGGAATATGATGCGCTGCGGTTTGATGGTGGTGTTCGCTACGATCACAATGAGCAGTTCGGTGATGTCGTCACTTATAATCTTGGCGCGAGCTACGAAATTGTGCCTGATCTGGTGCTGCGCTCATCATTCGGTACGGGTTTCCGTGCGCCGACATTTAATGAGCTTTATTATCCCGGCTATGCCAATCCTGATTTGCAACCGGAAAAATCCCGCTCTTACGAGGTTGGTCTGAACTGGCAGGTCACAGACAAAACAAGCGTTGATATGGCGTTTTATCAAACATGGCTGCGCGATGCGATTATGAGCACGGCACCGTCTTATCTGCCCTACAACATCGCGCGTGCAGAAGTGACGGGTTTTGAAGCGGCACTGTCTCATCGTTTTAACGAGGTTTGGGCGGTGAAAGGCTCGCTCGACCTCAAGAAGCCAATTGATGAGGATACCGACAACGATCTGCCATATCGTGAGCGTGTCAAAGCAACAGCCGAAGTGAATTTCAAGCCCATCGACAAGCTCGATCTAACGGCTCGGTTGCTTTATGGTGGCTCGCGCTACACAACTGCCGCGAATACTAAAAAGCTTGATCCTTATGTGACGGCAGATTTCATCGCACTCTATGACATCGATACCCAGTCTCAGCTTAAAGTTTCGGTCGAAAATATCTTTAACAAGGATTATCAGACGACGTCGGGTTACAATGCACCGGGGCGCAGCTTTACTATTGGCCTGACGCGGAATTTCTGATTGCGGAACATGTGGGCGAATAAACGGCTATTGGCATCGAAAATCAGGCTCGGTCTGTTGACCGGCCTGTTTCTGGCTGGCCTTCATCCGGCGTTGGCACAGGAGAAGCCCAAGCGCGTGGTGTCGATCAATGTTTGCACAGATCAGCTCGCCATGTTGCTGGCGGATGATGGGCAGTTGCAATCGGTATCCTATCTTTCGCGTGATCCGCTTCTGTCGGTGATGACCGCGAAAGCGCAGCAATTGCCGGTCAATCACGGACAGGCGGAAGAGGTTTTTCTAGCGAAACCCGATCTGGTGCTGGCAGGCACATTTTCCTCGCGCGCGACTGTTGGACTGTTGCGCGAGCTGGGTGTTCGGGTTGAGGAATTTGCGCCTGCACGGTCTTTTGAAGATATTCGCGCGCATATGAAGCGGATGGGGGCATTGTTGGGCCGGGAAGAGCAGGCGGATAGGCAGATTGCGGCCATGAATGCTGCTTTGGCAGAAGTTCCAAAGCCTGCGCATCGGCAAACGGTCGCGCTCTATTATGCCAATAGCTATACGTCGGGGCGTGGCACGTTGATCGACGAAGCTATACGCCTTGCGGGTCTTGATAATCTTGCAGACAAAGCTGGTATTCGTGGTTCTGGCATGCTGCCTTTGGAAATGCTGATCATGAATAAGCCAGATATTCTGGTCCGGGGATCACGCGGGCGACCACCCGCTCTGGCCTTTGAGAATTTTGAACATCCGGCTTTGCGGGCTCTGGAGAAAGAGACGAGAATCGTAACATTGAACGATAATCTGACAGTCTGCGGTGGGCCATTCAGCGTTGATGCGGTGACAGAGCTTTCGGAGGCTGCGCGTGACTGAAAATGCTCGCTTTTATCTCCTGCTGCTTTTGCTTGGCTTGTTGGTGGCAGCATTGTTTGTCGTGTCGTTGCTGATTGGTCCAGCATCCATCGGTGTGGGCGAGAGCATCAAGGCGCTGTTAACGGGGCAGGGCGATGTGATCGTGCTGGTGATGCTTGAAATCCGCTTGCCACGTGCAATTCTCGCATTGCTGATCGGTGCGTCACTGGGGCTTTCAGG
The DNA here is from genome assembly GCF_039674265.1 of Brucella sp. TWI559. Lineage (NCBI taxonomy): Bacteria > Pseudomonadati > Pseudomonadota > Alphaproteobacteria > Hyphomicrobiales > Brucellaceae > Brucella > Brucella sp. TWI559. The sequence continues at coordinate 110,335 of NZ_JBDJNE010000006.1, forward strand.
GGCTGCTCTTCAGGGATATCTGCGCAATCCGCTGGCCGAACCGGGTTTGCTTGGCGTGAGTTCTTCGGCATCGCTGGGCGCTGTGATTGCGATCTATACCGGATTTTCGCAGGTTTTTCCCTTGGCGTTGCCGTTGCTGGCGTTGATAGGTGCTTTTATCTCGGTGTTCCTGGTGAAGACACTTGCCGGACGCCATGCCGGAACCTTGACGGTCATTCTGGCCGGTGTTGCCGTTACCAGTCTTGCGGGAGCACTGACGGCATTGGCGCTTAATCTCTCACCCAATCCTTTTGCCGCGATGGAAATTGTTTTCTGGATGCTTGGTTCGCTTGCGGATCGCTCGATGACGCATGTGTGGCTTGCGGCCCCCTTCATTCTGATTGGCTGGGTCATGCTGTTGGCGCTCGGCCGTGCGCTTGATAGCCTGACACTGGGGGCTGATGCCGCGGCCAGTATGGGGGTTAATCTTTCACGCGTGCAGATGCTGGCGGTGCTGGGAACTGCGGCTTGCGTTGGCGCATCAACGGCTGTGGCGGGTGCTATCGGTTTTGTTGGGCTTGTGGTGCCGCATCTTCTGCGTCCGCTGGTCGGTGCGCGACCATCGCGATTGCTGATTGCAAGTGGCTTTGGCGGGGCAGCTCTTTTGCTCGCAGCCGATGTTTTTGTCAGGATATTGATGCCGGGGCGCGAGTTGAAGCTGGGTGTTCTCACGGCCATTATCGGGGCTCCCTTCTTCCTGGGGCTGGTCTTCAAATATCGGAGGCGGCTGGTATGAGCACACTTTCAGTCCACAATCTTGATGTGTCGTTGGGGCGAAAAACCATTCTTGAAGCCGTTGGTTTTGAGGCAGGTGAGGGCGCATTTATTGGTCTGATCGGTCCGAACGGTGCAGGCAAAACAACACTGCTGCGCGCGCTTTTGGGGCTGACGTCTTCAACAGGCAATGTTTTGTTGGATGGCTCTGACCTCAGAAGAATGCATGTCGCGCATCGCGCCAAAACAATCTCTTATCTGCCGCAGGAACGCGATGTGGCGTGGCCGGTAACGGTTAGAATGCTGGTGTCGCTTGGACGCTCAGCACTGAAGCCCGTGTTTGTAGCGCTGGATCATGATGATGAAGCTGCGGTTGAGACCGCGATGCAGCGCATGGGCTTGGTTGAGCTCGCGTCGCGTCCTGCCAATGAATTATCGGGTGGTGAAAGAGCGCGCGCTTTGATTGCGCGAGTATTGGCGCAAAACACGCCCGTCATCTTTGCCGATGAGCCGGTCGCCGGTCTGGACCCAGCCCATCAGCTGGAATTGATGGAACTGTTTGCCGGATTGGCCAACGAGAAGAAGACAGTGATCGCCTCGTTGCATGATCTTGGTTTGGCTGCGCAATATTGCACAAGGTTGATCGTGCTTAATCAGGGCAAGCTTGTTGCCGATGGTGCGCCGGAAGAGGTTCTCAATCGCTCACTTCTGAAAGATGTTTATGGAATCGATGCGCAACTGATGAAGATAGACGATGAATTTGTGCTGCATACACGCAAGCGTATGCGTTAGTTCTCTCTATTTTTTTCCAAAAACTTTTTGGAACGGTGGGGTTTTTCCACCGAACAGCCAAAAAGCTCAAATTTTAATCAAACCTGCTTGCTCTTACAATTTCTTGTGATTAACCAATCAGCGATCAGATACTGTTGAAATTGCGCTGAAAGGGTGAGAAATCGTGGAGCAAGCAACGAGCGGAAAACGCAAAGGCGGACGTAAAGCGCTTTGGGCAGCTGTAGCGCTCATCGCCATCGCCGCTGCAGGTGCAGTTGGATATAAGATCACACTCGAGAAGACGGTTAATGCTCAGCTTGAAAGACGTGGCGGAAAGGCGGCTTCTGTTAATGCTGATTTTCTTGGCCATATTCAACTGACCGACGTTGTTCTGCCGTTGAAAGATGGCACCAATATTACAATTGGCTCGATTGAAGGTCGCCCGAAAATTTTGTTCCTGAGTGGTATGTTGAATGCCAAGGACGTCAAGACCGAGATTGCACAGTTCAAAATTGCGCTTCCAAGTGTGCGCATTGAGGATGCAAATTTCGATATTGGCATGCTGCGCGATACGTTTGGTAATAGTGAGGTGACCCTTGCAGAGCGCGTTGGCCGTTTTTCCGCAAAGCGCGTTTCAGTTCCTGAAATCAATGTTGTTCAGACATTGAACGATAAGGAACAGAAGACGTCTTATAAGGATGTCACACTGGAAGATATCGTGAATGGTCATGTTTCCCGCTATGCTTCGAGCGGCGCAACCTTTGATCTCGATCTTTCGCTGCCCGGTGAAAATGGGGAAATAAAGGAAGAGCGTATGGTGGGAACCATAGGCACTTCAGAAGGCAAGGATATTGACGGCGTTTTCATGGCCCGCCTTTATACCGAGGCCGCAGGTTCAAATGATACCGAAGCGAAGCCGGTTTACGGGCCGTTTTTTGCCAAAGACATCGTCGTGAAGGGAACCAATTCGAGCTTTAGCTATGATGAGGTTCGCAGCAATGGCTTTACGATGCGCCTGCCTGCGCAATCGTTTACGGAAACATTGCGCAAGCTGGAGACGACACAGGATCTCGATGCCCTTCCGCTTGAAGAGCGGAAAGAGTTTTTTGCAAGTCTGATCGGCATCTTTGATATGATCGGCAAGGGCGATGTCGAACTACTCGGCATGAAGATTCAACCGAGCGATCCTGAGAAGGGTGAAAGCAACATCGAAAAGATGTCGATGCTGTTCGATAATAAGACGTTCGATATGACTTTGAACGGATTTTCTGCGGGCAATGGCACTGATTATGTGAAGCTGGACGAGTTTTCACTCAAAGGCTTCAACTGGGCGCCCTCCGCTGAAGCCTTTAAAAAGTTTGCCAGCCTTAGCAGGGAAGAAATGGAAAGCTTTCCATTCACGACCATGTTGCCTGAATTCGGCACAATGGTCTTGAAAGGCATTGATGCCGACCTTCCCTATGACAACAATGTCAATGATGACATCGACATCACCGACGAGGATGGCAATCCTGCGCCTAAGCCTGATGGGTTGCCGCATCGCTTGAAGTTTGGTCTGAAGAGCTATGAGCTTGCGCTCAAAAATCCCTATAACGGCATTCCAACCGATATACGCATTGCCTATGAAGACGTATCCTTGCCTGTTCCTACGGACAGCAACGAAGAGGCCTATCAGAAGCTGCGCAAGCTTGGTTATGATCGTGTGACGCTTTCATCCAACCTTGAAGCCAATTGGGACGAGGCGAGTCAGAGCCTCATTATCAAGGATCTCTCCCTGAGTGGCAAAGATATGGGCAAGGTTACTATGTCCGGGTTGATGGGGGGCTTTACCAAAGAGTTTTTCTCCGGTGACAAGGTGCTGGCCCAGGTTGCACTTCTTGGTCTCAAGGCACGTGAAGTGAAGCTCAAGATTGAAAATGAAGGCCTCGCTGAAAAGAGCCTTAAATTCTACGCTGATGAAAACAACATGACTGTTGAAGAAGCACGTAGCACGCTGACTTTGATCGCGAGTGCGGTTTTGCAGGAATTGGCCGCTGATCAACCCAAGCTGGATGCGGTGGTCACAGCGCTTAACGCATTCATTGCGAAACCGAATGTCTTTGAAATGAGCGCGAAGTCAAAGTCTGAGAGAGGAATTGGTGCGCTGGAAATGGTCGCGATTTCTCAAGACCCATTTTCAATCCTCGACAAGATCGATATCGAAGCTAAGGCTGACTAACAGTCTTTTGGATTTGATGGAAACAAAGCGCCGGCTGAATTCAGCCGGCGTTTGCATTTTCAGAATGTTTTCAGATAGGGTAAAGTTCTTAAAACTCCATCATTCGGAATTCATTCAATGCTTAAAAACATAAATCCATTGCTGACCGGATCGCTTCTTGAAGTGCTCGCGGATATGGGCCATGGCGACGATCTGGTGATTGTTGACGCCAATTACCCTGCTCAGGCTTCCGGCGTGCAGGTGATCGACCTTCCAGGTATCAGCGCTACCGATGTGGCGGAGGCTGTGCTTTCGCTTCTGCCGCTTGATGATTTTGTTGATAAGCCAGCAGCCGTGATGCAGGCGCCGGACGAAACACCTGCGATCTTTAGCGAGTTTGAGTCCATCCTTGAAAAGGCTGAAGGTCGTAAGATTGCAGTCGATCCGATTGAACGTTTTGCTTTTTACGACCGTGCGAGCAGTGCTTATGCCGTCATTCGTTCCGGTGAAAAGCGCCTGTACGGCAATATCATTTTCAAGAAGGGCGTTATTCGCTCGTAACTGAAAATAAATAAGCCCCGCAATGCGGGGCTTTTGTTAATGGCTATTTTACTGCTGTGGCTTGGGCTGATGGTGCTCCATCTTGCCCTTGTCGTGATGATGCGGTCCTTTGGGGCCATGATGATTGAACTTCTTGGCCGCGCGCAATTCTTTGCGATCCAGCTTGCCATCTTCGTTGCGGTCCAAAGCGGCAAATTCCTTCTGGCGCTGCTTTTCAACGGCTTCGAGCGTTATCTTTCCATCACCATTGACGTCGAGACGGCGCTCCATACGATCAGCTGCACGGCTGACCATACGCTTGAGCGCAAGCGCTTCGATTTCATCACGCGAGAGCACGCCGTCGCCATTGGTGTCGGCAGCTTTCAGTTCGTCCATGCGGGAGAATTTTTCAAAGTCGATAGGCTCGCGCTTGCCTTTAGGTCCATCATTCTGTGTAATGGAAGTATCCATCGCGGACGTGTCTGTCGCCTCTGTTGCTTTTTCCTGAGCGAAGGCAGCTGTGGAAAGCAATGCAGAAGCAATTACTGCGATATACAATGTCTTCGATTTCATTTTTTTTAACTCCATTACTCTATACTTAACACCATTGATTGGCGTGTGAGTAATGTGAGGTATATTAGGTGAACTGGATGTGAACAGGCCAATTAATAATTCGTAATGTTATGATGCTCGCTTTGAACGCAGTCTTTCCCTGAACATGGAAAAGAGGCCTGCTGCCACGACGATGCTCGCGCCTACGATGATGTTCCAGCTCAGCTTCTCATGAAAGACGACGACAGCAATCAAAGCACCTATAACGAGCTGCAAATAGGTGAGCGGTTGTACTTCAACCGCTTCCAGAATGTCATAGGCGCGAATGAGGCAGTAATGGCTCGCCATACCGCAGGCGCAGAGGGCAGCCATCCATGGCCAGTCGTGCGGTGCAAGCGGCTCCATATGAAAGATACCGACCATGGTCAGAACAGTCGCTCCGCCTACGCCTGTGTAAAAGAAGCTGGTCATCGAGCTGTCCGTTTTGCTTACGGCACGCGTCGCGATGGCATAAAACGCAAACATGATCGTAGCGGTTATCGGGAGCATGAGTTCCCACCCAAACTCGACATGGGTCGGGTCGATAATCAGCATAACGCCAAAGAGGCCGACGAAGATGGCGACCCAGCGGCGCCAGCCAACCTTTTCACCAAGCAGCGGCACAGAGAGCATTGTGATTAACAGAGGGGCTGCCTGAAAGATGGACTGCGTCATGGCCATGCCGACGCGGCTGAGGCCATAGACAAGGATAACAATTTCGGCCGCGAGCAAAACCCCACGAAGGATTTGCAGGAATGGGTGTCTGGTTGATGTCGCGCGCGCGATGCCTCCGGAGCGCATAGCAATCAGAATCACAAAAGCCGCAAACACCCAATACCGCACCATCGTTATGAAAATGGGCGAGTAGTGTGTTCCAAGATATTTCGAGATACCATCCTGCGTCGCAAAGATGGTGACCGCGAGAAGCGTGAATGTGTAGCCGAGGCTTTTGGATGTCATGCGGCACTCATAATACCACAGCGCAGTTTTCGCCATGTCTATTTACGCGCGGCTGCTTCTATTTTGGTTTACATTTTAAAGATGGAATTGCGTGCATCGTGGTGCCCAATGGGACCGGATCAAAGGTTTTGTGCCGGGCAGAACAAAAGGTAGGCGTGGCTCCCGCACTGACAATCGGACGTTTCTAGACGCTCTTTATGGGATGGCGTGTTTGGGTGAGGATAGCGTTCGGCAAAGCGGCGCTATTATCGCTGGATTTAGATGGTTGTTCTGGACAATATGCTCTCAGCCCTTGCCCAAGAAACCGATCTGGAATGAATGGCCGATGATCAGTAGCACTATCGTGTGCACTCACCTGCACGCGGCGGCTCATGCAAGATCAAAAGTCGGGGACGGATGCGCGGGGTCTGGGGCGGTCTCGCGGAGGCTTGAGCACCAAAACCTACGTCTCACCACCGAAGCGCCAGGCCTTCCCATCCGCCTGATCGCAGGTTCCGGCCAGTGTAATGATGTTGCCTTCGCTCACGCGCTTATCGGCGGGCGGTATTGAGGCCAATGCTGTGTTGGCAGGCAGGGGTTATGATATAGACGCTTCTGCGTGACAGACTCGCTGTTATCGTTGTTTGAATCAAATAGTTAATTCTTTATCATGACCTAGCGCCTCATTCTTCTCGATAACGTTTCGGGGAAGGGCATGGAACAATCTTTTAGGGTGGGGTTGAAAAGTCCAATATTATAAATTATTATATTTTATATAATGATATATTGTAGAAAAAATGTCGATCACCGCAATATCCGGGAAGCTATCGGCTCACAGAAGAAAAGGCAGCGCAATTGGTCGTCTCCCTTTTTGAAATCTTCTGCGCAGACAAGAAAAAGCAGACCTGATCATGCGTGACAGAATCGGGAGCGCATATGTTGAGTAATTCTATCTTTGCGGCAGTAGGCTCCGGTGGCGTTGTCGGCTTCATGTTGGGGTTGCTCGGTGGCGGCGGCTCTATCCTTGCAACGCCGTTGCTCCTGTATGTTGTTGGTGTAAGCCAGCCGCATGTGGCCATTGGCACCGGTGCCCTTGCTGTCTCCGTCAACGCATTCGCGAATTTTGTGAGCCATGCGTTAAAAGGGCATGTCTGGTGGCGTTGCGGCCTCGTCTTTTCCATGCTCGGCGTCATCGGTGCACTGATAGGTTCCAGCCTTGGCAAGGCGCTGGATGGCGATCGTCTGATCTTTCTGTTCGGCATCCTCATGATCGTTGTTGGGCTATTCATGCTGAAGCCCAAAAAGAAAGCAAACGTTGAAAGCCGTCCGATAGACTTAAGAATGTGCCTCGTCACGGCAGCCATAGCGCTCGCTTCCGGTGCGGCATCCGGCTTCTTTGGTATCGGCGGCGGCTTTTTGATTGTGCCCGGTCTGATGCTGGCAACGGGTATGCCGATGATCAATGCAATCGGAACATCGCTTCTCTCGGTAGGTGCTTTCGGACTGGCCACGGCTTTGAACTATGCCAGTTCCGGTCTGGTGGACTGGTGGCTTGCCGCCGAGTTTATTGGAGGTGGCGTTATAGGAGGGGTGTTTGGGATGATGCTTGCCACGCGATTGAGTGCATACAGGAACATCTTGAATCGCATATTCGCCGCGGTAATCTTCATCGTCGCCGCATATATCCTATATCGTAACTGGACTGGTATCGGCTAACTCTGGAACTGGCAGTTTTTCATGGTGGGGCAGGCGACGCCGGAATGAACACCTATTCGCGGCTGCCCCACGGTTGTGGCAATTTGTGCCTGCTCAATGAAAAACCGGCCGTCTTCAAGACAGAAATGGTAAGCCGGATCATAGCAGCAGAAATCCGATTGTCGCCAATGACATAACCACAACCGCCAGCCATCCCAGACTAACCATCCATAAGGGGGCTGTCAGCCGTCCCATAATGCGTCGGTTGGTAGCCATTGCCAGCAGAATTATCATCAGTGGCGTAGCCAGTACTCCGTTGATAAATGCAGCCCAATATAAAGCGCGTATCGGATCGATTGCACTAAAACTGAGAACGACACCGCCGATCGTTGCAACCGCGATCGTGCTGTAAAATGCCTTTGCCTCGCGAGGCCGACGATCCAGCCCCTCCGGCCATCGAAACATCTCCGCAACGGCATAGGCGGCGGAGCCAGCCAGTACGGGAACTGCGAGCAATCCGGTGCCGATAATACCAATCGCGAAGGCGACAAATGCGAGCTCTCCCGCGATGGGTCGCAGGGCCTCCGCAGCTTGGGCAGACGTTTCTATCTTGGTGATACCGCTGGCATTGAGTGTGGATGCCGTGGCTACAATAATGAGTAACGCAACGATATTGGAGATCGCCATTCCGATCAAAGTGTCGGTTTTGATTCTGGTAAGTTCGGTGCGAGCAGTGTCGGGAGAAACAATCAACCGCCGGACATGTCTGCGATGCAATTCCTCAACTTCTTCCCCCGCCTGCCAGAAAAACAGGTAAGGGCTGATCGTTGTACCAAATATCGCGACAAGAGCCATCGCATGCTCCTTGTCGAAAACAAATCGGGGAATGAGTACACCTTGAAGGGCAGTGGTCCACGGTACATTCACCGTCATTACGACAGCGGCGTATGTAAACAGTGATAGCGTCAGCCACTTGAGAACGGACGCGTAGTGCCTGTAACTCACAAATACTTCGAGCGTTACACATAGAATTGCGAAAGCCAAAGTGTAGAGGATCTCGGGGCCATCGGCAAACAGCCGGACAGCGGCTCCCATCGCTGCAAGGTCCACCCCAATGTTGATGAAATTTGCGACGAACAATAACATAACTGCGCCACGTAATAGCCAGGGCGAATAATGTCGGCGCAAGTTTTGCGCAACGCCTTGTCCGGTGACAACGCCAATACCTGCACTCACACCTTGCATTGCAACCATTAAAGGATAGCTGAACAACATGGTCCATCCGAGTGAATAGCCAAACTGTGCCCCTACCTGGCTATAGGTTGCGATCCCGCTTGGGTCATCATCTGCTGCCCCTGTTACCAGTCCCGGCCCCAAAACGCGCAGAAAACTGGCCGGCTGGTTCGGATGCCGATCATCGCAAGGGGCTGAGTTTTGCTGCTCCATGTGGACTCTGCTTGTGTGGCGCTAAAGCGCATTTTTGGGATGAAAACAGTGGACGTGCAGTTTTAAAACATAAGTCTTGCCAGAGTGAAATGGGGGGCGATAAGTTTATGTTTTAAGTAAGTACGTTTTATTATTTTTGAATTATTTGAAATGCTCAATTTATACGTTTGGTGGCGAGCTGGCTAATTGTTGTAATCCACCTTTCGACCACAGCGGACTGTTCGCTGGCGGATTGCGTGAGGCGTTGAAAAGTGTCGATACGACTGCTCGTGTCCGGCGCGTCTGTATTCCTTGATAGCATCGCGCCGAAAGGTGCATGCCCTATAATTGTTCATTGGAAGCAAAAGATTGCGGGCAGATCTGGTTCCATGCGAGCTTTGGGTAATGACGTGTTTCAACCATCAACTCGAATTTCTGGCGATCTTGTTGCCATGGCTGTGGAAGCAGGGCTGGCTGAGGTCGTGGTTCAGGGGGCGCTGGATAACGAATATAGAATGAGAAATATAAAGGGGAGTAGCGCTCCGACAGTATGACCTTCAGACACTTTCGTGACTTAAGTAATCAGCGGTAACTCTTTGAAAGAAGAGGAGAAAATGGTGGGTGATGTAGGGATCGAACCTACGACCCGCTGATTAAGAGTCAGCTGCTCTACCAACTGAGCTAATCACCCACTCGCTTCTCCGAGGCAGCGGCCCCGGTGAGGTGAGCGGTTCTATAAAGGCCGCTTTTGTCTGTGTCTAGCCTTCAATCGAAAAAAATCGAAAAAAAATTGGTTTGGTTTTAGAAAGCCCGGAAATGCGCGGTTTTGTGATCGGTTAGGCTTACACGTATTTCGCGTATAGATGATAAACAATCGCTTTGATTGCTGAAAGCGGACTTTTATGCGGAATCAATTTGGTTATGATTCTGTTTTGAAACATTTTTTTGATCGGGCGTTGTAACGTCGCTGCGGAGTTTCCATATCCACAAGGCTCAATCTGGCTATTCAAAAGCAGAACAGGCATGATTTTCGCTGCAAATGTCGCACGTATGTCATCAATTTTTGATGCTTGTCTGGATGCTTAAGGATATAAAAGACTTGATTGACTGATATGATTTTTATCATTGAGCAAAATGCCGAAAGCGTTTGTGACGCGCAGGCAGGCGAGGGGTTCATGCACCGGGTTATCCTCGTTTCAGAAAACTCGAAGTGGCCCCAAGATCGGGGCGTGCTTCAAAATCCGGTTCGCGGCATTTTGAGGACGGAATGGAAAGCATAATTAGCGATCTCGGACAGTTCATTTCCGATCATCGGGTATGGGCGGGTCCGATCGTGGGCGTGATAGCCTTCGGCGAGTCTCTCGCTATTATTGGAATGTTCATTCCGGCCACGCCAATCATGCTCGCGATTGGCGGTCTGGTTGGCGCTGGTATCGTCGAACCCTGGCCAATCATCATCGGTGCAATCATCGGTGCCGTAATTGGTGATATTGTTTCCTATTTTCTTGGCTGGTGGCTTGGTCGCAGTGTTATTCATAAGTGGCCATTGAATAAACACCGCAGCGGTGTTGCGCGTGCGCGTTTGCTGTTCCGCCGCTATGGTTTCTCTGCCGTGTTCCTTGGGCGCTTCTTTGGCCCCGTGCGTTGTACCGTTCCGATGGTGGCGGGCATGATGTCGATGGATCAGAAACGTTTTCAGACGGCGAATGTGCTTTCTGCGATGGTTTGGGCTCCGCTCATGTTCCTGCCGGGCTGGCTGGCTGGTCGTGGAATGGGAATTTTTGCCAAAATGGACCGTGACCATATGTTCTGGTTCGTTATTGGCATCACCGCCGTTACGATTGTCGCGACGGTGATCGGGATGCGATTCTTCAAGGCGCGTCCACGCCGTGAACGTAAGCGTGGCGTGCAGGTTTCTCCTGCTGAATAGATATGGTCTTGCGTGCGCGCTTTGTGTCTGCATAATACAGCGCTCATACGTTCAAATGACAACATGGCATTGAGGGGCACGCAACGTGTCCGGTTCATGTCTTTTTAAAAGGTTCATCGCGCTTTATGCCCGGCGACAGTCCTGACGATTCGTCTTCACGAAGTCCCGCTCCCATTCCGGGAGCATCGGACCTAAAAGGCTTTGAACTTATTCACGCCGTTTGCAATCTCCTTATACCGTTCTGCTTTTCAGCGGTTCGGAAGGGAAATGCATGCGGCGTTTTTTCTCTTTTTTCTTTTCGTTGATTTTATAGGAGCCGACACATCATGGACTGGTCCATGGACTGGATTGCCGACCCCAATGCCTGGATAGGTCTGGTGACATTGGTGGTGCTTGAAATTGTTCTTGGCATCGACAATCTCGTCTTTATCGCAATTCTGGCCGATAAACTTCCGCCGCATCAGCGCAATCGTGCGCGTATCGTCGGCCTCACGCTGGCGCTTGTGATGCGCCTTGTGCTGCTTGCATCCATTTCCTGGATCGTGACGCTGCGCGAGCCATTGATTACCGTAATGGAGCTTTCTTTCTCCGGTCGCGATATTATCATGCTTATTGGTGGTCTTTTCCTGCTCGCCAAGGGCACAATGGAACTGCATGAGCGGCTTGAGGGCGCGCATGGTCCGAAGAACACGCGTGTTGCGCATGCGATCTTCTGGCAGGTTATCGTTCAGATCGTCGTGCTTGATGCCGTCTTCTCGCTTGATAGCGTGATCACTGCTGTTGGTATGGTGCAGCATTTGCCGGTGATGATGATTGCCGTTGTTATCGCTATTGGTGTGATGATGCTGGCTTCGCGGCCGCTTATGGATTTCGTTAACAAGCATCCGACCGTTGTCATCCTCTGTCTCGGCTTTTTGATGATGATCGGTTTCAGCCTCGTTGTCGAAGGTTTTGGCTTCCATATTCCAAAGGGCTATCTCTATGCCGCTATTGGCTTCTCGGTGCTGATTGAGGCCGCCAACCAGATGGCACGCAAGAACCGCGAGAAGCTGGTGACAACCAACGATTTGCGCGAGAGAACCGCTGGTGCTGTGCTTCGTCTGCTCGGGGGTCAGCGCGATGACAATCCGCTCTCGGATACGGTCGATGTCATCGCCCAGCAAACGGCTGCCAGTGACGTTTTCCTGCCCGAAGAGAAGGAAATGATCCGTGGTGTTCTCGATCTTGCTGATCGTCCTGTGCGCTCGATCATGTCGCCGCGCAATGAAGTCGAATGGCTTGATCTGGATGAAGACGAAAATGAACTGCATCAGGCGATCCGTGGACTTTCGCATTCGCGTGTTGTGGTGGCGCGCCGACAGGTCGATGAATTTGTTGGTGTGGTGCTGGTGAAAGATTTGCTGCTCGACATGAGTGATCGCAAGCCAATCAATTGGGACAATGTGGTCAAGCAGCCGCTTGTTGTGCATGAAAATGCCAATGTGCTTCGGGTTATGGAGCAGCTTCGTGTTTCGCCGGTCCAGTTGGCCGTGGTGGTCGACGAGCACGGTTCGTTCGAAGGCGTGGTGACACCAACCGATGTGCTAGAAGCCATTGCGGGTGAATTCCCTGATGAGGACGAGGAAGCCGCGGTGGCGGAATCGGACGGAATGGGCGGCTATCTTGTTGATGGCTTTACCGATATTCGCCGCCTTAGCAGCATACTTCAGCGTGATCTCGTTGATGACAGCGATCGTTACACCACGCTTGCCGGCTATATTCTCTGGCACCTTGGTCATTTGCCGCTTGGCGGTGAACATTTTGTGGCAGATGGATATGAGTTCTCTATTGAAGCCATGACGGGGCGGCACATCGAGAAAGTACGGATCAGGCCGGTTGACGATTATACGCTGTAAGCCGGAATAATTTTGCGGGCATCCTCGCGATGCTCGCAAAATATTTCGTTCTGTAAACTCCGATAAAATCAGTATGATATTGACTTTAATGCACAAGCCTTCAAAATTAACACATTGTTCATTGTTGCGGCTTGAGCGCGATTTGATCTGATTGAATCAGATCTTCGCTTCGTTCGGATAGGACGTAAGCTCCAAGTCGCTGCTTTGAATAGCTGCTCGCGAAATGGGCGCGAACTGGAGGATTTTATGAAGCGCAAATTAAACTTGCTGGCTCAAAGCTTAGAAAATGCTGTGCTGGGCGTGGCGGCGGGTCTCGCACAGCCCTGGGGTAAGATGAAGTTGAATGCTGAGGAAATTGCTGAACGCCGTCGCCATCGCCTTGACCGCGGGGAGCAAAGTTTTCTGTGGTGCTGGCAGCATCGCGGTTTTTGGTGAGATTGAGAGCAGATCCCGAAAAGTGTGAAACAGTCCTTGGCTCAGATGCACTCTCAACCAAGAAAAAATTTCGAAGGCCGGAGGCGAAAGCTTCCGGCTTCTCTATTTTTGTTTCGCCTCTTGTTGCTTTTATGGAAAATTTTTCTCATGCGTTTTTTGCATAGAGGCAAGATTTCCAAGAATGGTTTTAAAAGTAGTTTATATATTTAAATCAATGATTTAGGTTGCTTATTGCTCTTCTCCATGTAGATTTATTTCCCAATAAAGACCGAGTTATGGGTCCTTTGTGTGCGCAAAGGGAGAAGGGTGCGGATTATGAAGAAAATTATTCTATATGCGGCGGTTGCGCTTGGTTTGGGCGCTGCCCCGGTTCAGGCACAAGAGCAGCCTCATGATATTCTCAATGTTTCTTATGACATTGCGCGCGAGCTTTATGAGCAGGTAAACAAGGCCTTTGTGGCTGACTGGAAAACCAAGACGGGGGAAGATCTCACCGTTAATCAGTCTCATGCCGGTTCATCCAAGCAGGCACGCTCCATTCTGGAAGGCCTTGAAGCGGACGTTGCGACCTTTAATCAGGTGACCGATGTGCAGGTTCTCCATGACAAGGGTGGTTTGATCCCCGCTGACTGGCAGAAGCGTTTGCCGAATAATTCCTCGCCTTATTATTCATTCCCGGCGTTTCTGGTGCGTGAAGGCAATCCAAAGGGCATCAAGAACTGGGATGATCTGGCTCGCGACGATGTGAAGGTAGTCTTCCCTAACCCTAAGACCTCCGGCAATGCGCGCTACACTTATCTCGCAGCCACCGCCTATGCCAATGAAGCGTTCAAGGGTGATCAGGAAAAGGTTCACGCATTCATCGGTAAAATCTTCAAGAATGTTCCAGTGTTTGATACGGGCGGTCGTGGTGCAACGACGACCTTTGCCGAACGCGGCATTGGCGATGTTCTGGTGACGTTTGAAGCGGAAACCCGCGGCACTGAGAAGGTTCTGGGTGCAGATAAATATGATGTGGTTGTGCCAGAAGTCAGCCTGCTTGCTGAGTTTCCGGTGACAGTGATTGATAAGGTCGTCGATAAGCGCGGTTCACGCAAGATTGCCGAAGCGTATCTGAACTACCTTTACTCGCCGGAAGGGCAGGAAATTCTTGCGCAGAACTTTAATCGTGTGCATGACAAGGACGTGATTGCAAAGCACAAGGATATTTATCCAGATGTGCGTCTTGTAACGGTTGAAGATGCTTTTGGCGGTTGGGAGAAGGTTCAGAAAGATCATTTCGCCGAAGGTGGTGTGCTCGATAAGCTCTTTACTGCCAAGTAAAAACAATTATCCGGCGAGAGCAGTCAGCTCTCGCCTTTCATTTGGAAAATCCAGTGTCGCTTCTGAGCATGAAACGCAATTCGGTGCTGCCGGGGTTCGGGCTGACCCTCGGCTGCGCTTTGCTGTATCTGGCGGTCATTGTCGCTTTGCCGCTTCTGGCTATGATTCTGAAAACTGCCAGCCTCGGCTGGAGCGATTTCTGGAGAATTGTTACCTCCGATCGTGCGCTGGCGACGTTTCGCATCACAATCAGTGCCGCAGCGGTGGCCACCGTGTTGAATGGTCTTTTCGGCTTGCTGCTGGCGTGGGTTTTGTCGCGTTATCAGTTTCCGGGTAAGCGGTTGATTGATGCGGCAGTTGATTTGCCTTTTGCGCTGCCAACGGCGATTGCCGGTCTGGCACTGGTGACATTGTTTGCCCCAAATGGCTGGTTTGGACGTTTTCTCGAACCCATCGGTATTAAAGTTGCTTACGCGCCGCTTGGTATCATGATTGCCATGTTTTTTACTAGTATTCCGTTTGTCATTCGTACGGTGCAGCCGGTGCTTGAGGAGATGAGTGCGGATGTGGAGGAGGCCGCGCGCAGTCTTGGCGCTACACCCTGGCAGATTTTTTCGCTTATTATCTGGCCGACGATCTTTCCCGCTTTTCTGGCCGGCGCATCATTGTCCTTTGCGCGTAGTCTTGGAGAATTTGGCTCTATCGTCTTCATTTCCGGCAATCTGCCTTTTGAAACGGAAGTGACGTCGCTTCTCGTTTTTATCAGGCTGGATGAATATGACTATCCGGCAGCCGCCGCACTTGCTTTTGTTATGCTGGTGATGGCGTTTTTCATGCTGCTCATAACCAACCTCATTCAGGCAAGGCAGCTTCGTTATGCAGAGCGGTAGTGCGAGTTTACAGGCGCGCAATGCGCCCGGTCCTGTGCGCAGCCTGTTGATCGGGCTTGCTGCAATTCTGTCGGCAATTTGCATTGGCGCGCCGCTGGCCGTCATCTTCTCCTATGCTTTCAGCAAGGGCGTGGATGTCTTCTTTGGAGAAATCCTCAAGCCTGATACGCTGCATGCAGTGTGGTTGACGGTCTTGACCGCAATTGTCGTTGTGCCGATCAATATGGCATTCGGCATTTGTGTTGCATGGCTGGTCACGAAATTCCGCTTTCCCGGGCGCAGGCTGCTGATTACCTTCGTCGAGATCCCGTTTTCCGTGTCGCCTATCGTTGCGGGTGTGACCTATCTGTTTTTGTATGGCTCGCAAGGGCTGCTCGGGCCGCTGCTTGAAACGTATGACATCAAGATCATGTTCACCGTTCCAGCCATCTTTCTGGTAAGCCTGTTTGTGACATCGCCCTTTGTGGCGCGCGAACTCATTCCATTGATGCAAGTGCAGGGCAGTGATGAGGAAGAAGCGGCTCTGACGCTTGGAGCCAATGCGTGGCAGACATTTTTTTATGTCACGCTTCCCAATATCAAATGGGCGCTGCTTTATGGCGCAGTCCTTTGCAATGCACGCGTGATGGGTGAATTCGGCGCTGTGTCCGTTGTATCGGGTGCCATTCGCGGTAAGACGAATACGCTGCCTTTGCAGGTTGAACTTCTGTTCAACGATTATAATGTTGCCGGGGCTTTTGCTGCGGCTTCGACATTGGCGGGCATTGCGTTGTTGACGCTCGTTCTTAAAGTCTGGCTGGAACGCAGACAGCATAGTTAAAAGAAACCGCCCGACTTATAAAAAAGCGGGCGGTTTGCGGTCACGCTGCTTGGGAGAGCGTGTGTGTTATGGGTTCCCGATGCAGGGACGAGGCGAGGATCGCGCCTTCCGGCCAGCGGCTGAAGCCGCTTTCCACATTGATATGTCCGGCGTCACCCATGTCGACAAAGCCTGCACCCCAGACATTGGCGATGGCTTCCGCCTTGGCAAAGCTCATATAGTCGTCAGTGCGGCTGGCAACGACGATGGACGGGAAAGTCAGTTCATGACGCGGCAGCGGCGCAAAGCTTTCAAAGCGGCTGTCGCGGCGGGACATGGTTTCAACGTCTGCCGGGGCGACTAAAAGTGCGCCAGCAACGTGAGATGCAGCCGGACGGCTTGCGAGATGCGAAACAAGAATGCAACCTAAACTATGGGCAACCAGAACCGCACCGGGATTCTCGGCGAGTTTGGCTTCGAGCGCGTGCATCCAGTCGGATAGCACCGGATAGTGCCAGTCGTCCTGTTCGACAAGCACTGCTGACGGATCGTCATGCAACCATTGGCGCTGCCAGTGGCCTGCTTCCGATCCCTTGTAACCGGGGATGATCAATGTCGCAGGCATGCGTAAGTTCCTCTTGGAAGTGCCTTGGGATAAGGCTGTTTCTGCTTTTGCATTGGGAGGTTATGCGAAGCAATTTCCAAGATAGGGGTGATTATGCCTATTTTTAAGAAAAATGAATTCAATTTGAGGCGGATATGTAAAAATTATACCCGCCTCGCTGTCTCACTTCTTCTGCTTTTCGTTCCACCGCAATACGAATTGTGATTTTTCGAAAATCAGAACCACAAAGAGCGAGATGGCAAAAGGGATCAGCAGATAGAGGAGACGGAAAACAATCAGTGCGGCGAGAACATCAGCCTGATTCATGTCCGGCAAGCCGGTGAGAAACACCAGTTCCAGCACACCAAGCCCACCGGGTGCATGCGAAATAAGCGCCGCCGAGAACGATACCAGAAAGATGCCAAGGATGATCAGAAAGCCGGGATTGCCCGCTTCTGGGAGTGCAAAATAGATGATGCCTGCAGCGCCGATGAGTTCGAGTGGCGCCACTATAAGCTGCTGTGTGACCACGGGAAGGCGCGGATATTCCAGACGGAATTTACCGATCTGCAATGGGCGAAGCTGGAGCCAGCTACCAAAAATATAGAGCAACACGAATGCCAGCATCAGCAAAGCAATGATGGTGGAAACGGTCGGCGTCAGGTCTTCGTTGAAACGCATGAGAATATGCGGTTCGAGCAGAAGCACGATGCTTGATGTGATGATGACGCCCAGCACGAATGTGAAAGAGCAGAAAGCGATGAGGACGGCGATTTCACTGCCGGGCATGCCCTGCGAGGAATAGGCGCGGTAGCGCACGACAGCGCCAGACACAACGGAGGCTCCGATATTGTGCGATAAGGCGTAAGTTGTGAACGAGCACAGCGCGATGAAGAGCCAGGATATTTTTCTGTGCAGATGAAGAAGTGCGATGCGGTCATAGCCAGCGAGCGAGCTATAGGCGAGGAGTGCTGCGGCGGCTGCAAGAAGCCAATGGTGAGCGCGGATCGCGTAAAGGCTGTCCAGAACGTCATCAAGCGAGATACTGCGCAATTCACGATAGAGAAGCCATGCTGAAATAGCGACTGCACAAATGCCTATTATTGGCCAGATATAATCCTTAAACTTCATTAATTGGCCACCGCACCTTTATTTCGCATGTCATCCCCTTTTGGCGCATCGGTTGTACCTTTCAGGACAGTTCCGGTGCATTCCCATTCAAACCTGTCGTGGCGTCGGACTGTGTCCTAACCGATTGCTTCTGCGTGGCGCTGGCCTCGCTGCTTATCGCGCGTTCCATGGCGCTGGCAATTTCTGCAGCCCCTAGAATAACCTCATCTGCACCCAGGTCCTCCAGATATTTCGCTTCTGCTGGTGAGCAGACGTGCACAATGATACGGATGCCGGGATTCGCGGATCGGGCAAGACTTGTTATGCGTCCTGCCTCAAAGGCATTGGCTATTGCAATGACAATATGTTGAGCGAATTCCGGATTCGTCGTTTCCCATATTTCAGCATCCGAGGCATTTCCCGCAATAGCTTCAATGCCGATTTCTTTCAATTTGTAATAAATCTTGGGCGAATTTTCGACAACGAGGAAAGGTATCTGCCTTTCCTGTAAACTTGAAGCGATGTGTTTGCCGATCTGGCCATAGCCGACGATGATCGTATGCCCTTTGAGGGGGCTTATTGGCCGGGGTTCGGAGCGATCCGTATCGCCGCTGGATGGGACGCTTTCGTCATGAGCTATTTCTCCACCCAGCCGCTTTTCAAGCCATGGCCGCATACGCTCCGCAGCAATGAACATCAATGGGTTGAGAAAGATCGAAAGCATTGCACCGGCAAGGATCAGGTCACGGGCATCGGGCGGCAGCAGATTGAGGCTGACACCCAATCCGGCCAGAATGAAAGAAAATTCACCGATCTGGGCGAGGCTTGCAGAAATGGTCAAGGCGGTTCCGATTGGCCGGCGAAACGCGCGTACGATAAAGAAAGCTGCAACCGATTTACCCACCAGAATGATGGCAAGAGTCGCGATCAGGGGCAGGGGATCGCGAATGAGGCTCATTGGATCAAACAGCATACCCACTGAAATGAAGAACAGAACGGCGAACGCATCGCGCAAAGGCAGGGATTCTTCGGCAGCGCGATGGCTGAGTTCGGATTCGCTCATCACCATGCCAGCGAAAAATGCGCCAAGTGCAAAAGACACACCGAACAGATGTGCCGCACCAAAAGCAACGCCGAGGGCTATTGCAAGAACACCAAGGCGAAATAATTCGCGTGATCCGGTCTGCACAATGACATTCAGCAGCCATGGAATGACCTTGCGGCCAACCACCAGCATGAGAGCGACAAACACCGCGACCTTGGCAATGGTGAAGACAATGATGCCGGTGATGCCGAGCCCCAGCCATTGGGCGATGGGATCGCTGGCGACTGCGTGACCTTGTTCACTGCTTAAGCTGGCAAGTGCTGGCAGCAGCACCAGCGCCAGAACCATGGCGAGGTCTTCAACAATCAGCCAGCCGACTGCGATGCGGCCCCTGTCTGTATCGATAAGGCGCATGTCCTGCATGGCGCGTAAAAGCACCACAGTGCTGGCAGTGGAAAGGGCCAGGCCAAAAACCAGTCCGGCTTTTACATCCCAGCCAAGTGCTAAACCAAGAGCGGTCCCAAGGGCTGCGGCTGTCGCGATTTGTGCCAGCGCACCGGGCACCGCTATGGCCTTTATCGAAAGCAGATCTTTGAGGGAAAAATGCAGGCCCACGCCGAACATCAGCAGAATAACGCCGATTTCGGCCAGTTGAAGAATGAGATCCTGATCGACGACGAAGCCGGGCGTATGGGGTCCGGCAATAATACCGGCCAGCAGATAACCGACGAGAGGAGAAATTTTAAGACGCGTGGCAATCGCGCCGAAAAGAAATGCCAGACATAACCCGATGACAATTGCTGCAATCAAAGGCGTGTCATGGGGCATAGGAATGTCTTTGCGGTTTCAGTGTGATTAAGCTTTGCAAGATGCCGGGCATGATTGAGACCATGCCCGGCACGTTGTTTATTTCTGCGCTGTGGCGCTGTCTTCAATCGCCTGATGGGCGTGCTGACGATGCTGCCACCAGTTGCCGAGCAACAGCAGGATTGGTGCTGCGATGAAGATCGACGATGAAGTCGCAATAAAGATACCGAACAGCATAGGCACGGCAAAATTATGCACGGCGCTGCCGCCCCAGATTGCCATCGGGAGCATACACAGGAATGTTGTCATCGAGGTATAAACACAGCGCACCAGCACCTGATTGATACTCATGTCAACGATTTCGCGCAGAGGCTTTGACTTATAAAGACGCATGTTTTCACGCATGCGGTCATAAACCACGACCTTATCGTTTACCGAGTAACCGATCGCTGTCAGAAGCGCTGCAATGGCCGTCAGGTTGAAATCGAGCTGGAACAGCGCGAAGAAACCGACCATTTTTGTGGTGTCGAGGATAAGCGTGATGATCGCACCCATCGCAAAAAACCACTCGAAGCGCCACCAAAGATAGACGAGCATTCCAAGCGCTGACAAGATCACGGCAATAAAGCCGGAACGTGCCAGTTCACCGGAAACTTTCGGTCCGACAACCTCACTGCGTTCGATCTTTGTGCCAGGGTCCAGTTCCATCACAGCATCGCGCATTTTGTTGACTGCAACGGTTTGCGCTTCTTCGCCACCATCCTGACGCTGGATGCGGATCAGGACATCATTCGGAGTTCCCGCAGACTGAAGGGCAACTTCGCCCAATCCGAGAGCGCTGAGCTTTTCACGCAACTGTGCCAGATTGGCTGGTTGAGAGGTTACGATTTCGGCCTGAATACCGCCCTTGAAGTCGATGCCGTAATTGAGCCCCGGCTTGAAAAACAGGCCAATGGAAGCAATCGAAAGCACGATAGAGACTGCGATACCGATAAAACGCGCATTCATGAAGCTGATATTCGTCTTTTCAGGAACGAATTTCAGGAATGGTTCGATGACAAGGGTCTTGAGCTTACGTTTGCGAACGTACCAGGCCATCGCCATGCGAACGAGCGTCACATCGGTGAACATGGAAATCGCAATACCCAGCATCATGGTAACCGCGAAACCGCGTACCGGACCTGTGCCGAATGTAAAGAGAAGCACGGTAGAGATCAGCGAGGTGACATTCGCGTCCACAATGGTTGAGAAAGCCGCATGGAAGCCCTTGTCGAGGGCCGCCATAGCGCCCAGACCTCTGCGTGTTTCTTCTCGTATGCGTTCGTTAATCAGAATGTTCGCGTCGACCGCTATGCCGATACCCAGAATGATACCTGCGATACCCGGCAGTGTCAGCGTCGCTCCGATCAGGCTCAATGCCGAGAACGTCAACAAGGTATGGAGCAGCAGTGCTACGTTGGCGATGGTGCCCCAGACGCCATAGAGGAGCTGAATGAAGACGGCTACGAGGACGAAGCCGATGATGCCCGTAACAAGCCCCATCTTGATGGCGTCGCCGCCAAGGTCAGGACCAACGGTGCGTTCTTCAATCACGGTCAGCGGAGCAGGCAAAGCACCTGCACGCAGCAGCGCCGACAGAACGACACTGTCCTGAACCGTGAAATTGCCGGTAATCTGGCCTGAACCGCCGGTGATCGGCTCATTGATACGCGGTGCGGTCAGGACCTTGTCGTCAAGAACGATGGCGAATGGACGGCCCACATTCTTGGTCGTGATGTCCGCAAACTGGCGTGCGCCAAGGCTGTCGAAGCGGAACGACACGATTGGCTCATTGGTGCGCGGATCAAAGCCTGCACGCGCATCGGTCAGACGTTCGCCAGAAAGTGCGATCTGATCTTCGATCGGGTATTTGATGTTCGGGTCTTTGGAATCCGGCAGAATGGTGACACCGGGTGGTGGCGGATCATTCGGATTGACGTCCGCGACCATATGGAAGCTCATCTTCGCAGTGCTTCCAAGAAGCTGACGAAGATGGGCCGGGTCCTGCAGGCCCGGAAGCTGAACAACGATACGGTCAGAGCCAACGCGCTGGATTGAAGGTTCGGCAACACCGACCTGATCCACACGCTGACGAATGATTTCAAGGCTCTGCTGCAATGCCGCATCAAGACGATAGGTGAAGCCGGCCTCTGTCAGCGTCAGGCGGATTTGATTGTCACTGGTGGTAACATCAATATCGTTGATCGCAGTTCCGAAGCCTGTGGTGTTGACCTGTGAAATCAGTGTTTTAAGCGCTGTATCGGCTTTTGCACGCTGATCGGCATCAGGGATTGTGACAATAACCGCATCACCAACGGCACGGATCGATTGTGGTTGAATGCGTTCAGCGCGCAGCTTGCTGCGTGCATCGTCGAGCAGCGCCCGCATACGATCTTTTTTGAGGCTGGCCGCATCCACTTCAAGGACGAGATAGGAGCCACCACTCAGATCGAGACCAAGCGTCACCTGCCGCTTTGGGAACCACGACGGCAACGCCTCAAGTTGTGGCTTTGTGAAGAAATTGGGCAAGGCGATGATGACGCCGATCAAAACGATCAGGCCATAAAGCACAGCGACCCATTTAGAAGTACGCATGAGTTGAAATTCCAGATATTGAGCACGTGTAAATTTCGTATAGAATACAAAAGCCTAGCGCGCATTTCTTCGTAAATGATTCAGGATTGGATATTGCCAATCGCCATGATGGTTTTCAGGCGCTTTGTGGTGGCGCGCGCACTTGGGAATATGTGCTTCGTGAAAGTCTTAAAAACTTGGAGGCGCTTGCAGCTTCGACGGGTTTTGCGTCAAAAAAGGCCAGCTGGTTTGGCTGAGCCGCCAGAGCTGCGCTTTTGCCGCTGGAATGGGCTGCTTTAATTTTTGCCGCGGCTGCTTGAGCAAGGACAGCACGCATCGGCTGCGGCGCCGGCGTCGATTGCTGGCGCGTGGGTATGGCAGGTGCGTCTGCAACCTGCTGTGCTGCCATGCTTTTTGGCGTATTCTGCCCCGCGTCATCGGCGAGCGCTGAGAGGTCCACAGCAAAAATAAAGGCAGTAAATGACAGGACACACGTTACAAACAGCATGAAGCCATGCTGCTTGTAACGATCAATATGCTCAATCCTGTTCTTCATGCCCTTTATCAAAATGCCTGGACTTTCCCTTTAAGTCTTTCCGCAAAAATGACCTGGTGCCGGAGCGGCTTTACCGTAAATCTCACCCCTGAAAAGTCTGTCGACTTTTGGGGACTTCGCCCAGACAACTACAGCATCGTTTCACAAATTGGAATCCTTTTCTGTTTCTACCCAATGCCATACCCTTTATAAGGCCCAATCCGCGCCGTATTTTATGGTGATAAGATGACACGGTTTGGCTTTTGTTTTTTGCATATCTTTGTTCCAAAACGGTTCTCACTTTGGGCATGCATGCTTGAGAGCGCGTTTTGGCCGGATTGAATCAAATCGGCGCTCTAAACCCTTTTATTTGATGCATAATCTTATCGATCCTTGTTTCACTTCGGTCGGATTATGCATTAGTATCGCTTCAACGATCGCACGCTTTTTGTTCCCCCGTGTTTGTAAAACAGCAGAGTTCTAAATTGGCATATTTATCGACGTTCCGTGCTTTTGCCTTTGCCGTGACTGGTGTTGCCTTTCTGCTTGGGGCGTTCGATAACGCTCTTGCTCAGGATAGCAAGGTGCAACAGCCGCAAGCGGAGCAGGCCGAAACGGCACCATCGTCCGCACCCGCATCCGCCCCTACGGTGGATAGTGGCGCACCTGTATCCAGTGTCGTTCAGCAGCAAAAGCCGGTTATCAATGATCTGAAACAGCAGACGAAGACGATCAGTGATCAGTTGCAGAAATCTGCAACCAACGATGAATCGCTTGCGAATTTTAAGCTTCAGCTCGATGCGCTTTCGAAGAAGTTGCTTGATGCCGGTGTCGCTTTTCGTCCTCGCCTGACGGAAATCAACACACGTCTTGAGCAACTGGGTGCCGCACCTTCCGGCGATCAACCGGCAGAGCCTGCAATCGTTGCTGAAGAGCGGGCGCGACTGGTTGCAGAAAAGGCCGAAATCAACGCGGTTATCGGTGAAACCGAAGATGCATCGCTGGCCGTCAATCAGATGTCGGCAAAAATCAGCAATATGCGGCGTGATCTTTTCACGCAAACATTGTCCCAGCGTGTCAACCTTGATCTTACACTCGGCTCCGAAGTGTCTTCCGCTGCCGGGAATCAGATGATTTCGCTGTGGAGCATCGTGAAATCATGGTGGCGTTTCGTTTTTACCTTCAAGCTGAATTCATTTCTGGCTGCCGCGTTCTTTGCGCTCATCGCGGCGTTGATTATTCAGCTTGGCGCGCGGCGGGCTCTGGGTTCGCTTTATGAACGTGACGTCAACAATGAAGCCCCTTCTTATCTGAGCCGCTTATCGGTTGCCTTCTGGTCTACCGCTATCCCTTCGGGGGCGGTCGCTGTTTTTCTTGCAACGACCTATTTTTGTCTCGATTATTTTAATGTGCTCAGACCTGATATTGGTGCACTCCTGCAATCGCTGTTTATCGTCTTGGGCATTGTCTTCTTTATCAGCCGGTTGGCATTTGCGTGTATCAGTCCTTATACGCCTGCATGGCGTTTGGTGCCTATCGCTCCGCGTCCGGGCCGGGCATTGGTCTGGCTGATTACCGGCATAGCACTGATCAATGGGCTGGATTCATTTTTCAGCAAAGTTAATCAGGTGCTGTCGTCACCCTTGTCACTGACGATGGCGAAAAGCCTGCTTTCGACTGTTGTTATTGGCGTATTGATACTGGTTATTGCGTTTCTCAAACCGATTGAGAAGATCCCCGGAGAAGCTGTTCGTCCCTGGCCTAAAGCATTCAGGATATTTCTGTTGCTTCTTGGTCTTGTACCAATTGTTGCGGCCGGACTTGGCTTTATCGGCCTGGCCCGGTTTATGGCGCAACAGATTGTGGTTACCGGCGCATTTCTTGTGACGATGTATCTTGGTTTTCTCACGGGGCGCGCCATTTCCGAAGAGCAGGCTTTCGCATCCAGCCCCATTGGGCGGGTTTTGCGTGAACGGTTTCATTTTGATGAGGCAAAGCTTGACCAACTCGGTCTTGTTGTTGGTATCCTCATCAATCTCGCGGTGGCGCTGATTGGCATTCCGCTGGTGTTGATGCAGTTCGGATTTCAGTGGTCCGAGCTTAAGAACACGTTCTATCATTGGATGACGGGATTCCAGATTGGCAGCATTTCCATATCACTTATGGGGATTTTGACCGGGATTTCCTTGTTCTTCATCGTCTATCTGATGACCCACTGGTTTCAGAACTGGCTGGATAGCAAAGTTCTCGCGCGTGGACGTGTTGACTCGGGTGTCCGTAACTCGATCCGTACTGTTGTCGGATATGTCGGGTTGGTGTTGGCGGCGCTGATTGCAGTGTCGGCTGCGGGTTTTAATCTTTCAAGCCTTGCCCTGATCGCCGGCGGTCTCTCGCTTGGTATCGGTTTTGGCCTTCAGAACATCGTGCAGAATTTTGTTTCCGGCCTTATTCTTCTTGCAGAGCGCCCTTTTAAGGTTGGTGACTGGGTCGAGGCGGGTACAGTCAGCGGTATTGTCAAGAAAATCAGCGTTCGCGCAACGGAAGTGGAAACTTTCCAGAAGCAGTCGATTGTTGTTCCAAACTCTACGCTCATCAACGGTAATGTTGGAAACTGGACGCTACGCAACAAGCTTGGTCGCATTGATATCAATGTGCAGGCCGCTTACACTGACGATCCTCGCCGTGTTCACGCACTTCTGTCTGAAATTATTCGCGGTCATCCCTCCATTTTGAAAAATCCGGAGCCGTTTGTGGCCTTTCAGAGTGTGACGGATTCATTAATGATTTTCGACGTTTATGCGCATGTCGCAGATATTACGTCTACGGGTTCCATCAAGAACGAGTTGCGATTCCAGATTGTCGAACGTTTTCATGCTGAAGGAATTCCATTTTCGTCGTCTGCAACCAATCTGGTGCTTGGCGTTTCTGAAATCGAAAGAGTTTCCGAGATTGTCGAGAAGGACAGATCACGCGGCGCAAAATTGCGCAAGGACAAGCCGGTCGAGGGTGATAAGCCGCAGCATGACGACAAGGTATGAAGGTGCGTTCAGTTGCAGTTCAGCTTTGAAGTCTTATAAGTGGTCATGAAAAGAGGCAGTTGAACTGTCTCAGAGCAAGGGGGCCGAATTTTCGGCTTATAGCGGGAGCAGCGGAAGCGCTGAAACGATATGAACAGAACTCAGGTCAATTATGCTGGCAAGGTTGCGCTTGGTGCGGTGCTCGCACTTTCGTTTTCCATGCCAGGCCTTTATGCTGCAACCGTATCGAACAATGATAGCGCCGCTCAGACCATCGTCGTCACTGAAGGCGCGTCAAAGCGTGAAATGCTGATAGCACCAGCCGAAACAGTCGATTTTTGCGATGGTGGTTGCTTTGTGACCTTCCCGAACGGTGACCGTGAGGCGCTGAAGGGCGATGAAAAGATCGTTATTTCTGGCGGCAAGGCATCGTTTCAATAAGTTCAGATTACGTTGATAAAAAGCCGGGGTTTGCCCCGGCTTTTTGCACCTTTTAAATGATTATATCAGCTTCGCGGCTTGAGATTTTCTGGATCGTAGAGTGGCTTATAGCCAATCGATACAACCTCCACCGGATACGTTTCGCCGAAATATTCGACATTCAGCTTTCGCCCTTGCTGACAATAGGACCAAGGCAGATAAGCAAGCGCGATGTTCTTGCCGATGCTCGGGCCGTAGGCGATGGACGAGGTGAAGGACCGGCGACCGAGTTCATCGATCAGCGTTTCTCCCGTTTCAGGATCAAGGACCGGTAGAATGCCGACCGGATAGCGTTTGACGCCTTTGGAATCGACATTTTCTGTTATAACCAGCGTGCAGAGCATGGCTGGTTGATGATCGCGGGCCTTATACTCCAGATGCTTTGCCTTGCCGCGGAAGTCTGCCTCCTTGACCTTTGGGCGAGCGAGATCCGCTTCAAGAAGATTATATTCGGTGAGCAGATCCGCATTTTGGAGACGCAGGCTTTTTTCCATCCGGCGGCTATTGGCATAGGTTTCAACACCAACCGCAATTGCGCCGGTTGAACGCAGCGCATCCCATATGGCGAGGCCGTCTTCATAGCGCATGTGCAATTCCCAACCCTGTTCACCGACATAGGAAATGCGGAAGGCGGTTACATCCTTGCCCGCAATACGGATCGGCTTGATGGCGGCGAAGGCAAAGTTCTCAAGATCAAGACCTTCCGGATTTTCGACAACCTTCTTGAGATTATCGCGGGCGTTTGGTCCCCAGATGCCGATGGTGGCGTATTTTTCTGTAACATCGGTGATGGTGACATCAAAACCCTTATCTTCAGCAACGCGGCGCATGTAATGGAAGTCGCGGGGGCCGGCATCGGCGCCGTTGATCATACGCATACTGTCAGCCATGCGCATTACGGTGAAATCGGCGCGCACCATGCCTTCATCATCGAGAAAGTGGGTGTAAATGCCCTTTCCGATATTGGCGTCACCGCCGATTTTTGCAGCACACAGCCACTCCATCAGCGCGACATGATCCGGGCCTTCTATGTCGTACATCGCAAAATGCGAGAGATTGATGATGCCGCAATCTTCACTCAATGCCAGGTGCTCGGCATTGGAAACGCGCCAGAAATGGCGGTTGTCCCACTCATTTTCCCGCACCGGAATACGGTCGCCATATTTTTCCAGCAGATGCTCATTGGCTGCATAGCCGTGCGCACGCTCCCAGCCACCCAGCTCCATGAAGTGGCCACCCAGTTCCTTTTCCCGTTCATAGAACGGTGAACGGCGAATATTGCGGCCTTTGGAAAAGGGCTCACGCGGATGCACCGCCGGATTGTAAACCTTCATTGCGGTTTCGGTGCAGCGATCCCAGATGAATTGCTCGGTCATCTGGTGCGGATAGAAGCGCGAATAGTCGATGGCGTGATGATCGATTTTTGTACGACCATCGGTCATCCAGTCGGCAATGAGTTTACCCATGCCGGGGCCGTCCTTGACCCAGATTGCAACCGCATACCAGAGGCCACGGACTTTCTGGCTTTCGCCGATTGAAGGTCCGCCATCGGTTGTTACCTGTAGGAAACCATTGAAGGAATGGCTTTCATTATAGCCCAGCTCGCCGAGAATGGGGGTTAGTTCGATGGCGCGTTCGAGTGGTTCAAGAACCTGCTCCATGTCGAGATCACGCTGTGATGGCGACAAACGGGCTTCATGTTTTTCAAGAAGGTCACGCGGGTGGCAGAGGCGCGGATTGGTTTCCTCGTAGTAGCCCCACTCAATTTGACCACCTTCGGCAGTCTTTGGGTCGCCGGTGTCACGCATATAGGCCGAATTGCCCTGGTCGCGCAAAAGTGGCCAGCCAATTTCCTTGCCGGTTCCGGCAAACGCATTATAGGGGCCGAAGAAGGTCAACGGATGATCAATGGGCATGACGGGCAGGTCTTCGCCAACCATTTCGGCAATCAGCCGGCCCCAGAGACCGGCGCAAACCACCACATAGTCGGCTTCGATTGTACCACGATGGGTGACAACGCCCTTGATGCGTCCATTTTCAACGATGAGCGACTGAGCGGGTGTGTTTGCAAAGCTTTTAAGCTTTCCCGCATTTTCCGCCTGATCAATCAATCTGCCTGCAACTGTTTGCGAGCGTGGAATAACAAGGCCTGCATCCGGGTCCCACAAACCGCCCTGAACAAGGCTCTCTTCGATCAGTGGAAATTTTTCTTTGACTTCGGATGGCTCCATCAGGCGAGCCCGCGTACCAAAGGCTTTGCCGGATGCGACCTTGCGCTTGAGCTCTTCCATTCGGGCATCGTCGCCGACGCGGGCAACTTCAATACCGCCGACGCGGGCGTAATGGCCCATTTTCTCATAGAAATCGATGGAATAGAGCGTCGTCCAGCATGACAGGAAATCATGGCTTGTCGCATAGCAGAAATCAGATGCGTGTGCGGTGGAACCAATGTCCGTGGGGATGCCGGATTTGTCGATGCCGACAATGTCGTCCCATCCTCGTTCGATCAGGTGGTGGACGACGGATGCTCCGACAATTCCACCAAGCCCGACAATGACCACTTTTGCCTTTTTAGGAAACTCTGCCATTTCATGCGATCCCATTTTGTATTTGATGGAATCATAGTGGCTGCGCCCGGCCCACAATTGTCATTCTACGACATAATCACGGCACGAGACGACCGAAACATCTTCGTTGCAAAATGGCGCTGGTGCGTGAAGGGCAGATCGTGGCTCCATGTTGATGATTTGATTCATCACGCAGGGCTATCACTATGATTTAAAAGAAAAACCCGCGTTCTGAGTGCGCGGGTTTTGTTATGATCCTCGGGATTATGCCGCAATCAGCATTTTCCGGTCAGCCCGTTCCTGCTGGGGTGAGCGACCATAAAGCTCGCGATAACACTTGGAAAAATGCGACGCGGAAACGAACCCGCAGGCGACGGCAACTTCAACCACCGGCAAGGAGGATTGCAACAGCAAATGCCGGGCCCGGTCGAGGCGTATTTCCAGATAATATCGTGCCGGAGAACGGCCCATTTCCTGACGGAACAGGCGTTCGACCTGACGGCGCGAAAGCCCGATATTATGGGCTACGTTAATGAGTGCTTCCGGTTCGGAAAGGTTGGCTTCCATCATTTCGATGATGGTCAGAATCTTTGAATTCTGGATGCCAAGGCGGGCGCGAAGTGGCAGGCGTTGGCGGTCGTGCGGGTTGCGTACCCGGTCGGTGAGGGCTTGTTCGCAAATGCGGTTGACCAGATTATCATCGAAGTCATCGCCGATGAGCTTCAGCATCATGTCGAGCGAAGCGGTCCCGCCTGCGCATGTAAAGATATTGCTATCCACTTCAAAAAGATCGGCATAGACTTCAGCTTTCGGAAAAGCTTCCGAAAAGCCTGGCAGGTTTTCCCAATGAATGGCGCAGCGTTTGCCCGAGAGAAGGCCCGCAGCCGCCAGAATATGCGCACCGGTGCAGAGCCCGCCAACCGCGACGCCGCGGTTATATTCTTCACGCAGCCAGGCAAAGACAGATTTGTTGCGGAAATCCTCGACATAGACGCCTGAGCAGACAAAGACCATGGATGGGCGTTGTTCGCTTTGAAGATAGCGGCGTTCATCCTCCAGTGACGCATTGACCGCGCATTCCACGCCATTTGAAGCCTTGACCGGCTTGCCATCGGTGGACGTCAAACGCCAGTGATAGGCTTCATAACCCAGCATTCGATTGGCAATGCGCAGTGGCTCTATCGCTGTCGCAAATGCGATCATCGAGAAGTCAGGGACAAGAAAAAAAACAATAGACCGCTTAATCGATGAAGCTGGATTCATAGCCTGATCGTTCCCATTCTCAAAAGCCCGAACTGCGGTTCCCGACGCAGTTTCCGGCTTTGTGCCTCCGTCATGACACCGGGACTATAGAAGGCCCAGTCATCCGGTCGCTTTTTGACCGGTAGTCCCATTGCTCCTGCCCTATTTTACAGGGGATAGGTCATGGCGCAAACAGGATAGGCGTATTGAGACATAGAACTTTCGGGTTGAATAGTGCGGCTAAATGCCTGCCGTATATTGGTCCCTATATGTCGCTAAATTGAAGGCGGAAAATTCCAACTCGCAATTCGAATATGCCTTACTGCATTTGGCCTCTCCTCGCGGGGGCGGGAAGGCGGTCATCCACGCAAGGCCAGCCGATGTCGTGCCGAATGTGCTCGGGCAGGCTTTCGAGAATTCTGCGGCTCTTCTTTATGCGCCGCTGATATGTCCAGTTGGTGTAAAATGCGCTGACCGATGCCATGCTCGCTTGTAGCCAGTGCGTGATGATGAACGGGCGCGCGATACATTCTCTTTGCAGGGGTTCACACTGAATGCTCATTTTTGTTCTCCAGGCAGAATTGAGATCAAGTGTTTTCTGACGTGTCTTGACCTCTATGTTTGAAGCTTGCCGCGATCTTGACGTTCAATCAAACGAAATATAGAAAGGTATAAAGTCAGAAAAATTGAACTAACTTCATGTGGAGCCCACGATGACAGCGCCCGTACAGCATCCTCTGCCAATGCTTGATATAGATGTGCTGCGGACATTTGCAGCCATTGCCGATACGGGTAGTTTTTCGGCGGCTGCCAATGTGGTGTTTCGCACACCTTCGGCTGTTTCCATGCAGATCAAGAAGCTTGAAGAGCAACTGGGCGCTGCGGTCTTTGAACGGGATGCGCGTTCTGTGAAGCTGACCAGCGATGGCGAAGTGCTGCTTGGTTATGCGCGGCGACTGCTGGCGCTCAATCGTGAGGCTGTGGCGAAATTTGTCGCGCCGACAGTGACTGGGGTTGTTCGGCTCGGATCGCCTGATGACATTGGTGAATGTGTGTTGCCGCTCGTTTTGAAGCGTTTTGCAGAAACGCATCCGGGTGTTACGGTCGATGTCGTGATCGATCAGAGCGCTAATCTGCGCAAGCGTCTTGATGAAAGACGGCTTGATGTTACGCTGGTCAATCTCTCACACACAGTCCCAAGCAAAGGTGATGTTGAGATATTGCTCGATGAGGAGCTGGTTTGGGCGGGTGCCAGATGCGGCACTGCTTATCGCCGTGATCCCTTGCCGCTTTCCATATGGGAAGAGGGCTGCGCTTGGCGCGGAAATGCACTTGAGGCGCTTGAGAAATCGGGGCGGGCCTACCGCATTGCCTATATGAGTTCGCATTCTACGGGCCAGCGCGCCGCGATACAGGCGGATCTTGCGATCGCTCCTTTTGGCAAAACCTTATTGGGGGAAGGCATCGTGCCTCTTGGCCCTGAACATAATTTGCCGCAGCTTGGCCGTTATCAGCTTGGCATGATCATTAAACCCGATGCAAGGCAACATATTCAGGTGGTTGCTGATCATCTGCGTAACGTCTTTGAATCGTATCGCCGTAGCGGCCGGTTTGAGACGTTACGTTCGGGGTGGGGCAGTGTTGTTGCGTGCGGCTAAATCGCTGCTCTTGCCGGGAGGAAAAGCTACGCTAAATGACCAATGTGAGAGCCAAAATATGGCCTCGCCATCAGGACGTTGGCCAAGGCGGGACTATTGTTTGGGGGCATCTTGTTAGAACTGCATCTAAATGGAGAGACACCTATGAAGCTATCTCGTATTGTTCCAGTTGCTATCGTTCTTTGTGCTTTCACACTTGCATCCTGCGCCAATACGGTTCGCGGCGTGGGGCGCGATGTTAAGAGCACGGCTCACGCTGTTCAGGAAACCGTTGAGTGATAAAAAAGGTTCGGGTTCTCCCGAACCTTTTTACTTCTGCAAGAAGTAGCTCACCGTCATATGCTGATCGGGACGCGTTAGGTAGATGATGTTTGCAGTCTTGATGCCAGTATCGGGTGCCATGATATTTGCTTCACGCATAAGCGTGGATACACGTGCATTTGGGGCAGTATCACCAAACCACATCACCAGTACAGGTTTTGAGGCGCGTGATGCACCATAAGGTGTTTCGGGGTGGATCACTTCGATTGATGGATCGAAGAGCCTGAAATTCCCGCCAATCTGCGCGTTGTCTGTCAGGATTGTTTTAAAATCACCATCTTTGCGTATCTCTTGATAAAGGCTTTGATAATCCAGTTGACCATAGGGCGGAGTGCTAGAGCCATAGGTCAGATAATAGCCAAGAACAGGCGGTACAACGAGCGATAGCGCAATGCTAATGGCCGCGAATTCGGTAAGCGCGCGCGTGTTCCGGCGATATTGTTCAAAAAGACATGCCATGACCGCTGGCGTAAGGAAGAGCACCGGTTGCAGCCAGCGATCCTTTATGTTGCTGACGCCAGCAACGACCACGCCCACCAAAACGATCAGCATTCCCACTACGAGAAGACGCCGCATGAACGCTTCACCATTGGTGAATGGTCTGCTTGGCGCGGTGCGTTTGGAGCGATGAACAAGAGATATGATGCCCGCGATTGCAAGTACCACGACAGCGAAGAGAAAAGCTGCTTCGATGAAGCTTCCCACACCATTCAGGCGATCGAAGATCAGACTGCCGGATGCACCGATCTGAAGCTTTTCGGAACGCGCAATCACACTCGACTTGTGTGCAAGCATCCAGTTCGCTGTTGGCGTGAAGCAAATTGCAAATGCAGTGATCGTTATAAAAGAGAGCCTTGAAAGCAGGACCTTGCGATAGTCTGCAACCGATAATCCGGTGACGATCAGCATAATCACAAACAGCGATGCGTTGAACTTGCCGAGAATGGCCGCTGCCATTGCAATGCCGAGTGCTGCTGCGGAAACGGCATGTCGGTCACGCATATGCCATGCAAAAGCCAGAAATGCCCAGCCGCAACCCGCAGTGCCTGCAATGGAATGGGTCAGCGCGCGCTGTGATTCCCAGCCGATTTGCGGAATGAGGAACAGTCCCAGCATGGATGCTGAAGCGACCATACGGGAGAAGCCCAAAAGTCGCATTCCGCCAAAGACGCTCAGAAACAGGCTGGCAAGCATGCTGAATTTGACGATTTGCAGCGTGAGCATCGATGTGCCAAGCACGGAGGCTGCAATATTGGTTATCCATGTGTAGAGAGGCGGCTGCGATCCGCCATATCCCCAGTCCAGATAGCCGATATTGGCCAGCTGTTCGGCATCATCAAGGCCAGCGCCATTGGAAACAAGAGTTACAAGAATTGCCTGAAAAGCAAAATAGCAAAGCACAAAGACCACTGCCAAAGGCAGGCCAAAGAGTGACTTATTTGCAGTGTGCGCTGTGGTTGCTTTGAGGGTGGTCAAAATGCTGTTGCCCAAAATCTGAATCGCATTTCAAGAAATACGATGCTTAAATTCGATAGATCTTGGAGTCTAGCTGGCAAAATAGACCGAACGGTACTCCAATTGAAATACCTCTCACAGGATTATGGCCTGATTTCAATCACGGAAGTAAAAACTTACAATATCATCACGTATAATTTATGAATTATCAGCAACGGCAGAAAACCGCGCTGCCTCGTCAGGTGCACGGTCTTGCCAAATACGCATGGCGCTTCCACCAAACAATACACAGGCGGAAGAGACTGAAGCTCCGGTACGCAGTACCAGATCCGGAGCGTCGAGAAGGTGTAAACCGTCTCTTGCTCCTTTCTAGCGCAACATTGTTACCGGACCGTTATCAGACACTTAAGCAAATCTAAACAAGTGAAGTTTTTTCAACTTTCTTCAGAGAAAATGCATCAGGCTTTGTTTTCATCAACCGTCTTTGTTGCGCGAAGGAAGTTGATGATGCTTGAAAAATCTTCCCCTCCATGGCCTTCATTGTCGAAACGGCTGTAAAGCGCTTCTGCATGTGCGCCCAATGGTGTTGCAGCACCCGAACTTTTTGCCGCTTCCTGTGAAAGCTTGAGGTCCTTGAGCATCAGGGCTGCTGCAAATCCGGGCTTATATTCGCGATTGGCGGGCGATGCCGGGACCGGTCCCGGTACAGGACAGTAAGTTGTCAGTGACCAGCACTGGCCTGATGAGGTTGAAGCCACATCAAACAGCGCCTGATGCGAGAGCCCCAGCTTTTCAGCGAGTACGAAGGCTTCACTGACGCCGATCATCGAAATGCCCAGGATCATATTGTTGCAGATCTTTGCAGCCTGTCCTGCACCATCACCGCCGCAATGAACGATTTTACCGGCCATAGGCTGAAGCAGCGGTTCGGCCTTGCCAAAGGCATCGTCGCTGCCGCCTGCCATGAAAGTCAGCGTGCCGGCAGAAGCGCCGCCTGTGCCGCCTGATACAGGCGCATCAACAGAAAGCTGGCCGTTTCTTGCTGCAATCTGGTGGGCCTTGCGTGCAGAATCGACATCAATTGTCGAGCAGTCGATAAAAACTGAATCTTTTCGGGCATAAGGCATGATGTCTTCATAAACCGAAAGAACATGTCTGCCTGCGGGCAGCATGGTGATCACTGCATCTGCGGTTTGAACGGCGCCCGCAGCACTGGTTGCGATCTCAAGGCCATTGGCTTTCGCTTCTTCAAGATGAGCAGGCAGCAGATCAAAACCAATGACCTTATGCCCGGCTTTCACCAGATTGGCGGCCATCGGTCCGCCCATGTTGCCAAGGCCGATAAAAGCGATAGTGGCCATGATTTTCTCCCATATAGATATGTATCAGCGTCCAATCATATGGCGTGCAACAATGACGCGCATGATCTCGTTTGTGCCTTCAAGAATCTGGTGAACGCGCAGATCGCGGACAAGTTTTTCGATGCCGTAATCATGAAGGTAGCCATAGCCGCCCAGAATTTGCAGCGCGTCATTGGCCACATCAAAACCAGTGTCAGTAACAAAGCGTTTGGCCATGGCTGACCATCTGCCGGCATCATGGGTTTTGCGATCAAGCTTGCTTGCAGCCGAGTAAAGAAGCTGTCGTGCTGCCGAGAGCTCGGTCTCCATATCCGCCAGGCGGAACTGCAATGCCTGAAAGCGATCAATTGTCTGGCCGAAAGCCTTGCGCTGGCTTGAGTATTCCAGTGCCTTGTTCAGTGCCGATTGTGCGCCGCCCAGCGAGCATGCGGCGATGTTCAAGCGTCCGCCATCAAGGCCTGCCATAGCGATCTTAAAACCGGTGCCCTCGTCACCCAGACGATTTGCAACTGGCACGCGGCAATTGTCGAAAATCACCGTTCGGGTGGGTTGCATGTTCCAGCCCATCTTGTGCTCATTGGCACCAAATGACAGGCCGGGCGCATCTTTCGGCACAACAATGGCAGAAATGCCCTTCGGGCCGTCCTCGCCGGTACGCACCATTGTGACATACAGGTCAGTGGCGCCTGCACCGGAAATAAACTGCTTGGTGCCATTAAGCACATAATGATCGCCATCGCGCTGCGCGCGGGTGGAAAGTGCGGCTGCGTCGGAACCGGATCCGGGTTCTGTCAGGCAATAGCTCGCAAGCCAGTCCATTGATGTGAGCTTGGGCAGGAATGTCTGGCGCTGGCTTTCATCGCCAAACGTATCGATCATCCATGCAGCCATGTTGTGGATGGAGATAAAGGCTGAAAAAGCGGGGCAGGCCTCGGCGATTGCCTCGAAAATAAGGACCGCGTCTGAGCGCTTGAGTGCTGATCCGCCTACGTCTTCGCGAACGTAGATGCCGCCCATGCCGAGTGGGCCGGTTTCTTTTATGACGTCAATCGGGAAATGTCTCTCGCGATCCCATTGCAGTGCATAAGGCGCAACGCAATCGGATGCAAAGCCGCGGGCCATATCCTGAATGGCGCGCTGATCCTCGTTGAGTTCAAACTGGTTCTGGTCGGCAGTATCCATGGTTTCCTCCCTATGAGCACCGCATCCTCCTGAAGCGACTAGATCACAATGGCGCGCGGCTGCCAACGCTGCTTTGGAATAATGTTGCTCACTTTTGTAATAAACTGATGCGCATTTTTGCATATAAGCTTGCCGCAATCGCTGGTGATTGCCAGTGGCATAAACTTGGGATAGGCAAGCTCGCATGACACGCGCAATCATGTTTCAGGGAACGGGTTCGGATGTCGGCAAAAGCGTGCTTGTTGCCGGTCTTTGCCGTGTGGCACGCAATCGGGGGCTGAAAGTCCGGCCATTCAAGCCGCAAAATATGTCAAACAATGCAGCCGTTAGCGAGGATGGCGGTGAGATTGGTCGCGCGCAATGGCTTCAGGCTCTGGCGTGCGGTGTGCCGTCATCGGTGCATATGAACCCGGTTCTGCTGAAACCACAGACCGATATGGGCAGTCAGGTCGTTGTGCAGGGAAAAGTGCGTGGCGAGGCGCGCGGGCGTTATTATCAACAATTGAAGCCGCAGCTGATGGCCGCGGTGATGGAATCCTTTGATCTTATCAGTGAAGGTGCTGATCTGGTGTTGATTGAAGGGGCGGGGTCGCCTGCCGAAATTAATCTGCGCGCCGGTGATATTGCCAATATGGGCTTTGCCACACGTGCAAATGTGCCGGTGGTGCTGGTGGGAGATATTGATCGGGGCGGAGTGATTGCATCGCTGGTCGGAACGCATACAATTCTGGCCGAAGAAGACCGTGCCATGGTGCGTGGCTTTCTGATCAACAAGTTTCGTGGCGATGTTTCGCTGTTTGATGATGGTCTTGAGGCAATTACCCGTTTTACGGGCTGGCGATCGTTTGGTGTCGTGCCGTGGCTTAAAGCCGTGTCGCGTTTGCCTGCGGAGGATTCGGTGGTGCTGGAACGCGCAACGCGGGGTGATGCCAAGGCGTTGAAAGTGGCAGTTCCCATGTTGCCGCGCATTGCGAATTTCGATGATCTTGATCCGCTGAAAGCGGAGTGTGAGGTTGAAGTTGTCATGGTTCCGCCCGGCCAGCCACTGCCGCATGATGCAGGGCTTGTGGTTTTGCCGGGGACGAAATCGACGATTGCCGATCTGATTGCCTTTCGTGAAAACGGCTGGGAGCGCGATTTGCAGCTTCATGTGCGGCGCGGCGGGCATGTGCTTGGCATTTGCGGCGGGTTTCAGATGCTCGGCAAACGGATCAGCGACCCGGACGGTATCGAGGGACAGGTGCGCAACATAGACGGGTTGGGACTGCTGGACGTCGAAACCGTGATGGAGCCTGAGAAAGTCGTGCGCAATGTTGTGGCGCACTCACAGCTTTATGATGCTAAGCTTGATGGCTATGAGATTCATATCGGGCGTACCACTGGCCCTGATGTGATCCGGCCATTTTCGCGGATCGGTGATCATGATGATGGTGCCGTTTCTGCGAGCGGACGTATCATGGGGACTTATCTGCATGGTGCTTTCAGTGCAGATGCGTTCCGGCATAGATTTCTGGCGGGGCTCGGTGTGTGCGGTTCAGGTGGGAACTATCGCGAAAGCATTGAAACCGCGCTTGATGAACTGGCTGATGGCCTTGAGTCCTGCCTTGATATTGACGGGTTGTTTGCACTCGATTGACGCCGCAACAGTGAACGCCTAATGTCACTTTATGCAATAGGTCTTTGCCGGAACGAATCCCGGCGATACCAAAAAGGGAATGCGACCGACGGACCCAATCCGGGCGTCTTTATCGCAGCCGACCCCGCGACTGTAGAGCGGAGAGGGATGAGGCAAGCCGGGCAACCGGCAACCACTGGAAACATCAGCGTTTCTGGGAAGGTGCATCACTCCCCACGACCCGTGAGCCAGGAGACCTGCCTGTTGCGTGAAGGACATTATGTCCGCACCCCCTGGGAGGTTTTCCCTGCTGCCTGCACGGAGGTTGTCATGGCTGCGCGTAACGAAAATTCACTTTCCAATACACTCCCTCTCTCCCTTGCTGCTCGTCTTGGAACGGCAGTGGTGTCGCTCATGCTCGGCGCATTTCTGATTTACGGCGTTGGGATAGCCCATTCTGATATGCTGCATGATTCGGCGCATGACACGCGTCATTCATACGGTTTTCCCTGCCACTAAGCCTTTAGCTTTTAAAACAGGAAATAAGCAGCGCTCGATGGGGGACAATCATCGAAGCGGGATTGCTGTTGAGGGAATGAAATGTTGATCCGTTATCTTCTGGCCACGCTTGCTGCTGGCCTTCTGGCAGGGCTTCTCGTGACGCCTGCCATGTATTTGAAAACCGTTCCGTTGATCATTCAGGCGGAAACTTATGAAGACGCCGGTGGCGGTCATAGCCATGGTGACGCCGAAGCGGCTGCGCCACACGACCATGCTGCGGTGGCTGCCAGTGATGGCGAAGAAGAAGAGGGCGCTGAACTGCCGTTTGGTCGTCTTGGCAACACATTGCTTGCCAATCTCGTGGCCGGTGCAGGTTTTGCCCTGCTTCTGGGTGGGGTTGCGCTTCTTCTCGGTCGCCGTATTACACCGCAGAATGGTATCCTCTGGGGGATAGCCGGCTTTTTTGCGGTCGCTTTCCTGCCAGCTTTAGGGCTTTCGCCGGAATTGCCTGCGATGCCTGCCGCCGACCTGGCGCAGCGTCAGCTCTGGTGGATCTTGACCGTGGTGTTGAGTGGTGTCGGCATCTATCTGCTGGTTTTGCGTGCTGAGATTGTTTCTAAAATCCTTGGACTGGTGCTGATTATCGCCCCACATCTTTATGGTGCACCGCATCCGCACGATATTGCCTCACCAATTCCAGCGCTGCTTGCTTCGCAATATGCCGTCGCATCGCTCGCAACAAACCTGTTCATGTGGGCAGTGATTGGTCTTGCGCTGGGCTGGTTTATTCAGGCCTATGCAAAGTCGGATATTGAAGGCTGATAGGCATGGCTCTGCCACGAAATGAAAATGCAAAAATCACGTTCGTTCTTGGCGGAGCCCGATCCGGTAAGTCGTCTTATGCGGAGAAACTGGTTGAAGGCTCAGGTCTTCAACCCGTCTATCTTGCGACAGGGCGCGCATTCGACAAAGAAATGGAAAGCCGCATCTCCATTCACCGCGATCGTCGCGGGCGTGAATGGCAGACGGTGGAGGAGCCGCTCGACCTTGTGGGCGCGCTTGAAAAATGCGTGCGGCATGACCGCTTTGTGCTGGTCGATTGCTTGACGCTCTGGGTCACCAATCTGATGATGGCAGAGCAGAATATTGCTTCTGAAACTGAGACGCTGATAGCGGCATTGCCTGAGCTTTCAGGGCCGGTTGTTTTCGTTTCCAACGAAGTTGGTTTAGGCATTGTGCCGGAAAATCGGATGGCGCGCGCGTTTCGCGATTCAGCCGGGTTTTTGCATCAGGCTGTGGCATCAGTGGCAGATGAAGTTTATTTCATGGCGGCAGGTCTGTCGCTCAAAATGAAGGGTTAATTTGATGCAGGGACAGAAAATTCCAGCAACGGTGATCACCGGATTCTTAGGTTCCG
The DNA here is from genome assembly GCF_039674265.1 of Brucella sp. TWI559. Taxonomy (NCBI): domain Bacteria; kingdom Pseudomonadati; phylum Pseudomonadota; class Alphaproteobacteria; order Hyphomicrobiales; family Brucellaceae; genus Brucella; species Brucella sp. TWI559. Next base: position 150,048 of record NZ_JBDJNE010000006.1, read on the forward strand.
GCAAGACGACACTGATCCGTAATCTGCTGGAAAATGCCAATGGCAAGCGTATTGCGCTTATCATCAATGAGTTTGGCGATCTGGGCGTCGATGGTGGAATTCTCAAAGGCTGCGGCATTGAAAGCTGCCGTGAGGAAGACGTGATCGAACTCAACAATGGCTGCATCTGCTGCACCGTTGCTGATGATTTCATTCCGACCATGACCAAGCTTTTGGACCGTGCGGACCGCCCCGATCATATTGTGATTGAGACATCCGGTTTGGCACTGCCGCAGCCGCTGGTCGCAGCTTTCAACTGGCCTGAAATCAAGACGCAGGTAACAGTCGATGGCGTGGTGACGGTTATCGATGCCGCTGCCGTTGCCGAAGGTCGTTTTGCGGATGACCACGATAAGGTTGATGCACAGCGCGCAGCGGACGAATCTCTTGATCATGAAAGCCCTTTAGAGGAACTTTTTGAGGATCAGATTCATGCAGCTGACCTGATTGTTCTCAATAAGGCCGATCTCGTTGATCCGTCGAAACTCGATAGCGTGAAGGCCGATGTGGCTGAACGCTCAACGCGTCGCGTCAACATGGTGCCCGCAAGCTTTGGCAAGCTTGGTGCAGACGTATTGCTCGGCCTTGGAGTGGGGACGGAAGACGATATTGCCAACCGCAAGTCGCATCATGAAATCCATCATGCCGATGGCCATGAGCATGATCACGATGAGTTTGAAAGCTTTGTCGTTGAAGCAGGCTCGGTTACCGATCCGAAGGCATTTACCGAGAAGCTCAAGGCGGTGATTGCTGCACACGATGTTCTGCGTCTCAAAGGCTTTGTCGATGTGCCGGGCAAGCCGATGCGTCTGGTTGTGCAGGCCGTTGGCCCGCGTATTGAGCATTATTTCGACCGCCCATGGGGTAAGGATGAAGTGCGCAATACGCGTCTTGTCGTCATTGGTCTGCATGAGATCGATGAACAGGCGATCACCAAAGCCGTGAAAGATGCGACCTCGTAATGCATCTCTTACTTGCCCAGAAGGGAACGATCAGCGACGGCAATGAGGCCGTCGACCTCGGTCAGACGCCGGGCGATATCTTGTTCCTTTCCGCCGCCGATACGGAATTGGCCAGTCTTTCTCACGCCTACAAGCTTGTGAAAGAAGGGCCAAGTCTGCGGCTCGCCAATTTCCTGAGCCTGACACATCCCATGTCGGTCGATGCTTATATTGAGCGCACGGCACAACATGCGAAGCTTATTGTTGTACGGATTATTGGTGGCGAGACCTATTGGCCTTATGGGCTTGAGGCGCTTCATGCCTGTGCTGTTTCGCTCGGCATTAAAATTGCGGTGTTGCCAGGTGATGATAAGCCTGATTATGGGCTTGAACGGTTCTCCACCATTTCCGCACCGGAGCGCGATGCGCTCTGGCAATATTTAATTGAGGGCGGGGCTGCCAATACATCGCGCTTTCTCAATTATTGCACAGCATTGATTGATGAGAGCGAGAAACCGGAAGAGGCGGCACCGCTTCTCAAAGCCGGGCTGTGGTGGCCAAATATGGCAACGCCATCGCTCGATCTCATCCGTAAGCAATGGCAGGACGCTGATGCACCTGCTGCGGCAATCATTTTTTATCGGGCGCTTGTGCAAAGCGGACAGACGCAGCCGGTTGAAGCACTGATCAGTGCATTGCAGGCAAAGGGACTAAATCCGGTTCCGATCTTTGTTTCCAGCCTCAAGGACAGGCTTTCAGCAGCAGTGGTTGATGGCCTGTTTGACGATTGCCAGCCGGACATTGTGCTCAATGCAACCGGCTTTGCGATTTCGTCACCGGGTGCGGAGCGTAAACCGACCGTGCTGGATAAGCGCGGCAATATGGTTTTGCAGGTGATTTTTTCCGGTACGCCAAAAGCCACATGGGAAGCATCGCAGCAGGGTTTGCTGGCGCGCGATCTTGCGATGAATGTCGCGCTGCCTGAAATTGATGGCCGCGTGCTGTCGCGTGCAGTGTCTTTCAAATCGGCAAAGCAATTCGATAGCACTGTTGAAGCCAATATCGTTACCCACGAGCCGGATTTGGGTCGCGTGGCTTTTGTCGCTGAATTGGCGGCAAACTGGGTGCGCCTTAAGCGTAAAAAGCCAGAAGAGCGCCGTGTGGCGCTGATCCTTGCCAATTATCCGAACCGTGATGGCAGGCTGGGCAATGGCGTCGGGCTTGATACGCCTGCCGGAACAGTGGAAGTGCTGCGCGCCATGGCGGGCGAGGGGTATCCGGTTGGTGACGTTCCTGCCGATGGCGATGCTTTCATTCGGCTTTTGATGGCTGGCCCAACCAATGCGGCGCGTGATGGGCGTGTCATCCGTGAAGTCATTTCTTTGAATCAATACAAGGCTTTCTTTGCAAAGCTTCCGAATATGATTCAGGAGGAAATTGAAACCCGTTGGGGTGGGCCGGAAAATGATCCGTTCTTTGATAAGAGGCTTGAAGGTTTTGCGCTGCCGCTGATGCGCTTTGGCGAAACAATAGCCGGTATTCAGCCTGCACGTGGTTATAACATAGATCCGAAAGAGACCTATCACTCGCCTGATTTGGTGCCGCCGCATGGGTATATCGCGTTCTATGCTTATCTGCGCGATGTGGCGAAGATCGATGCTATCGTGCATATGGGCAAGCATGGCAATCTGGAATGGCTGCCGGGTAAAGCCTTAGCGCTGTCGGAAAACTGTTATCCTGAAGCTGTTTTCGGTCCAACGCCGCATGTCTATCCGTTCATCGTCAATGACCCGGGTGAAGGCACGCAGGCAAAGCGCCGTGCGGGTGCTGTGATCATCGATCACCTGACACCGCCGTTAACGCGCGCTGAAAGCTACGGTCCGCTCAAGGATCTCGAAGCATTGGTCGATGAATATTACGAGGCTTCGGGCGTTGATCCGCGTCGCCTGTTGCGGTTGAAAGTGCAGATCCTTGATCTGGTACGCGATATTGGTCTCGACCGCGATGCGGGTATTCATGACCATGATGATGAAGATATGGCGTTGCAAAAGCTTGATGCCTATCTTTGTGATCTCAAGGAAATGCAGATCCGCGATGGGTTGCATATTTTTGGTCTGGCCCCTCAAGGGCGCTTGCTCACCGATTTGCTGGTGGCACTGGCGCGTGTTCCACGCGGTATTCCCGTTGCGCTGGGTGGCTTGCCGGGCGAGCAGAGCCTGCAGCGCGCTATCGCCAGAGACGCAGGCCTTGGCGAAGAGTTTGATCCGCTCGATTGTGCAATGGCCGAACCCTGGACTGGGGCGAAGCCTGAATTGCTGGTAGGTGCAAGTCCTGCAAGTTGGCGTATTGCTGGTGATACGGTCGAGCGTATCGAATTGCTGGCTGCGCAGTTTGTTGAGGGCGAAGTCGAGTGTCCGGCAGATTGGACACAGACCAATGCCGTGCTGCAGTCGATTAATGATCATTTGCGCCCCATGGTGAGCGCGTGTGGACCTTCGGAGATTGAAGGTTTTCTATCCGCTATTTCAGGACAGTTTGTGCCGCCGGGTCCGTCGGGTGCGCCAACGCGTGGGCGTCCAGATGTCTTGCCGACCGGGCGCAATTTCTTTTCGACCGATAGCCGTGCCGTGCCAACACCAGCGGCGTGGGAGCTGGGCCGCAAATCAGCGGAACTGCTGATCACCCGTTACACGCAGGATCATGGCGAGTGGCCGACCTCATTTGGTCTGACCGCATGGGGCACATCCAACATGCGCACTGGCGGTGATGATATTGCGCAGGCGTTGGCGCTGATCGGTGTAAAACCCTTATGGGATATGGCTTCGCGTCGAGTCACCGGGTACGAGATCGTGCCGATTGCCAAGCTTGGTCGTCCGCGCGTGGATGTGACGCTGCGCATTTCCGGCTTTTTCCGTGATGCTTTCCCGGAACAGATTGCACTGTTTGACAAGGCCGTGCGAGCTGTGGGTGCGCTTGATGAAGAGACGGAAGATAATCCGATTGCTAGCCGCATAAAGACCGAACAGGCGCGTCTTATCGCAACGGGTGCGGATGAAAAGACCGCCGAACGTCGCGCGGGCTATCGCGTCTTCGGTTCAAAACCGGGTGCTTATGGCGCTGGCTTGCAGGCACTGATGGATGAGAATGGTTGGGCTGGGCGCAATGATCTGGCGGAAGCCTGGCTTGTCTGGGGCGGCTATGCCTATGGTGCAGGCGAAGAGGGCCAAGCGGAGCGCGGGCTTCTTGAAGAACGGCTTCGCTCTGTGCAGGCGGTGGTGCAAAATCAGGATAACCGCGAGCACGATCTGCTCGACAGCGATGATTATTATCAGTTTGAAGGTGGCATGGCTGCAACGGTTGAAAAACTGACGGGCGCGATGCCGACCGTCTATCACAACGATCATTCGAAGCCTGAAAAGCCGGTGATCCGCACACTTGAAGAAGAGCTTGCGCGCGTTGTGCGCGGTCGTGCGGCCAATCCCAAGTGGATCGCTGGCGTTATGCGCCACGGCTACAAGGGCGCTGCGGAAATTGCAGCCACGGTTGATTATCTTTTCGCTTTCGCGGCGACCACCGGCAAAGTCGGTAACCATCACTTCGAAGCAGTCTATCAGGCCTATATTGCCGATAGAGCAGTGCATGATTTCATGCTTGATAAAAATCCGGCGGCACTCGCCGAAACAGCATCCAAACTCAACGATGCGATTGAACGCGGCTTCTGGGTGCCGCGTTCCAATTCAGCGCGGTTTGAGCTCGAAAATCTTATGAAAATGATTCCGGAAAGGGCATTAAATGGCTGAGAAATCTGCAAAACTTCTTTCAATGACGGAAGAGGAATTGAATGCCCGCCATGCAGATAAGATGCGCAAGAAGAAAGCGGCGCGCGACAAGATTCAAGCCACCAAGACCGACGAAAAAGGCCTTGTGATTGTTCATACAGGCAAGGGAAAAGGCAAATCAACGGCTGGTTTCGGCATGGTTTTCCGCGCCCTTGGTCACGGCATGAAGGTTGGCGTCGTGCAGTTCGTTAAAGGCTCATGGGATACTGGCGAGCGGTGGGTGCTGGAGAAATTCCCTGAACAGGTGACGATTTCCGCACTTGGCGAGGGCTTTACGTGGGAAACACAGGATCGCGCCCGCGATATTGCCATGGCCCGTGACGCTTGGGAGCAAGCCAAAGCCATGATCCTTGATGAAAGCTACGATATGGTGCTCTGCGACGAACTCAACATCGTGCTGCGCTATGATTACCTGCCTGTTGAAGAGGTAATCGAAGTGCTTGCCGCTAAACCTGAGATGAAGCATGTCATCATTACGGGCCGTAATGCCAAGGACGAGCTGATTGACGCTGCCGATCTCGTTACCGAGATGGAATTGATCAAGCATCCTTTCCGTTCAGGTGTGAAGGCACAGAAGGGAATTGAATTCTGACATTATCGCTTCGCGCATTCAGAAGCCCAGCCATTGCCGGAGTGGATTGCTTGGTTCCATCAGAAGCCGCACGGCGAGTGCTAGGCTCACCACGATGAGCAGTGGCTTGATAATGCGCGAGCCGATCTTCATAGCGAGGCTCGCGCCAATCTGTGCGCCAATGAACTGCGCAATGCCCATGCAGATGCCAATTTTCCAGTTGATTGTGCCAACAAGCGCGAAGGTGGCAAAGCCGCCGATATTGGATGCGCAGTTAAGCAGCTTGGTATGAGCGGTGGCTTTCAGCACGCCATAACCCGCAAGGGCTACGAACGCTAACATGAAGAATGAGCCGGTGCCGGGTCCGAACAGTCCGTCGTAGAAGCCGATCAGTGGCACCAGCGTAACGCCAAACAGGAATGGTCCCATACGGCGTGCGCGATCCACGTCGCCAAGGCTTGGTTTCACTGCAAAATAAATGGCAATCGCTATCAGCAGAATTGGCAATGCTGCCCGCATGATATCGACGGGCAGGACGGTTGCTAAAAGCGCGCCCAGAACAGAACCGATTAGCGATGCAATGGCTTCCGGCCATTGTTCCTTGATGTTCACATGCCCTTTGCGCGCGTAGGCGATGGTTGCCGAGGAAGAGCCGAACAGGCCTTGCAGCTTGTTTGTGCCGAGTGCTTCGACAGGTGGGATGCCAGCGAGCAGCAGCGCGGGTATCGTGATCATGCCGCCTCCGCCAGCAATAGAATCGATGATGCCCGCAATGAAAGCGGCCATGGTCAAAAGGAGCGTCAAGGTATCGAAAAATTCAAGCATGGAGAGGATCCGGCAAAAGTTGATGCAACATAGTGCAGACGGTCTCATTGCGCCAGACAGCTATTTTAGGGAACCAATGAAGGCCAGCGTTGTTTTTCGGTTCGCGCAGCATTATCAATGCAAGTCTATTTAATATCAGGAGACGATCATCCATGAGCGAAAGCATTTTCGAACGTATTACTGCGTTTCTCAGCAAAAAAAGTGCTGTGCAGCGTGTTGCCGAAGATCCGGCACTCGCTTCGGAACTGCTTCTTCTGCTTCATGTGGTTTTTGCCGATGGTGATCGTCACCCGGCAGAAATTGCGGCTTTCAGGCAGATTGTCTCCGAGAACTTTGGCATTTCAGCAGAAGAACTGCCGGAAGTGACAGAATATCTCAAAGACTTTGGCTATGAGACGACTACAAAGCAGGCGGCTTCGATGTTGGCTGAAATGGCGCCTGAGCGCCGTTCGTCACTGCTTCGTGACCTGGTGCGGATTGCGCGTGCGGATGATCATGTTGATCAGTCGGAAACAGCAATGATCAAGCGCATTGCTGATATTCTCGGCATTACAGCTGAAGATATCAGAGAAGCGCATAATCCGGCCCCCCGTGCGGTCTAAGGAAAAACGCGCCGCTCTTGGGATGGGCTGTTCGTCAGGCGTGCGCTTGGAAGAACTCGTTTCGTTGGCAGACAGGGTTCTGAGCAAAGCAGGTTTGAATCGACCGACAGTCATTGCAACGCTTGCCACCAAGCAGGGTGATCCGGTCTGGCTGGAGCTTGCTGCGCATTATGGCTGTGAGCTGCGATTTTTTGATGCCGGGCAACTTGAGCAAGAAACACCAAGGTTGAAAAATCCGTCGGACGTGGTGTTTGCGTCGGTGGGGTGCCATGGCGTTGCGGAATCTGCAGCACTTGCTGCCGCAGGGACGAATGCCGCTCTTATTATCGAGAAGACGGTGGAAGGTCGTGCCACCGCCGCGCTGGCGATGGCACATTCCTAATCAGAGCAATTTGCGGCGTTGCGCGATGTAAGTCGCAACGGTTGCAACGATCAGCAAAGCAGCGGTCGTCATAATGACGGCCACATAGGCATTTTCGAATGCCTGCGATGCAAGCGCAATCAAGCTATCTGCATCGGTAGCAGGCATTGATTGTGCGACGATAAGCGCTTCATCAAGGCTATCGCGTGCAACAGACGGAATATCCGCGCCGACCGGCAAAATAAGGCTGGCGGTATAGAAGGCCGACAGAATGCTACCGAAAATTGTCACGCCCAGCGCATTGCCAAGTTCAAACGACACTTCCTCGACAGAGGCCGCCATACCAGCCTTCTCGGCTGGAGCGTTGCTCATGATTGATGACGATGCGCCTGTCATTGCACAGCCAACGCCAAAACCTAAGACTGCAAGCCCTGCCAGATAGAAATGCGCTGAGAGCTTGTAGGTGAGGATATAGATCACTACGCCAAGAGCGGTGATGCCGAGCGACGCCCAGAGCACTTTGCCTGCACCAAGACGTGGCAACATCATGCCAGCCAGCGGCCCTGCGACGAAAGCTGCAAGCGGAATTGGCAGGATCATCAGGCCAGCCTGCAACGGCGTCATGCCTTCGATCAACTGCATACGCTGGCTAAAAACCAGCTCCATGCCGGTCATCGAACCCGATGCAACAAGCGCTGCAAACACACCTGTAGCGAAAAGCCGGTTTTTGAACAGCGAGAAGTCAATCAACGGTTCGCTGCTTGAAAACTGACGGCGCACAAAAATGGTCGTAGCGATGAGACCGATGATCAAAGCGCTCGCAAAGACAGCCATTGATGCATCGCGCTTGGCGAGCTCCTTGATGGAGTAGGTCAGCGCGATCAGGCCGATCATGATCTGGATCGAGCCGATGAGATCCCATTTGCGCTGGGAGCCAAGTGGGCGATTTTCGAGGTTGAAGGCCGAAAGAGCAAGCGCCACCAGAACAACGGGCACGTTGATTAGAAATACGGAACCCCACCAGAAATATTCGAGCAGGATACCGCCTGCGACAGGACCGATGGCAGCGCCACCCGAAGCAATTGCCGCCCAGATACCAATGGCAAGCGAGCGTTCTTTTTCATCGGTGAAGGTCAGCCGGATAATCGACAGTGTGGCAGGCATCATCATCGCCGCACCACAAGCAAGGAATGCACGGGCTGCAATCAGCACTTCCGGGTTTGGAGAATAAGCCGCGCAAAGCGATGCAAGGCCAAACACGGCCAGACCATTCATGAACATGCGCTTATGGCCGAGCTTGTCGCCCAGTGTGCCAAGGCCCGGCAACAGTCCTGCCACCACCAGCGGGTAGATATTCATGATCCAGAGCTTTTCGGAAGCACTTGCCGCGAGATCATGGGTGAGGCGTGGCAATGCTGTGTAAAGCACTGTCATATCCACAACGATGAGGAAAAGTGCGCTGGAAACTATTGCGAGAACGAGCCAGCGATTTTGCGGCAACATTGGATTATACCTTTTCAATACGAACGTATTCAAACTTGTCAGGGTGGCTGACATAATATAAATCCACCTGTATGGAAAGTAAGGAATTGCAAAAAACTGGCCGTCCGCGCTCAATCGACCGTGATCATGTGCTTGATATGGCCGAGAAGCTGGTTGCCGAAGGTGGCATCGTTGCTCTGACCATGGATGCGGTGGCGCAAGCTTCCGGCGTCACAAAAGGCGGCGTGCAATATTGCTTTGGTAACAAAGACGGGTTGATGAAAGCCATGATCGAGCGGTGGGGCGGCCGGTTCGACGATCTGGTGACAGCGCGCAAGCAGCATAAGCAAGACGCGATTTCGCACATCGCAGCCCATATCGCGGTGACACGCGAAAGCGATGCTGAGGACGATTCTCGGTTTGCCGCTATGATCGCGAGCCTTATTCCCAACTCCCAGTATCTTGATGAAACCCGGACATGGTATCGCAAACAGTGGGATGGTCTTGATGTTTCAACGCCAGAAGGCAGGCGCGCGCGACTGGCGTTTATTGCCAATGAGGGTGCATTTCTGCTCAGAAGCTTCAACTTCTTCGAGTTGACGCCGGAAGAGTGGCAGTCGATCTTTAATGATATTCAAGGGCTTTTGCCTGAAAAAGATTGACTTTTCTGCTGCCTGCCAGGCATTCGGAATGCCTGAACAGAGGAAGAAAACGTGACAGTTCATTTCATTGGAGCCGGTCCCGGTGCCGCAGATCTCATCACCGTGCGTGGTCTGCGACTGATAGAAAACTGTCCGGTCTGCATCTATGCAGGCTCGCTGGTGCCCAAAGAGGTTGTTGCATCTGCACCAGAAGACGCGTTGCTGATTGATAGTTCCTCGCTGACGCTGGATGAAATCATTGCAGCAATTGAGGCCGCTCATGCCAAAGGGCATGATGTTGCACGCGTCCATTCAGGCGATCCATCGATTTACGGTGCGATGGCTGAACAGATGCGCAGGCTTGATGCGTTAGGCATTCCTTATGATGTGACGCCGGGCGTCCCGGCTTTTGTTGCGGCTGCGGCTGCCATGAAGCAGGAACTGACGATTCCCGAAGTCAATCAGAGCATTATCCTCACGCGCACTTCGGTAAAATCATCCGCCATGCCGGAAGGTGAAGATCTCGCCACATTGGGTAAATCCGGTGCGACTTTGGTGATTCATCTGTCGATCCGCAATCTTGCGAAGATTGAGGCGGAGCTGGCGCCACTTTATGGGGCAGATTGCCCGGTGGTCGTTGCTTATCGCGTGGGTTGGCCAGATGAGCAGATCTTGCGCGGAACACTGTCGGATATTGTTGAGAAAGTTGCAGTTTCAGGCGTGAAAAGAACGGCAATGGTGTTTGTCGGGCGCGGACTTGATCCCCAAAACTTCCGTGATTCAGCGCTTTATCATGAAGCCCACAGCCATATTGCGCGCTCAAAACCTTAAAACGGAACGTGTAAATTCAATTGCTTCTTCTACGGTAGCGACAACGGTTTTGGCTTCCACGGGGGGGCGAGCGATCATCATGACGGGTATGGCAAGATCACGCGCTGCTTTGATTTTTGCGTAAGAAATGCTGCCGCCGGAATTGCGGCTGACAATCAGGCCGATCTTTCGGTCGCTCAGGAGTTGTTTCTCGGATTCATAGTTTTCTGGCTTTGCCAGAACGATTTCACAATCGCGAGGCAATGTTACTTCCGGCGGGTCGATCATCCGCATGATGAAGTGAACATCGCTTCGCTCTGCAAAGGGCGCAATATGTTGTCGGCCCAGTGCGAGCAGAACACGTTCGCCAGTGGGGATTATCGTTGCGGCCTGCGCTTCATTTGCGACGTCAATCCAGTTATCGCCGTTTTCCCTTTCCCATGCCGGGCGTTCGAGCCGCAATAGCGGAATTTTTGCCATACTGGACGCCACAACAGCATTGTGTGAAATGCGCGTTGCATAGGGATGGGTTGCGTCGATCAGAAGATTGATTTTCTCTGTTGCCAGATAAGTGGCCAGACCGTCTGCGCCGCCAAAGCCGCCTGTGCGCACTTTGCCGTTGATTGCAGCTGGATTGGCTGTTCGGCCTGCAAGGGACGTGATGGCTTCGACGGGCAGGACATTGAGTGCGGAAGCAAGCTTTGCTGCTTCCGCTGTGCCGCCAAGAATGAGTATTTTAGAGGCGGGCAAGGATATTGCCTTTGCGATCCGTCACGATGATTTCGACTTCAACAGGCGCGCCGCGCAGGGTTTCAAGCGCGACTTGCTTCGCTTTTTCGGCGATCGGCGTCGCCATGTCGATGCCAATGCCTTGAGTCATTTCAAGCACTTCCAGTGCAGTGTTGGCAAAAAGAATCCGGTCCTTCATGTCGTTTGGCGCACCGGCCTTTTCGGCAATGGTCCAGAGAAAATTTTTATCGACTTGTGAGCGCGAGGAGTGAAGATCAAGTTCGCCCTGAGCAAGCTTTGTCAGCTTCGCAAAGCCGCCTGCAATGGTGAGCTTGTCGATGGGGTGTTCGCGCAAATACTTGAGCACACCACCCGCAAAGTCGCCCATATCGAGAATGGCAAAATCCGGCAAATCATAGATGGCTTGTGCTGCGTCTTCGGACGTTGAGCCTGTCGCAGCGAGCACATGCTTTTGCTTTTCAGCACGCGCCACATCGATGCCGCGATGGATCGAATGAATCCAAGCCGAGCAGGAAAAGGGATGCACAACACCTGTTGTGCCCAGGATCGAAATGCCGCCAACGATACCAAGGCGCGGGTTCCACGTTTTTTGCGCGATTTCCTCGCCGCCCGGAACAGAGATCGTAATCACCAGATCGGCAGGCAGACCATATTCAGCGCAAATCTGTTCACAAATTTCGGTCATCATACGGCGCGGAACTGGATTGATCGCTGCTTCACCGGGCGGGATTTGCAGACCGGGACGCGTGACTGTGCCGACGCCTTCGCCTGCCTGAAACACAATGCCAGTGCCGGGAGGGGCAGGGAAAACCGTTGAGATGATTGTCGCGCCGTGTGTGACGTCCGGGTCGTCGCCTGCATCCTTGACGATACCTGCCATGGCATAGCCTTCGCCCAGCCCTTCATATTCAAGCTGGAAATAGGGGACCTCGCCTTTTGGCAGTATGATGCCGACAGGATCGGGGAATTCGCCGGTAATCAGCGCAGTCAGTGCGGCCTTTGTTGCGGCTGTGGCGCAGGCGCCCGTCGTCCAGCCGCGACGCAGCTCTGTTTTTTCCGGGCTTTTATTCGAAGGGGCGGTTTCATCGTTCATGGACGCCTTATAATGTATCTGATAGCTGTGCCGCCAGATAGAATTATGGTTGATGACGATGAATAAGCCCGAACATACGCCGGAATGTATTGTTGCGAAGAGCAAAGTGCGCTTGCCTTCGATGCAGCCGGGGCATGTCTGGCTTGTTGGTGCCGGGCCGGGTGATCCGGGTTTGCTGACACTGCACGCAGTCAATGCGCTGCGGGAGGCGGATGTGATCGTCTATGATGCGCTGGTCGATGAAGCCTGCCTTTCCTTGAAGCGGGATGAGGCATGTGTTGAATATGCAGGCAAACGCGGCGGCAAGCCTTCGCCAAAACAGCGCGATATTTCGTTGCGATTGGTTGAGTTGGCTAAACAAGGCAAGAAGGTTCTGCGCTTGAAAGGTGGTGATCCGTTTGTTTTTGGGCGCGGTGCCGAGGAAGCGCTGACACTTGTTGAACACGGCGTGCCATTTCGCATCGTGCCGGGCATTACTGCGGGTATTGGTGGTCTTGCCTATGCGGGAATTGCGGCCACGCATCGCGACATCAACCAGTCGGTGACGTTTCTCACCGGCCATGATGCAACGGGACTGATGCCGGATCGTATCAATTGGGAAGGTGTCGCGCAGTCTTCTCCGGTTATCGTAATGTATATGGCGATGAAGCATATCGACCTTATCACCGGCCGATTGATGGCAGCAGGGCGCTCACCGGATGAGCCGATGGCCTTCGTCTGTAATGCCAGCTTGCCTGAGCAGGTTGTTCTGGAGACAACATTGTCGCGTGCGGTTGCAGATGTGGAAAAGTCAGGTCTCAAGCCTCCGGCAATCGTGGTTGTGGGCGAGGTTGTTAAACTTCGTTCCGGACTTGACTGGCTTGGTGCGTCTCAGGGACGAAAGCTGACCAATGATCCGCTTCATCTTAACGAGGAGGAGAGCGCATGAAAGGTTTTCTGATTGCAGCCCCTGCTTCTGGATCAGGCAAAACCACTTTGACGCTTGGATTGTTGCGTGCGCTCAAGCGGCGCGGTGAGGCGTTGGCACCGGCAAAAGCCGGTCCTGATTACATTGATCCTGCCTACCATAAGGCTGCGAGCGGTGTGGATTGCTTTAATCTTGACCCATGGGCCATGCGGCCAGAGCTGATCAGTGCGCTCTCGTCGCGCATGACCGAGGGCAACAAGCTGCTTGTTGTCGAAGGTATGATGGGGCTTTTCGACGGGGCGCTTGACGGGAAGGGTTCATCGGCCGATCTGGCGCGAACGCTTGATTTGGCGGTGGTGCTGGTGGTCGATTGCGCGCGCCAATCTCATTCGATTGCGGCACTCATTTCGGGTTTCAGTCAGTTTCGCAAAGATGTGCTGATTGCGGGTGTAATCCTTAACCGGGTTGGCAGCGGCAGGCATGAGGCTATGCTGCGCGAAGCCATCAAGCCGCTTGGTATTAGCGCTCTTGGTGCAATCCCGCGCGATGAAGCGCTGGTTCTGCCATCGCGTCATCTTGGTCTTGTTCAGGCGGGTGAGCATGGTGATCTGGAACGTTTCCTTGAGCATGCAGCGGATGTGGTTGATGCGCGTATTGATTTTTCGGCGTTAGAGCATATCTGGTCTGGGCCGATGCAGCATGCCGCAATGGCCAATGTTCTGCGCCTCACGCCGCTTGGAAGCCGCATTGCAGTGGCACGCGACGATGCTTTTGCCTTTGCCTATGCGCATCTTTTTGAAGGTTGGCGCAGGCGCGGTGCAGAGCTTTCTTTCTTTTCACCACTTGGCGATGAAGCGCCCGATGAGAGCGCTGACGCTATCTATCTGCCCGGTGGCTATCCTGAGCTTTATGCCGGAAAACTGAGCCAGGCGAAGCGTTTTCAGCAGTGCATGAGAGATGCTGCGGATCGTCGCGTGCGCATTTATGGCGAATGTGGTGGCTATATGGTGCTGGGTGAGACGCTGGAAGATTCCTCTCGCGTGAGGCATCCGATGCTTGGACTGCTGCCGCTTGAAACAAGCTTTGCCAAACGCAAAATGCACCTCGGTTATCGCAAGCTGGAGCCTCTGGCGGGTTCGCCATGGCAGGTGCCACTTTCGGCGCATGAGTTTCACTATGCAAGCATCGTGCGAGAAGGTGAGGCTGAACGGCTGTTCCGCGTGCGCGATGCGTTGGGGGAAGAGCTGGGAGAGGCGGGGTTGCGCGTAGGGTCAGTTGCGGGGTCCTTCATGCATGTGATTGATTTTTCTGGAGACAATGCCTGAAGATGACTATTGAGCATGGTGGAGCGCTAGATAGGGCTATTGCGCGTTTTGGCGGCGCGGCGAAAGACTGGCTTGATCTTTCAACGGGCATCAATCCCGAACATTTTCCGTTGCCGGAATTGACAGCCCCCTTGTGGAACCGCTTGCCGGATGAGGGGCTTTTAGAGCGGGTTCTTAATGCGGCGCGTGTCTATTACGAAGCAGATCAGAATGCGCCAATCGTTGCCAGCCCCGGAACGCAGGCGCTCATTCAGCTTATTCCAACATTGTGCGCGCCTTCAACGGTCGCTATTTTGGGACCGACCTATCAGGAACATGCAGCAGCTTTTTCAGCGGCTGACTGGAATGTGGTCGAATGTGCGACCCTTGACGACATTCCAGAAGATGCTCGGGTGGTCACAATCGTCAACCCGAATAACCCGGATGGGCGCATTGTTGCGCGGCCTGATTTGCTGGGGCTTGCGCGAAAGCTGGGCGAGCGCGGTGGTTTTCTGGTCGTGGATGAAGCTTTTGCCGATCCACATCCGGAGGTGAGTATTGCGCGACATGCGGCGCATGCGCCGCTGGTCGTGCTCAAATCCTTTGGCAAGTTCTTTGGCCTTGCAGGCGTTCGACTTGGGTTTCTGCTGGCCAATGATGAGTTTGTGAAGCGCGTTGCAGACAGGCTCGGTCCATGGGCCGTGGCGGGTCCGACGCTTGCCATTGCGCTCAACGCTTTTGAGGGTGGTGTTGAGCTTGAAGCATTTCACCAACGCGTTGATAAAAGACGAGCTGAGTTGGCTGCGACGCTCGCTCATTGTCAGCTCACAGAAGTCGGTGGCACGGCGCTTTTTGCGCTCGTTGCCCATGAAAAAGCACATGGAATTTACGATGCGCTTTGTGAGCGGCATATTCTTGTCCGAAAGTTTGCCTATGCACCTGACTGGTTGCGCATCGGACTGGCGCCTGATCAAGCTGGTCTTATGCGATTGGAACAGGCATTGCGGGATATTCTCCGCATAAGAAAATGATTCAGGAAAGCGCATCAAGTCCATGGAAATAAAGCTGATTATTCTTGCTTTAGCGCTTGTTCTGGATCGGGTTGTGGGCGATCCCCCGCAACTCTGGCAGAGAATTCCGCATCCGGTGGTTCTGTTCGGCAAGGCAATCAGTTGGGGCGAAAAACGCCTCAATGATCACAGTCTTTCCGTTAATGCACTGCGCAGCAATGGTATGTGGCTGATCATTGGTCTGGTGATTTCCTGTATCCTTGTGGGGCTGGCGCTGGGCTACCTGCTGCCTTTTCTCGGCACCGCAGGCGCGCTGGTCGAGATCGTCATCGTCGCGGTGTTTCTGGCTCAGAAAAGCCTTGCTGATCACGTGAAAGCGGTGGCCGCTGGCTTGCGTGAAGATGGCATCGAGGGTGGTCGCAAAGCTGTTTCGATGATTGTTGGGCGCAACCCGGAGCAGCTGGATGAAGGGGGCGTCAGTCGCGCGGCGATTGAAAGCCTTTCGGAAAATGCGTCGGATGGCATTGTTGCCCCTGCTTTCTGGTTTCTGGTGGGCGGACTACCGGGGCTGTTTGCCTATAAACTCATCAATACAGCCGATTCGATGATTGGTCATCGCAGTGACAGTTATCGTCATTTCGGGCGCTTCGCTGCCCGTTTGGATGATGTCGCAAACTATATTCCGGCACGTTTGACGGGATTGCTGGCCGCAGTGGCTGCTGCATTTATTGTCGATAAACAAGCCGGAAAAAGAACACTTGCCATTATGTGGCGCGATGCGCGACTGCATCGTTCACCCAATGCAGGATGGCCGGAATCGGCTTTTGCCGGTGCGCTTCAACTGGCACTTGCCGGACCGCGCCAATATGGATCGGAAAAGGTTGAAGCGCCGCTGTTTTACGGTGAGGGTAAGCGCGACGCTGATGCAGCCGATATAGACGCAGCAATTTCGCTGTATTGGTCCATGATGAGCATCATGACCGGGCTTATTATCGCCGCCAGTCTGATAGGGCTTATTGGTCGGATAGTATAAAATGCTGACCATTGTATCGCTGCAGGCGATTGGGATTATCGCTGCGCATACCGTTGCCATCGAATTTGATTGTGCCAAGTGCGGTTTCAAATGAACTGTCGCGCAAGATATCCATGAGCGGTTGCTTTTGTTCTGCGGCTTTGTTGAGCGCGGAAGCTGCAAGTTCAATGGTGGCAAAGCCCGTGACGGAATAAGCTTCTGCCAGCTTGCCTGCCTGAGTGATTGCATCGACGGCCGATTTTGCTGTCGCGAGATCCTGCGGCTTTAAAGGTGCAATCATCAGCGTTTCAGTGCTCAGTGGTTGAGCGCCGGGCGCCGCATTGAGCACGCTGCCGCCTGCGATGACCAGTGGATATTTGAGCGCTGCAGCGCTTTTGCCGATGGCTGCAATGTCATCGCGCTCGCCCCCAACATAGACATGTGTTGCGCCTGCGCGACGCAGCCGCGCAACAAGCGCGTTCTGATTTTCGAGGCCGGGTCGGTAGGTATCCGTGAAAACAGGCTGGAGTTGCTGGTCTTTCAGATGTGCCAGAACCTGTCCGGCACGTTCACGACCTTCAATCGTGCCATCGTCGATCACGGCAAAGGGTTGTGCGCGCCAGAGGCTTCCCAGAAAACTGCCGGTTGCACGCGTTTCCTTATCCAGCCCCGTTGTAAGCCGGAAAACAGCAAACGGGATTGAGGCACGTTTTTCAGTCAGCGTTGGGTCGCTTATACCAGAGGTGATAACGGGAATATCTCGCTCTTGCAAAATGGGAAGGGCTGCCTCCAGCGCCTCAGAACAAAGAAAGCCCGTCGCAATCGTCACCTTTTCCTTGAGAAAAGTTTCTGCTGCTGCTTTGCCACCTTCTGCATCGCACCGGTCATCTGCAACAACAAGCTCGGCGTGTTTTGCAGCTGCTGCCACGCGCGCGCCCTCCACGAGTTGGTTTCCGAGCGGGGCAAAGCTACCGCTCAAAGGGGCTGCAATGCCAATGCGCATGTCAGTTGCATTTTCCTGCGCTGAGACTGGCAAGCAAAACAGTGTAAAAGCCAATAGAGACAGAGTGACGATTTTTTTCCGGCTGAGCATACGCAATTGCAGGCGGAAAACCGCTGTTATTTTTTCCGGCAATGGCTTTAACTTCATCACGCGCTTTATCTTCTTTAAATATTTCATGGATAATTCAACGAAAAGTGGGTAGCGGTTTCCTCGCCTTTGTGCAATGCCCGTATAGGTATACAGGCAAAGAGACAATAATTTCAGGAAGCCTGACAGATAATACGGATGCTTGCTGACGTGCAAACGGATAAAGACACTACCTCAACTATTGTATCGGTCGAACCAAAGACTTATCGCGATGCGATGAGCCATTATGCTGGAGCTGTTCAGCTTGTTACGACTGCTGGCTCGGCTGGCCGTCGTGGGCTTACACTGACCGCTGCCTGCTCGGTTTCGGATAATCCACCCACGGTTCTGGTTTGCTTGCAAAAATCCCATCCAGAAAACCAGATTTTCATGGAAAATGGTGTTTTTGCGGTCAATACGCTGGCTGGAACACACCAGCAGCTTGCTGACGCATTTTCAGGCCGTATCGGTCTTACGCAGGATGAACGCTTTCAGCTTGCCGAGTGGGACGTCATTGCAACAGGCGCGCCGACGCTGAAAGGCGCATTGGCGATTTTCGATTGCCGGGTTTTGAGCGTGCAGGATCATTCGACCCACCATGTGCTGTTCGGCGAAGTGGTGGGATTGCGCTCCAATGGTGATGAAGAAGCGCTGATCTATCTCAATCGCCGTTATCACAGGCTGGAACTTTGAACGGTTCTTTGGGAGGTATAATGCGCAAACGCGTTGGATTATGTGCAGGGCTTCTGCTGGCCTTCAACACGTCTGCCTTCGCGCAAGGGCCGCTTCCGCCGTTTAAAGATAATTATTTTGCCTACCCTTCTGTGCTTAGCAGTGCGGATAATGGCAATTACAAAGTCATTGATTACAATGAAATGCGCGACATCAACGGTCGTGATGCCGTGCCTGAAAAACGCGTGAAAGATGCCTATGTTTCGCTAAAGGCGCGTGCCTATCAAAAGGACGTCACATTTCAAACGGCCATAGGTCCGGTTAAGGCCATGGCTGTGGGCAAGCGCGAAGGCGCATCCTTTATCGTCATCTACCTGCACGGGCGTGGCGGAAATCGTTTGCAGGGCGTGAATGATTTTACCTTTGGCGGCAATTTCAACCGCATTAAAAATCTGGCAGCTCTGAATGGTGGGCTTTATCTGACGCCAGACTTCAAGGACTTTGGGGCAATGGGGGAGGCACAGATTGCTGGGCTTATCGAAGCCGCGAAAGCGACTTCGCCATCTGCGCCACTTGTTTTGGCTTGCGGATCGCAGGGCGGGGCGCTTTGCTGGCGCATAGCGTCTAACGAAAAAGCCGGTAATCAGCTCTCAGGCCTTATCCTGTTGGGATCGCTGTGGGACGATGGCTTTTTCAAGTCGCCAGCTTTCAAAAAGCGGGTGCCGGTGTTTTTCGGCCATGGCAGTCGCGATCCGGTTTTCGCCATCGATAAGCAGGAAGCATTTTACCGGGATATCGGCAAACGCTCACCGGGTTATCCGGTACAGTTCCGTCGCTTTGAGAGCGGCAATCATGGCACGCCCATCCGCATGAGCGACTGGCGCGAGATGCTGAACTGGATATTCACGAAACAATGATGAGGTCGTTGGGGATGCTCAACGAAAAACCGGCATTGTGGCCTTCCTGCCACTCGACAATTGGCTAAAAGCGAATAGTTATCAAAATTAAATTTTTAACCAATCAGCAGACCATAAGAGGTTGATCATGTACGGATGCACCCGCAACGGAGCCCGTTTGTTTTTTATTGCGATGCTGGCTCCATTGGCTGCCGCTTGTACAACAACGACGCAGAACGCAACGGTTCCCGGCAAGTCTGAAGCGCCGGTAACAGCTTCCAGCATTTCCCTGCCGCGTTTTATTCCGACATCGACAGTTGATTCTTCGCTGGCACAGCCTTGCATTACCGCTGCGGCGAACAAGTATTTCCTGCCTGAGCGCGTTATCAGCGCTGTTAACTCACGTCCGGCTGCTGGTGGTGGTACAATCGTTGACCTTAAGGTTGATCTGCGCACGGCGGTTTGCCAGGTCTCTGCGAATGGTTCCGTTCGCTCTGTTGTTGATACGTCGCCAAAGAGCGCTGATCAGGTGGCTGCGGAAGCTGCTGCTGCTAAGGCCGCATCGGTTGCGCCAGCACCGAAAAAATCGAAGAAGAATTGATTCAATAAATCATTGTAAGTTGCGAAAAAGGCGGGGATTTCCCTGCCTTTTTGTTTTTCATTTGTCCGGTTTTTCGCCGTACCAGCGTGGCGTGTAAACCCACTCTCCGCCTTCCGCGCGGGGAAAACGCACCGTGTGCGATGAACCGATAATCAACACTGTGCGCATGTCAACATCATCGGGTGTGAGTTCTCCCAAAGTGACCACACGGGTTGTTTCTGCGGGTCTGCCGATATCACGACCAAGCACGACCGGCGTTTCTGCATCGCGATATTGGCGCAGAATCTCCAGTGCGCGGCCCAGCTGATGCGGGCGAGCTTTGGAAATCGGATTGTAGAACGCCATGGCAAGATCGGCTTGCGCTGCTAGCTCCAGACGCTTCTCAATCACATCCCAAGGCTTGAGATTGTCCGAAAGCGAAATGATGCAGAAATCGTGTCCGAGCGGTGCACCAATGCGGGACGCTGCGGCCATTGCTGCGGAAATACCCGGCTGAATGACCAATTCAACACCATGCCATGCTGAATCGTTTGATTCATGCAATGCCTCGACAACCGCTGCTGCCATGGCAAATACGCCCGGATCGCCGGAAGATACCATAACCACATTGCGACCAGAAACTGCGAGCTCAAATGCATGGCGTGCACGCTGCATTTCTTCGCGATTGTCGGTCATATGGATGAGTTGATCGTCGCGGAAAGGGCCCGCCATGCGGACATAGGTTTCATAACCGAGCACGTCTTCGGCTTGTTCCAGATCACGCTGGACCGCTGGTGTCATCAGATCACGGGAGCCGGGTCCAAGACCAATAACAGTAAGCTTGCCGCGCTTACGCCCGATAAACAGAACATCGGCAGGAGTAGATGCAACGGCCAGCGTCAGGGTTTCAGTCACTGTGTGGTGAACAGGGTTTTCGATAGAGGCCGTCACGAGATCGGCATCGCTTGCAACAAAGCGCAATGGCGCTTTCAGTGTTTTTGCTGCCTGATGAATATGTAACGATGCGCAATCTTTCTCGTGAGCGAGAAGCAAAGCCAGTGAGTCTATAGACAAGTCAGAATTGTCGAAGGCTTGCTTGATGAGGCTCGTCAGGTCTTCGGTCGGCTTTTCGATAGCGATCGCAACCGTTCGTGGATGATAGATCAGCTCATTGGCCTGTGGCGTGCGGATTTCAGGCGTGATGCTGATTATCAGTTGCCCATCGCCAGCAAGCGGCAGCTTTGATGCCGCAAGCCAGCGGGATTTGACATTGATTTGTAGCTTTTGACCTGCCAGCAGGTCGGACATGAACGTCTTGGCATTGTCAGGATTGGCGAGTGTTAGTTCTGCCGGAGGATGAAGCAGGTTGATGCCGAAGCGCAACTCGCCCGTCGTTGTTATGGCGGGGGCGACCTTCAGCGCATCAGCGATAGTGCGTGCCAGATCGTTGACGCCTGACAGCCCGCCAAGCAATGGCACGACCGCGCTGCCATCTTCTGCAACGGCCAGAACCGGAGGCTCTATGCGCTTGTTTTGCAGAAGGGATGCAAGCGCGCGAATGATGATGCCGGAAGCGCACAAAGCGATAACGGGGCGGCCTGCTTCATAAAGTGCGCGGACTGTATCGCCAAAATGCGTGAAATGCTTGTCTGCGCTCGTAACGCGGTTTTCAAGTCCCAGGACTTCCGCATTTTCAAGTGCTGACTGCACGTTGCGTGCTGTGGCGATTGCTGCTTCGCTCAAGATCAAAATTGCAGGCTTCATGCACCGTTCCATTTGCTGCCCGGAACGAGAATGATCGAAAAATATGGGCAATCGCTGCCGCTGACCTCGGTTAAGGGGGCAATCCGCTGGTTCTGCATGGTTGCGCGCTCGATATAAAGCGCACGATCCATCAACCCAAGTTCGGTCAGTACAGCGCGTACCTTGTCGAGATTTTTGCCGAGTTTCATGATGGCTGCGGCCTCTGTAGCTGCGAGGCGGTTTTTCAGCTCTTCCGCACTCATAACGCCCGAAAGGATCGACAAGGTCTGGTTGCGATAGACCAAAGGCGCGCCGAGCACGGCAGCAGCGCCCAAAACAGAGCAAACGCCAGGCACGACTTCCGTTTCGTATTTTTCGGCCAGTCGGTCATGGATATACATGAACGATCCATAGAAGAACGGATCGCCTTCCGCGATCACGGCCACGTCACGGCCTGCATCAAGATGGCTTGCAATCGTCGTTGTGATCTCGACATAGAAATCGCTCACGATCTGCTCATAATCCATGTGCGCCGGCAGTTTTTCGGTCGTCACCGGATAGATGAGCGGAACCAAAGTCTGCTCGGATGACAGATAGGTTTCGACAATCGTCAGTGCATTGCCCTTTTTGCCCTTGGCTGCGTGATAGGCGACGACAGGAGCGGATTTGAGCAGTCGCAGCGCTTTGAGCGTGATGAGTTCAGGATCGCCGGGGCCGACGCCCAGACCATAGAGCTTGCCTTTTGGGGCCATTATTCGTGCTCCGAAGCAAGTGCATTAACGGCGGCTGCGGTCATGGCGCTGCCGCCGCGCCGTCCGCGTACGATCACGAAAGGGACACCACGGCTGTTTTCAGCCAGTTCGTCTTTGGATTCAGCTGCACCGACAAAGCCAACCGGCATGCCGATGATAAGAGCGGGCTTGGGCGCACCACTGTCCAGCATTTCAAACAGGCGGAAGAGGGCGGTTGGCGCGTTGCCGATAGCAACAACGCTGCCCTCAAGGTGCGGGAGCCAGAGATCAAGGGCTGCGGCGGAGCGTGTGTTGCCGATCTTCTTTGCGAGTTCCGGAACGGATGGATCGTTCAGCGTGCAGATCACTTCATTATTGGCTGGCAGACGTGAACGGGTGATCCCTTCTGCAACCATGCGCGCATCGCAGAGGATCGGCGCACCTTTCGCTAGAGCTTCGCGTCCGGCCTGTCCTGCACCTTCTGAGAAGACGATGTCTTCAACGATATCGACCATGCCAGATGCGTGTGCCACGCGCACGGCAAGCTTTTCGAGATCCGCAGTTATGCGGCTCAAATCGGCTTCAGCGCGGATGATGGCGAAGGAGCGGTCATAAATGGCTTGCCCGTCGCGGATATAATCTGTCATGGCGCCCGCTTTTTTTATTTGTTCAGCAGCTTTGCTGCTTCATCAATGGTGATGTTTGACGCCAATAGCCGCCCGAAGCGTGCTGGTCCAGCCTTGTCTTGCAAAAATAGGTCGTAATGAGTTGGGGAGAGCGCAAGAAGTGTGTGAGGCAAGGGTGAAAGCGCGGCACAGGATTTGGCACAGCCGGTGATGTGAATCTGCGCGGTATCGCTTTTTAATTGGCGTGCAAGCGCTTCACCGTCTGCCTGTGTATCTGCGAGCGCAGAAGCGCAGCCTTTGGAGCCGGAACAAGCGCGAAGGCGGGCCGCTGGCGAGGTAGGCTCGGTCGCGAGGCCCAGCGCGTGAAGTTTGCCTAGGATGCTCTGCCCTTCCGCTTCCGCAATATGCGGTATCAGAATGCCTTGCCAAGGCGTGAGGTGCAGCGCGTGTTTTGTAAGCCGAGCCAATCCTCGTAGTTGCTGCGGTGTCAGGCGACCAAGCAGTGGCATCGCACCAATATAAAACTTGCCGCCGATCTGTTGATGCAAACCAAGATGCGCGTGCGCGGTGGGGGCTTTGCGCTGCCAATTTGGCGGTGCATCAAATTCAAATGGAAGTGTTCGAAGAAATTCTTCAACCGGCATTATCTCGAAGAGATGTTTCATCCGTGCGATGCCTTTTTGGCGAGCCGCAAGGAAATGTTGTAACAGCGCTTCGATGAAGGGCAGGGCATTTTGGCTTGAAACTGCCCCATGCGCCTGTTTGTCTGGCGAGGACGCCAGTCCAAACACATAGGCTTTGCCGCAATCAATTGCTGACAGCCAGATGTCGCCGGGATGCGAAACCATAGCGCAATCTTCGCCGCCATCGATCTGGAGCGAGAATTTGGGCGATAGCGCATGATAGGTTTTGTTTTCCTGCAAGACGGAGAGCAGACTTGTAGCAAGGCCGGTCACATCGCAGATCTGGCCGCGATCAATGCCAGTAGTCGGGCTGACCATAACATTGCGAACATCATCGGCTGCCGCATTTTTGGCACCCAGCCCCGCCTCATGAAGTGCGGTAATCACATCGGGCCAGACATCGGGATGAATGCCACGAAGCTGGATATTGGAGCGAATCGACAATTCAATTGCACCCGTTTCAAAGCGTTCGGCGATGTCTGCGATGGCTTGAGCCTGTGCCACACTGAGCCGTCCGAGTTTCAGCTTGATGCGGGCAATCGCGCCGTCCTTGCTCATCACCATGCGCGAAAGCCCCGGACAGGCATTGCGCCGGTCGGGTCTGGTAGCAATAGTCTGGCTGTTTTGCTGGCTCAACATATTGGTCTTATACGCCTTCGTGCTTGCACTTGCTACAGCGTCGCCATACGAACAAGGAAAAGGAGCAAGGCTTATGAGGCGCTGGCTGACAATTATTGGTATTGGTGAAGATGGGCTTGCGGGTCTTGGACAGAATGCCTGCAACGCGCTTATCAATGCTGATGTGATTTTTGGCGGCAAGCGGCATCTGGCGTTTCTCAATGAGGGTATTAACGCCGAGCAGATTGCATGGCCGTCGCCTTTTGAAAATGCATTTCCGATGATCAAGGCACAGCGCGGGCGGCAGGTTGTGGTGTTGGCGAGCGGTGATCCTATGTTTTATGGCATGGGCGCATCGCTGAGCCGTCATTTCTCGAAACAGGATATGCAGATCATTCCTTTTCCTTCGTCTTTGTCGCTTGCCGCAAGCCGTATGGCATGGCCGTTGCAAGAGGTGCGCGTGGTTAGTGTTCACGGGCGCCCGTTTGAACTGTTGGCAGCGCACATCCTGCCCGGCGAGAAAATTCTCGTGCTGAGCAATGATGGCACGACGCCTGCAAAAGCCGCATCGCTGCTCAAAGAAAAAGGTTTTGGCCAAAGCCACTTGACGGTGCTTGAGCATCTCGGCGGACCGAAGGAAAAATCTATCAGCTGTAATGCTGATGATTGGTCACATGAAACCTGCGCCGATCTCAATGTGCTGGCAATTGAATGTATCGCTTCACGCGGTGCCGTCGTTTTTTCACCCGTCAGCGGTTTGCCGGATCAGGCATTTGAGAATGACGGCCAGCTGACAAAACGCGATATCCGCGCCGTGACTCTGTCGCGGTTGCAGCCGCTGCCGCATGAGCTGTTATGGGATGTGGGTGCGGGTTGTGGTTCGATTGGTATTGAATGGATGCGCGTGTATGCATCATGCCGGGCGATTGCTGTTGAGGCTGACGAAACACGACAGGGTATCATTGAGCGCAATGCACGCACGCTTGGCGTACCTGGTTTGCAGCTGGTGAAAGGCAATGCGCCCGAAGCGCTGCGGGGTCTTGAACCGCCAGATGCAATTTTCATCGGTGGAGGCGTGACAGACAAAGGTGTGATTGAAACCTGCTGGGCAGCGTTAAAACCCGGTGGGCGTCTTGTTGCCAATGCAGTCACATTACAAAGTGAAATGCAGCTTTTCAATTGGCGTCAACAGCATGGTGGTGAGTTGACGCGGTTGCAAGTCGCCCAAGCGGGCGCACTTGGTTCTTTTGATGCATGGCGTCAGGCACTGCCCGTCACAATTTATTGCGGTATCAAAGATAAATGATGACTTGAATCGTCATGTTATATTCGGTTACTGCTTGGTCGTTATTTCTGATGAGGAGACAGGCATGTCCGAATTGAGCCTGAACGCCAACGCTCGTATCGCACTCGACAACCCCGATCGTATCGTCAAGCAGTTGCTGGATCATTTTGACGAGCATGGTGATGTGGAGCGTAACGAAAGCAGCGCTAAGCTCGTTTTGACATTTGGACAGGCAAATGTGCGCTGGAATGACGAAGCGGTTGATGTTGATGTGCGCAGTGGTGATGATACCGGCCTTGCCTATATGAAGCTGTCGATTGCTTCGCATATTTTGGAGTTTCTTGATAAGAACGATACTCCGCCGAATATCCGCTGGGTGGGTGATGGCGCTGCCGGAGAGTTGCTGCCTTATTTCCGCGAAATGAAGGTTGTTTCGGTTTCCAATGTAACGCCGCATATGCGCCGTGTGCGTTTGCAGGGTGAAAATCTGAAACGTTTTTCGCAACATGGCCTTCATATCCGTCTACTTTTCCCGCAAAAAGCATTGGCTCAGCCGCAATGGCCACTCATGGGGGAGGACGGCCGTCCGGTCTGGCCGGAAGGTGAAGCGCAGATCGTGGCGCGTGTTTATACAATTCGCCGGATCGATGTGGATGCCGGTTGGGTTGATATCGATATGGTTGTCCATGGCGATGATTGTGATGCGCCGGGGTCCGGTTGGGCAATGAGCGTCAAGCCGGGTGATATTGTCGGCATGACCGGTCCCGGTGGCGGTGATGCAGCTCACGATGCACAGTGGTACTTGCTGGCCGGTGACGAAACAGCGCTGCCAGCAATCGGGCGCATTCTGGAACGCCTTCCAGAAGGCGTTAAGGCCGTTGTCCGTGTTGAGATTGATAGTGCTGCGGAAGAGCAGAGCATTCCGTCAAAGGCTGATGTTGATCTGCAATGGCTGCATCGCAACGGCCAGGAAGCCGGAACGACAACGCTTTTGCAGGACGCTGTTCGTGCGGTTGAATTGCCTGAAGGTGAAGAAAATATCTATGTTTGGGCAGGCTGCGAATTTAACGCTTTTCGCGCAATCCGAACCTACATGCGCAAAGAGCGTCATATTCCGAAAGATAAGCAGTTGATCGTTGCTTACTGGCGGCGCGGCTATGATGGCGATAATGCCCGCCGCGGCCCCGAAGACTAGTGCATTTCCAGCAAAAGTGTGAAGCGGTTTTGCGTGGGATAATGCGTAAAAAAAAACGGCCAGAGCATTTCCGAAGGTTCAATCAAAACAGGAAATGCTCTGGCTGTGTGGACAATTGTATTATGGTTCGCAGTGGGAATAGAAATCAGCCCGGCGGACTGATTTCCACGCGAAGGCAGTTCCCACTTTTCCGCGACATGCTTTAGAAGCGGTAGTTTACACCGGCCTTGATCGAATGGTTCTTAAGATTGTTATATTGCGTAACGCCGTTTACCTTTGACTTCACGTCGTTAAAACGCTGGAAGTCATATTCAGCCTTGACCGAGATAGGGCCGGAGATAGCCTGCTCAACACCTGCGCCGATCAATGCGCCGCCCTGCCAGCCCGGTGCCGAGGTGGTTGCGTCTTTTGCCTTGAACTTCGTGACGCCGTAGCCGGCGGTGCCATAAATAAGCGTCTTGTCAATTGCATAGCCGACCTTGCCTTTGGCGTTGCCGTTCCACGACTGCTGAAGGCTGCCACCGTTGCCGATACGATGTTCGGCTTCCGCAAAATTGCCTTCCAGCTCGCCGCCGAAAACAAGATTGCCGCTCTGCATGTTTTTACCAATCACGGCACCACCGAGCAAACCTGTGCGGTTGGTGAATGGACCCGGAACCCGCGACGAGGAGGCACCGATCTGTGCGCCGATATAGTTGCCTGACCAGTCGTGTGATCCCGATGCTGCGGGCTCGTTATAGGTATAATCGGTGTTGTCCATTATGTCGGCCGCAAATGACGGCCCAGAAAAAGCAACAAGTGCGACACCGAAAGCAGCGGCGGTATAGAAACGCTTCAACATTTTTTACTCCAGTTTTCCCGTCAAAACGCTGCCGGGAAATATGCTTGAACTCTTTTCGGGGCGGGGCGGAAACCCGGATCCCGGACTGCCTCTCTCGTCGCCTGTGATTGTGTCTAAATTTAAGAAAATTCGAACGGGTCGGTCGATGTAAGCATGCGTTTTCGTTCACATGCTTAATGAAAGGTAACCATACCCAAAGCATTTCTTTTTGTTTTCAAGCCTAACCTGTTCCGAAAGCTGGTTCCCATTTTTCGGGTTCGCTTTAGATCAGCTTCAGACCACGCATGCTGATATGACCGTGCTTGCCGATGATTATGTGGTCGTGCAGCGCAATGCCGATTGGTTTTGCGGCGTCAATCAGAATCCTGGTCATTTCGATGTCGGCACGCGATGGCGTGGGATCGCCGGACGGATGATTGTGAACAACGATAATTGCTGACGCAGACAACTCAAGTGCGCGCCTTACGACCTCGCGCGGATAGACGGGTGTGTGATCGATGGTGCCCTGCTGTTGAACTTCATCGGCAATGAGGCGGTTCTTTTTGTCGAGAAATAATACCCGGAATTGCTCACGCGTTTCATAGGCCATGGCCGTTGTGCAATATTGAATAACCTGGCTCCACGAGCCAAGCACTTCACGCTCCATCACGGTGCTACGGGCTGAGCGTTTGGCCATAGCTTCAACGATTTTAAGCTCAAGGGCGATTGAAGGGCCGATTCCCGGCGTTTCTGCGAGAAGCTTTTCCGGTGCGCCCAGAACCTCTGCAAGAGAGCCAAAACGGATGAGCAAAGACTTCGCGAGTGGCTTTGTGTCTGCGCGCGGGATAACACGGAAAAGCAGCAATTCAAGCAGTTCGTAATCGGCTAGTGCATCGGGCGCTGCTTTAAAGCGTTGCCGCAGCCGCTCGCGATGCCCCATATGATGCGGCTTTTCAACTTGAGCCGTTAAATGAATACCTTCATTAAAGCCGGGAAGGTCAAAACTTCCCGGTTTCTTATTTTTGGGTGCCATTCTGTTTGAACCCCCGCAGAAACAGAATTCATTCTCTTTTTACCGCATGGATGGCGGCCCGAATATATTCTTCGGCGACAGTGTGAAAATTTCACAACCATCGTTGGTGACGCCGACAGTATGTTCATATTGTGCGGTCAGCGAACGGTCGCGTGTAACCGCAGTCCAGCCATCTGCCAGAACTTTGACACCCTGCTTGCCGAGATTGATCATCGGCTCAATCGTAAAGATCATGCCTTCCTTGATCTCGACGCCTTCATTAGGGGTGCCATAATGCAGAATATTGGGCGCATCATGAAAAAGCTGACCGACGCCGTGGCCGCAGAAATCCCGAACGACTGAGCAGCGTTCACCTTCTGCATATGTTTGGATTGCGGCACCAATCGCGCCGGTCTTCGCACCGGGCTTGACCGCAGCAATACCGCGCAAGAGGCTTTCATAGGTTACTTCCAGAAGGCGTTCAGCGGCGCGCTTGATTTCACCCACCGCATACATGCGGCTTGAGTCGCCGTGCCAGCCATCAAGCAGATAGGTAACGTCGATATTGACAATTTCACCTTCCCGCAGTGGCTTGTCATCAGGGATGCCGTGGCAAACCACATGATTGATGGATGTGCAGGTCGATTTTGTATAACCGCGATAATTCAGTGTCGCCGGAAAAGCGCCATGGTCCATGCCGAACTCAAACACAAAACGATCTATCTGATTGGTTGTCACACCTGGCTTGACGATGTCGTTGAGCGCGTCGAGGCAACGGGCGGTCAGGTTGCAGACCTTGCGCATACCTTCAAAGGCTTCGGGGCCGTAAAGCCTGATTTGCCCCGTGTATTTCATCGGTGCGCTCGTCGCCTCAATATAAGTCACCATCTCAACTCGTCTTTCTCATATACTATTGGCACCAAAGTCTCAGCATGGATGCCTTTATCTGATATTTGGCATCGAATCGCCCATGCCTCAACCCCTGCCGCGCGTGCGCGTTCAAATGCGCGTGCATAAGCCGGATCAAGATCGCCGGAGATGCTGAATCTGTTGCAATCGCTCCGCTGGATAATAAACACCATCACGCCTCGATGACCAGCGGATACAACATCAATGAGTTCATCAAGATGTTTTGCACCGCGCGCGGTGACGGTATCGGGAAATTCGGCCAGGGAAGGGGTGCGAATGAAGTGCACATTTTTTACTTCCACATAGGCGCGGGGGCGGTCCCCTGCATCAAGAAGAATATCGATGCGTGAGTTGCGGCCATATTTCTGTTCGCGCTTGAGAAGCCCGTAATTTTTCAAATCGGGAATCATACCTGCCAGGATGGCTTCCTCGGCAATTTTATTTGGCAGGCCAGTATTGACGCCAACAAGGGTATTGTCGGCTGCAACGATCTGGAGTGTATGCGGATATTTGCGATGCGGAGCGTCTGAGACACTGAGCCAAACGCGGGAGCCGGGCGCGGTCAGGCCAAGCATCGAACCGGTATTGGGAACAGAAGCGGTGATGAAACGCCCATCATCAAGCGTAACATCGGCCAGAAATCTTTTATAGCGTCGCTCAAGGCGACCCGTCACAAGGGGCGTTGGAAAAAGCATGCACCGATTTAGGTTTATGGGGGCGCCGTTGCAAGTTATTCCCGCATCCAATTGAAGATCAGCTCCTCGCGGAACGCAAAGCGCACAATATGGCTCGAAACGACGTTTTCCATCTGTTCGAGAATTGCTTCCGGAGCCTCTATGGTCGCAGTGAGATTCTGTTCGCTGGCATTGAGCATGACAACGCGATTCTCATCCAGATCGATTCGACCGCTTTCCGGCGTAAATTCGACTGTGAACTTATGCGCCCAATGTTTGCATAGTTGCTGCAAATAGCGGCTTGCATGCGTGGTGGACACGATTGCTGTTGTTTTGGCCATGATGTTTGTCCGGTTTTCTGTTTGAACGGACCACGCGTAACATCGTGCCAGAGGCTGTGCCACTTATATTCATATCAATTTTTAGGGTAATAAAAAACCAGCAAGTGGTACGCCCAAGGGGAATCGAACCCCTGTCTGCGCCGTGAAAGGGCGCTGTCCTAACCGCTAGACGATGGGCGCCTGTTGCTGGTGTGGGTCGGCTTATAGGCAGGAAAATTCTGCCACGCAAGTCCTTTTTGAGAAAATATTCAAGAAAAATTCAGTGGCTGCGCTTGTCAAAGGAAACATGCGAAAACAAAGGGATAGAGGGGGCATGCCAAGAAGAGCGGAGATACACCGCATCAGACGAAATCGTCGCTTGAGGTTTGTTGGCAATCATGATTTTGGAAAGAAAAACCAGCAAGTGGTACGCCCAAGGGGAATCGAACCCCTGTCTGCGCCGTGAAAGGGCGCTGTCCTAACCGCTAGACGATGGGCGCCTGTAGCTGGTGTGAGTGGGCTTATATTCAGGAAGAACCTGACTCGCAAGCCCTTAATATAACTTTTCTAAAAAAAACTCGCCGGGGGCCGGTTTTGTCGTCTGCCATATGGCTGATGACGTAGCTATCACTATGAAAATTAAAGAAAAAGCCGGGAACTGATCCCGGCTTTAAACATTTGGATTATTTCTTGCAGCTCCAGTTCCAGTCACGTTCAGGGCCGACGTCCACGTGAACTGCGGTGGTATGGCAATAGGTGCCGACGCCGCCGCGTCCTGGCATGTTGCGTGCAAAGCGTGCAATCTCGTGTTTTGAAACACCGGAAATCTGAATGTCGGCAGCAGCGCAGATCATGTGCAGTGATTTGCGTGCACCATTGACCTTGCGATTATAGGACGGGCTGCGATAGCCGGATGTGATCATGACGGGGCGACGGAAGTGACGTTCCATCGTCTTGAGCATTGTCACAAGCTGCGGCTTGAGGCAGGCCACATCGACCGTTTCACGCTGGACTTTCAAGCCGTTGGGCGCAAGGCGCGCCAATCCGGGTGCCGAGGCAAGTTGCACGGATGCATAATCATCATATTCATTGGCATCAATGTCGCTATCATCATAGATGCTTTTGCGATGCTTGATTTCAAAGCCGCCATTGGGGCGCACGCCAGGAAGCGAATAATTATAGTCCCGCGTTGATTTTGTGTTAGGTCTTACAACGGCAAGTTTCTTATTTTTTGAGTTGCCCGCGTCCTCGTCGTTGAACAGGCGCGCGATGCTGCCTTGGCCGGCCGTCGCCGGGCTT
Organism: Brucella sp. TWI559; assembly: GCF_039674265.1. Taxonomy (NCBI): domain Bacteria; kingdom Pseudomonadati; phylum Pseudomonadota; class Alphaproteobacteria; order Hyphomicrobiales; family Brucellaceae; genus Brucella; species Brucella sp. TWI559. The sequence continues at coordinate 181,427 of NZ_JBDJNE010000006.1, forward strand.
TGGGGCGCGACATAGGCATTGGCGTTCTTTGCTGAGCCAAAGAGCGACGCCACCTGAACTGGTTTTTCCGGCTCTGCGGGTTTGGGTGTCTCTGGCTGTTTTGCTTCTGCCGCCTCAGCTTTTGCCTCCGGCTTGGCTTCGGGCGTGGCTGCAGTTTGCACTTCAGCTTTCTGATCAGGCTTTTTCGCTTCTGTTGCGGCGGCGGTTTCAGCGGGGGATTCGGTTGGCTTTTTGCCGAATATGCTGAACAGAGAAGAGGGTTTGCTTTCTGTCGCAAGAGCCGCAACCTGAACAGAGCTGTCCGGTGCCTGTGAAGCTGTCCCGGTTGTCGGGGTTGCTGAAGCTACAGCCTTTGCGCTGTTTTCAACCGGTTTTGCTTCGGCAACAGCAGTCGGCTTTTGTTTTTGAGTTGCTGCGCCTGTTTGGGCTGCTTCGGCAGCGATTGTCTGATCGGCGGCACTCTGAAGCGTATCCGCAATAATGGAACCATCGGCGCTGTTTGTCATTTGTAATGGTGAATTGCCGTTACCCGTAGACGTGCAGGATGTCAGAACAAGCGCAATCAGGGCTACACTGCCGCAAAGCAGTTTTCTTGTCGTTTTTTGCGATGGCTCTGCAAGTTTCAATGTCTGCTCCAGCTCTTCCATGTGAGTTTCGCTAATCAATAGAAAGCAGATTTACTCACAGAAACCAGTCACCAAGACCGGGGTAGATAACGAAAGCGGTTTCCATCAAGACGGATTTTCAAACCGCTCTATCACTTTGTTTTAAGCACTTCCTATGCAAGGCCCTGTCGAACCCATTCTGGAAATGCTTGAATATTTTCAGCGCCTTATCGCGAAAAGATCAGTTTTGTCATCGCTTTAAAGCGCTAAGATACAAATCAACGAGTGATAAACTGTAACCAATTTTTAGGATTTTTAACTGCCAAAGGCAACTACTGAAAAGCACTCAATGTTTTAGAATGGAGCAAATGACCTTCAAATTGCATTGAAATAACGCAATATTACTATTCGTAATTTTTGTTTATACTTGCTACTGAGGTTGTCGCTCGAGTGCTTCCAGTCTTATCATTTTCAACTCACATGTTGACATGACGTATTGAGATGGTGCTATCCATTTCGCATTATATTATCTGTGTCGCATCAGGCATATTGCCAGATGCAGGCAGAATATCAGAATTGGGACCGGACATATGACCAAGAACACGCGGAAGATTGCCAATTTCATGCTGGCAGCAACAGTCGTGGCGTTTCTTGCGGGCTGTGCCGGTGGGGCGGAATTTCGAGGCACGCCGCAGGAAGGTGCCAAGCGCACCGATACCTATCCGACCTTTGGTCGTATGCCGAAAGCTGCAACCACGCAGATTACGCCCGAAGAAAAAGCGCAGATCACGTCAGGGCTTGATTCTGACCGGACGCGCCTTGCGGTTTCGCGTTCTTCCTCTGCGACACTGACACCAGCGCAGGCTGCCGCGTTGCGTAAGCAGGCGCAGGAAGAAACAGACGCGACCCTCAAGCAGATCGAATCCGGGGAATAATTGGCTTTTATTGACATATAAAAGCTTCGTCGCTGAGGCGTAACAAGTCTCGACCCGATTCGATAACAGGTGTATAGCTCCTAACCCGGTGCATACGCGCCGTTTCATTCAACCCCTTTCTGGAACAGGATCATGTCGGAAGAATTTCATAAAGTCCGTCGCTTGCCACCTTATGTCTTTGAACAGGTTAACCGCCTGAAGGCATCGGCGCGAGCGGCCGGTGCCGATATTATCGATCTTGGAATGGGTAATCCCGATCTGCCGACGCCTAAGAACATTGTCGATAAGCTTTGTGAGGCTGTTCAGGATCCGCGCTCGCATCGGTACTCTTCATCGAAGGGTATTCCGGGTCTTCGCCGTGCGCAGGCGCAATATTATGCGCGTCGTTTTGGTGTAAAGCTTAACCCGGATACACAGGTTGTTGCGACGCTTGGTTCCAAGGAAGGCTTCGCCAACATGGCACAGGCAATCACAGCGCCTGGCGATGTGGTGCTTTGCCCGGACCCAACCTATCCGATTCACTCGTTTGGCTTTATCATGTCGGGTGGTGTGATCCGTTCGATTCCTGCTAAGCCGGATGAAGAGTTTATTCGTGCGCTGGATCGCGCGGTAAAGCACTCCATTCCAAAGCCGCTGGCGCTGATCCTCAACTTTCCTTCGAATCCGACGGCTTATACTGCGACGTTGGATTTCTATAAGGATGTGGTCGATTTTGCCCGCAAGAATGATCTCATTATTTTGTCCGATCTCGCTTATTCGGAAATCTATTTCGACGAAAACAACCCGCCGCCATCGGTTCTTGAAGTGCCGGGCGCAATGGATGTGGCTGTCGAATTTACCTCGATGTCGAAGACATTCTCGATGCCGGGCTGGCGCATGGGCTTCGCAGTGGGTAACGAGCGTCTGATTGCAGCCTTGACCCGCGTAAAATCCTATCTGGATTATGGCGCGTTCACACCTATTCAGGTTGCGGCAACCGCAGCGCTGAATGGTGATGGCTCTGACATTGCATATGTCCGCAATGTGTATAAGCAGCGTCGTGACGTGCTGGTTGAAAGCTTTGGCCGTGCTGGCTGGGATGTGCCGCCGCCGGCTGCAACCATGTTTGCATGGGTTCCGATTCCAGAGCGCTTTCGTGCGCTGGGCTCGCTCGAATTCTCCAAGCTGTTGGTTGAGATGGCCGATGTTGCCGTGGCACCGGGCGTAGGCTTTGGCGAACATGGTGATGAATATGTTCGTATTGCTCTTGTCGAGAACGATCATCGCATCCGTCAGGCTGCGCGTAACATCAAGCGCTTCCTGTCCACAAAGGATGAGAATCTACATAATGTTATTCCGCTTGAAGGTCGCCGCTAAGCGATTTTAACCGAACATAACAAGGGGCGTCTTCTGGTCGGCCCTTGTTTCCCTCCCATACAAAATCAACAATTCAGAAGGTCGAGATAATGAGTGATGCATTGCGGATCGGCGTTGCCGGATTGGGCACCGTTGGTGCTTCGGTGTTGCGTATTCTGCGTGACAAGGCCGAAATGCTCACTCGTCAATGCGGCAAACAGGTTATCGTTACCGCTGTCAGTGCACGCGACCGCACACGGGATCGTGGCGTCGATCTTGGTGGCATTGAATGGTTTGACGATCCGGTCGAACTTTCCAAAAGCGCTGGCATTGATGTTTTCGTCGAGTTGATCGGTGGCGATGAAGGCCCGGCTAAGGCATCTGTTGAAGCTGCATTGCGTGCTGGTCATCACGTTGTGACCGCCAACAAAGCGCTTCTTGCAAAGCATGGCGTGGCGCTTGCCGAGATTGCCGAAGAGAAGGGCGTGCTTCTTAATTTTGAAGCGGCTGTTGCTGGCGGTATCCCTGTCATCAAGGCGATGCGTGAATCACTGACCGGCAATACGGTTTCGCGCGTTTATGGTATCATGAACGGTACTTGTAACTACATCCTCACCCGGATGTGGGAAGAGGGAATCTCGTTTGAAGATTGCCTCGCTGATGCCCAGCGTCTTGGCTATGCGGAAGCTGACCCCACCTTCGACATCGAGGGCAATGATACCGCGCACAAGCTTGCGCTGCTCACAAGCCTTGCATTTGGCACGCGCATTGCCGCTGACGATATTTATCTTGAAGGCATCAGCAACATATCGCTGGCCGACATTCGTGCTGCCGACGAGCTTGGCTATCGAATCAAGTTGCTTGGCGTTGCGCAGAAAACCGACACCGGCGTTGAGCAGCGGGTGCATCCGACCATGGTTCCCACCTCATCGGTTATTGCGCAGGTGCATGGCGTGACCAATGCCGTGGCAATCGAAACCGACCTTCTGGGTGAACTGTTGCTTTCCGGTCCGGGTGCGGGCGGCAACGCCACGGCTTCGGCTGTGATCGGTGATCTCGCGGATATTGCCAAGAGCCGTCCCGGATTCCAGCATGGCCCGGTTTTCGGCACGCCTGCAAAAGCCTTGCAGCCTTATAAGCGCGCAAAAATGCGCAAACATGCCGGCGGTTATTTCATTCGCTTGACGGTTTATGATCGCATTGGTGCATTTGCCGCGATTGCCAAGCGCATGGCGGAAAATGACATTTCGCTTGAATCCATCGTTCAGCGTCCTTTGATGGACAGTGACGTGAGTGATGGCATCAAGACGGTCATTCTTGTAACCCACGAGACAACGGAAGCCGCTGTTAAAAAGGCGCTTGATGCCATTCTCAAGGATGATCACCTTGTCAACAAGCCGCAGATGATCCGTATCGAGCGCGCAGGCTGAGAAACGTCGGTCACGTTGCCGCTCTTGAAGGGCGGCAACGATTTTGTTAAGAAACCCCGGTAGGAATTGTCCGGCTGAGAGACAAACATGGAAAAGGAGGGCTGTAATATGGATGTGACACGTCACGACCATCATCGTCAGTACGGCCCTGATTTTGCCCTGCAACAGTAAATTGTGCAGGGCCGATTAAGACTGAAACAAAAGTCTTTTTCTGCCTTTTTCCGAAGGCGCAGCTTCAAATGCTGTTGCCGGACATTTGCAAGTACATCGATAAAGCGCTTTGGACGCTGCTCACTTGTGCTTGGCAAAATTGGGCTCATTGCCATGTCTCTTATTTCTATTCAGAATCTATCGCTTACGCTTCATGAAACACTCTTTGCAAACCTCGATTTCATCGTTGGTGAAGGCGAGCGGTTGGGAATTGTTGCCGCCAATGGTCGTGGAAAGACCAGTCTTTTACGATTAATCGTGGGAGAGGGGGAGCCGACCAGCGGTGTCATTACCCGCTCGCGTGGACTCAAAATCGGCTATGTCAGCCAATATGTTGCCGATGACCTGATGGACATGTCCTTTTATGACGTTGTGCTTGGAGGATTGGATGAAGACGCACGCGATTATGAAAGCTGGCGCGCCGACATTGTGCTCGACGATCTCAATGTTCCGGCAGAACTGCGTGAACTCTCCATTCGGCAATTGAGCGGTGGCTGGCAGCGACTTGCGCTTCTGGCGCACACGTGGGTGTCCGAGCCTGATGTCCTTTTGTTGGACGAGCCGACCAACCATCTTGATCTTGAGAAAGTGCACTTGCTGGAAAACTGGCTTGCTGCACTTCCGCGTTCGGTGGCGGTCATTGTGTGCAGCCATGATCGCGCTTTTCTTGATGAGGTGACGAAGCGCACGCTTTTTCTGCGCGCGGAGAAGTCGTTTGTTTTTGCTTTGCCCTATAGTCAGGCGCGTGTGGCGCTTGATGAGATAGATGCTGCGGATGCGCGTCAGTTTGAAAAGGACATGAAAATTGTCCAGCAATTGCGAAGACAGGCGGCGAAGCTCAATAATATTGGCATCAATTCGGGCAGCGATTTGCTGGTGGTGAAAACCAAGCAACTGCGCGCGCGAGCCGAGAAAATCGAGGAAAGCGCAAAAGCAGCGCATATCGAGCGTTCTGCTGGCACGATCAAGCTCGACGGAAGGGGCAGCCATGCCAAGGCGTTGATCATGATTGATCGGGCCGAGATTGCGACGCCCGATGGCCGCTCTCTTTATAAAACCGATCAGCTTTGGATCAACCCCGGAGATAGAGTCGTGCTGCTGGGTGCCAATGGCACGGGCAAAACGCGGTTATCGACACTGGTTCGCGAAGCAATCATTCAGCCGGAACACTCGCTTACAGGCATCAAGGCGACGCCGTCGCTGGTGCTGGGTTATAGCGATCAGGCTTTATCCGAGCTTAAGTATAACTCAACGCCTTTTGAAACGATCATGAAGCGTTTCGATATTGGCGATCAGCGTGCCCGATCCTTGCTTGCCGGCGCTGGCATGACGCTGGAATTACAGGCCAAGCCGTTGTCGCGGCTTTCAGGAGGGCAGAAGGCGCGTCTTGCCATGTTGGTTTTGCGCCTGACCAAGCCGAATTTCTATATTCTGGATGAACCAACCAATCATCTGGATATTGATGGCCAGGAAGCACTGGAAGCGGAATTGTTAAGTGATGAAACAGCGAGCCTGATTGTCTCGCATGACCGCAGTTTCGTGCGTAATGTTGGCAATCGTTTTTGGGTAATTGACAGAAAAAGGCTGATTGAGGTGGATAGTCCAGAGATTTTCTTTGAAGCCGCTCAAGGTCGATAAGCGCATACTCTTGCTGGTCCTTGCCCCGCTCCGATAGGACTCAAGCCCTAAATCGATTAAGAGCTTGAGTGCTAAATCTTTTTAGCGTTCTTTCCGTTGCTGGTGCCGCTTTCACTTGCGGAGAGCGAGGGACTTTGACAAAAGATTGGCATAATGGCGCTATCGGCAGCGACACTGGCGTTATACGAACGCAGCAACGTAATTCAAATTCGGGACTTTGTTCACATGGCTAAGAATGCAGAACAGCAACCTCATGGATTGGCTCATGGACTTGATCGTATTCTGACGCTGGAACTGGTCCGCGTGGCTGAGCGCGCAGCCGTAGCCGCAGCGCGCCTGCGTGGACGTGGCGATGAAATGGCTGCCGATCAGGCAGCGGTTGATGCCATGCGTCAGGAACTCAACCGCCTGCCGATTGCTGGTACGGTTGTGATCGGTGAAGGCGAACGCGATGAAGCGCCCATGCTTTATATCGGTGAGGAAGTTGGCACCAAACAGGGGCCTGATGTCGATATCGCGCTTGATCCGCTGGAAGGCACAACGATTTGCGCCAAGAACCTGCCGAATTCGCTGGCAGTTATTGCCATCGCTGAAAAGGGCAATCTGCTCTATGCGCCAGATGTTTACATGGAAAAGATTGCTGTTGGTCCGGGCTATTCAAAGGGCGTTGTCGATCTTGATGCGACGCCGACGGATAACATCATGGCGCTTGCCAAGGCCAAGGGTGTGCAGCCGCACGAAATCACGGCCTGTATCATGGATCGCCCGCGCCATGCTCGATTGATTGAAGAAGTGCGTGCAACGGGCGCTTCTATTCGTCTGATCGGTGACGGTGACGTTGCTGGTGTGATGCATACGACAAACCCCGATGAAACCGGGATCGATATTTACATCGGTATTGGCGGTGCGCCGGAAGGTGTGCTGGCTGCGGCCGCTTTGCGCTGTATGGGTGGTCAGATGCAGGGGCGTCTTCAGCTCAACTCCGATGAAAAGATTGCGCGCGCGGCGAAGATGGGCATTTCCGACCCGAAGAAAATCTATACGATGGAAGAAATGGCAAAGGGTGACGTGTTGTTTGCTGCAACTGGCGTCACCGATGGCAATATGCTGTCAGGCGTTAGATTTGCGCGAGATTATATTCAGACACATACAATCGTTATGCGCTCAAGCTCTCAAACGGTTCGTGAAATCAAGGCGAGGCATCAGGATCTTTCAAAGTTTTAAGATCACACAAGGCGGAATGAACAAAGGCGGCATTGCAAAAATGCCGCCTTTTGTGTCTTTAAGAACGCATGACAACAGAACGCTATTTTCTTGGTATCCGCAAATCAGTCACTGGCCAGAAATGGATGGACCGGCTTGGTCCGCGTGAGGCCAACATAGCGCTTGCCATAGCGCAGCATCATGGCATCTCCGATCTGGTATCACGGGTGCTTGCAGGCCGCGGAGTTACGGTGGAAGGTGCGCCAGAATTTATCGATCCGAGCTTGCGCAATTTGATGCCGGATCCTGCTACGCTGACCGATATGGATAAGGCCGCCAACCGGATTGCCGACGCCATTATGCGACGCGAAACCGTCGCAATTTTTGGCGATTATGATGTCGATGGCGCGTGTTCATCTGCATTGATGGCGCGGTTTCTGAAACATTATGGCATTGCGCATTCGATCTATATTCCAGATCGTATTTTTGAAGGCTATGGTCCGAACCCTGATGCCATGCGCGAATTGGTTGGCAAAGGCGCATCACTGATTGTGACGGTGGATTGCGGCACCAACAGCGCACCGTCCATCACTGCCGCGAAAGAAGCGGGTGCCGACGTTGTGGTTCTCGATCACCATCAGGTTGGTGGCGATTTGCCGGACGATGCGGTGGCGATTGTCAATCCGAACCGGGAAGACGATATTTCGCGGCAAGAGCATCTTTGCGCCGCTGGTGTGGTGTTTCTGACACTTGTTCAGGTGACAAAAATCCTGCGTGAGCGCGGCAAAGGAGCCGGGCCGGATCTTCTCTCGCTGCTGGATCTTGTGGCACTTGCCACTGTTTGTGACGTCGTGCCGTTAAAGGGCGTTAATCGTGCTTTTGTTGTGAAAGGTCTTTTGGTTGCGCGCAGCCAGAGCAATGCCGGGCTTACAGCACTTGGCCGTGTTTCGCGCATTGGCGAACCGCTCAATGTCTTTCATTTAGGCTATCTGATTGGCCCACGTATCAATGCGGGTGGCCGTATTGGCGATGCGGGACTGGGCGCGCGTCTGTTGACATTGGATGATCCTGTTGCAGCCGATCCGATTGCGGTTGAGCTCGACAGGCTCAATCAGGAACGGCAGGCGATGGAGGCCGAAATGCTGATTGAGGCGGAGGCGGAGGCCGCGCTTGAACTTTCCGGTGGTGCTGGCGCCTCGGTGATTGTGACGGCGAGTGATCGCTGGCATCCGGGTATTGTCGGGCTTCTCGCGTCACGTCTTAAAGAGAAAGCGCGTCGCCCGGCATTTGCCATTTCATTTAATGTGAATGGTGTTGGTTCCGGGTCTGGACGCTCCATTTCCGGGCTTGATCTTGGTAAACTCGTTCGCGGCGCTGTGGAGCGGGGATTGCTGATTAAGGGCGGTGGACATGCCATGGCCGCTGGCATCACCATTGAACGCAGCAAACTTGGTGCGCTTCGCGCATATTTTGAGGAGGAATCGGCTGATATTGTCGCGCGTCTGCGGGAAAATCTGAGCCTTTCCATTGATGGTGCGGTGGCTGCATCCGGCGCGACCGTCTCGCTTTATGAATCTTTACAGAAGGCGGGACCATTCGGTTCGGCGCATCCGCAGCCGGTTCTGGCTCTCCCACATCACATCCTTGCCGATGTTCGCGGTGTGGGACGAGACCATGTGCGCGTTGCCTTGCGCGGTGCAGACGGCAAACGCGTCAATGCTATCGCATTCCGCGCTGCCGAAGGCGATCTGGGGCGGTTTTTGTTCAATAATATCGGCCAAAGCGTCCATATTGTTGGCAATCTGTCGCTCAATCACTGGAATGGTTCAGTCACTCCTCAGATACAGATTCTGGATGCGGCTGTGCCTATTTGAATTTTCTCAACTTTTTTGCCTTCACGCTCTTGTGAAAACGGGGGATGAATTCCCATATAATCACGGACTAAAATATTCTGTGATGTTTCACTTGGGAGATACTTATGCCGGGTTCCGGAAACCGCCTGACCAAACTGACCGCTGCAATGGTCCTTGGGCTGATCGCCTCTTTTGCCGCTGTCGATTTCGCCGAGGCTCGCCGTGCAGGCGGGGGCGGATTTGGTAGTCGCGGTGCGCGCACCTATCAGGCGCCGGCGCCGACACGCACTGCGCCAAACAATGCAGCACCGGTTGAGCGTTCGATGACGCCCAACACGGGTGCACAACAGACCAATCGTCCGGGCGCTGCAGCGGGCACGCAGAACGCAGCGGCAGCACGTTCAGGCGGTATGTTCGGCAATTTTGGCCGTTCGATGCTCGGTGGTCTTCTTGTCGGTGGTCTGATTGGCATGTTGCTCGGCAACGGCCTTGGCGGTCTTGCCGGTATGTTTGGCCTGTTGTTGCAGGTTGCTGTCATTGCGCTCATTGCCATGTTTGTTATGCGTATGTTTGCCAATCGTCGTCAGACGGCGGCAGCGGGTGCTGGCAATGCAGGCGCGCAGCCGTTCGGTGCTGCCAAGAGTGCTGCGCCGCAGGCAGGCTTTGGCGCACGCACACCATCGGTCAATCCTTTTCAAGTCAAGCAGGCCGAAACACCTGCGGCGAACGCTGTTGAGGAGACGCCTTTGGAAATTGGTCAGGAAGAGCTTGATCGTTTTGAGCAGATGCTGGCCGAAATCCAGACCGCCTATGGTCGCGAGGATTATGCGGCGCTGCGCAAGCTCGCAACGCCGGAAGCCATGTCTTATCTGGCTGAGGAACTCGGCGAGATCGCCTCAAGCGGTATGCGTAATGAAGTCAAAGATGTGAAGCTGCTTCAGGGTGACGTTTCTGAAGCATGGCGCGAAGGCAATGTCGATTATGCGACGGTTGCTATGCGCTATTCCGCAATCGACGTCATGCTGGATCGCAATACGGGCGCGGTTGTTGAAGGCAATCCTGATGAGCCGGTTGAAAGCGTAGAAGTCTGGACGTTCACGCGTGTCGATGGTGGGAATTGGCTACTGTCGGCCATTCAAGGCACCGAATAAACATAAAAAGCCCGGTCGCGAGACCGGGCTTTTTGCTTACCAGCTGCCGATATTTTCGGCGGAAGCCCATGGCTCCTGCGGGGCAAGGCGTTCGCCCTTCTGAATCAACTCAATAGAAATACCATCGGGTGATTTGATGAAGGCCATGTGCCCATCGCGTGGCGGACGGTTGATGGTGACACCCGCATCTTTCAACTTCTGGCAGGTTTCGTAGATATTATCGACCTCATAGGCGAGATGGCCGAAATTGCGGCCGCCCGTATAGGTTTCAGGGTCCCAGTTATAGGTCAGTTCAAGCTCCGGTGCGCGTTCTGCTTGGGCTTTATCTTTATCCGACGGCGCGGCAAGAAAGATCAGCGTGAATCGGCCTTTCTCATTTTCTGTGCGGCGTGTTTCTTCAAGGCCAAACTTGTTCACATAAAAGTCGAGCGATTCATCGATGTCTTTAATTCTGACCATCGTGTGCAGATAGCGCATAGTCTTCTCCTGTTTCGCATGTTGGAGCAATCATAAAGCAATTTATGGATAGGTGGCGCGTGAAAATGACAAGTCAACAAGTTGTCGAACGGCCATGCCGCCATATGTTTTTGGCAGGTAAGGTTTCTATTTTGGAAATTTAGGAATTAACGATGAATATACAAAGCCTGTGGTCATCTTCAAAACTGTAAAAGTTTAGACTTGCCGCCTATGGTTAAGGAAGTGTTATTCTTTGGGCAAGAATCAGGTGAGAGTCGCAACGGAACACAAAGAGGAGGGGCGAGCGCATGGCAGATAAATCTGTGTCGAATGACCAGTTTCGCAGTCAGGCCTCCTCAGAAGAGCTAGGCGATCTTGTTGAAGTGTCGGGCCGCATTAAATGGTTTGATGTGGCAAAGGGTTACGGTTTTATCGTGCCCGACCAGCCCGGTGTTTCCGATATTCTCTTGCATGTGACCACGCTTCGCCGTGATGGTTTCCAAACTGCGCTGGAAGGGGCGCGCATAGTTTGCGAAGTTCGTAACGGTGATCGGGGGATGCAATGTTTCCGTGTTCTTTCCATGGATACAACCACCGCAATTCATCCTGCGGAGATGCCGCCGCAGCGTACACATGTGACGGTTACGCCATCAAGCGGTCTTGAGCGCGTCATTGTGAAGTGGTTCAACCGTACCAAAGGCTTCGGTTTTCTTACGCGCGGCGAGGGAACAGAAGACATTTTCATTCATATGGAGACGCTCCGTCGTTTTGGTATGATGGAACTGCGCCCCGGACAGGTCGTCCTCATTCGTTTCGGCAATGGCGATAAAGGGTTGATGGCGGCCGAAATTCATCCGGATATTGGTACGGTTATACCCGTTTCGCACTGATTTCATTCGTTTCATGTTCTTTCACAAGCCCGTGACTGCGCTTGTCGCGCTGGCAGCGCGTTGATAATGTTCGATGCTCAATCTTAGCGTCAGGTCGTCAGCACGACCTTTTGATGCCTGTTAGCGGGCATGAATATGAGCAATCAGGATAAATCGACATATGGGCCGCATACTTTTTGTTTTCGCATTTATCTTCTTTGCGGTTTCCGCCCATGCGCAGGAAACCAAGCCGATGCTTTTGCCACTGGATAAAGAGCCGCTGACTTTCATTACGGCGCAGGGCAAGGCGTCATTCGGGCTGGAAATTGCTGATACCGATGAGGCGCGGATGCGCGGATTGATGTGGCGTACCGATTTTCCTAAAGATCGTGCAATGCTGTTTGTTTTTGGTGAAATGCGCGATGTGATGATGTGGATGCAGAACACGCCGTCACCGCTGGACATGGTTTTCCTGGACGATACCGGCCATGTGTCGGCTATTCATGAAAACGCAGTGCCGTTTTCCGAAGACATTATTTCTTCGCATGGTCCGGCCGCATATGTGGTTGAACTTCTGGCCGGTACTGTTAAACGAACCGGTATAAAGCTTGGTGACAGGGCGATCCACAGAGTGATTTGTGGTGAATGTCGCGGTTAAATCCGCCGGCAACCAAGCTCTCTGAGAAATCAAAGGGAATGCATAATTGAGCGCGCTCGATATTGAATATTTCGAACATGATGGCTTGCGTCTTGCTTATCGTCAGGACGGAGAGGGCGATCCCATCCTGCTTATTCATGGTTTTGCGTCCTCAAGCCTCGTCAACTGGGTGTCACCGGGTTGGTTTCGCACTTTGACAGAAGCTGGCTATCGCGTGATTGCCATTGACAATCGCGGGCATGGTTTTTCGGACAAAAGCCATGATGCTGCGGACTATACCCCAAGCGCTATGGCAGGCGATGCGGCCGCATTGCTTGATCATCTTGGCATCGAAAAGGCCCATGTGATGGGTTATTCCATGGGCGCGCGCATCAGCGCATTTCTGGCAATTGAGCATCCCGAACAGGTTCACAGCGTTGTTTTTGGCGGACTTGGCATTGGTATGGTGACGGGTGCGGGCGACTGGGAGCCGATTGGCGAAGCGCTGCTTGCAGACGATCCATCGACAATCACGCATCCGCGGGGGCTGATGTTCCGCAAATTTGCGGATCAGACCAAAAGCGATCGTATTGCGCTGGGAGCCTGTGTCATTACCTCCAAGGAACTGGTTTCTGCCGAGGCAATTGCACGCATCATGCAGCCGGTCCTTGTTGCCGTCGGCACGACAGATGACATTGCCGGAAGTGCTCAGGAATTGGCCGATATGCTGCCAAACGGTCAGGCGCTCGACATTCCTGACCGTGATCATATGTTGGCGGTGGGGGACAAAGTCTATAAGAAAGGCGTGTTGACCTTTCTGGAGGATCATCCTCTTTGAGTTTTGACCAACGGCATCAACCAGATTTACGCGGTGTCAAGGCGAAGCGTTTTGAGATATGTTAACAGCCGAATGCGCATTGCAGGACAGGCATAGGGCAAAGACAGTGGTCTGCTATCTACGATCAGCAAAATTGGAGTATGCATGATGTCCGTTCGCTCGAACGCAAAATTGTCACCTTCGCTGGGGCAAGTTGATCCGATCTGGCATTCCATTCGCGCTGAAGCGGAGGAAGCGGCAAAGAACGACCCGGTGCTTGGAACGTTTCTCTACGCGACGATTCTCAATCAGCCGACGCTGGAAGATGCCGTCATGCATCGCATCGCCGAACGCCTTGGTCATGCGGATTTGAGCGCTGATATTCTGCGCCAGACTTTTGACGCGATGCTGGAGGCCAATCCGCAGTGGTCGCACATTGTGCGCGTCGATATTCAGGCGGTTTATGATCGCGATCCGGCTTACAGCCGCTTCATGGACCCTATTCTTTATCTCAAAGGGTTTCATGCCATTCAGACACACCGTTTGGCGCATTGGCTCTATAAAGAAGGCCGCAAGGACTTTGCTTATTATCTGCAAAGCCGCTCGTCTTCGATTTTCCAGACCGATATTCATCCAGCCGCCGAATTTGGCAGCGGGTTGTTCCTTGATCATGCGACCGGGCTTGTGGTGGGTGAAACAGCCGTTATTGAAGATAACGTGTCCATCCTGCATGGCGTGACGCTTGGCGGCACAGGCAAGGCGAGTGGAGACAGACACCCAAAGATTCGCCACGGTGTTCTGATTGGTGCCGGGGCAAAAATTCTTGGCAATATCGAAGTGGGGCATTGCTCAAAGATTGCGGCGGGTTCAGTCGTGCTGAAGCCTGTTCCGCATAATGCGACGGTTGCCGGTGTTCCGGCAAAAGTGGTGGGCGAAAGCGGTTGCTCCGAGCCATCCCGCGTTATGGACCAGATGCTGGGTGAGGCGGCATTCGGAGAACATATGTTTGGCGAAGGTATCTGACCGCTTCATGGATCAAAAATACCGCCTTCTGGCTTTTTAGCAGAGGTGGCCTATATCATGCTTACATAATCATAACTATGCGTGCATGCGTTTCGTGACGCGTGCGTTAATGCTTTACATTGGATAATGGCGGGTGCATTAAACCGGCCTTAAATCAGTAGCAGGAGAAGCCGGTTGAAACCCGAAGAACTCAAGAAACTCGACGCCTATTTCAAGCGGACTTTCAACAATCCCGGCCTTCAGGTTAAGGCGCGCCCACGTAAGGATGATTCCGCTGAGGTCTATCTGGATGACGAGTTCCTGGGGCTTGTCTACAAGGATGAGGACGAAGGCGAACTGTCCTATAATTTCTCAATGGCTATTCTCGACGTCGATCTCTGAGATTTGTAGCCGTTGAATGAGACGCCCTTTCTGCTTGGCAGAGAGGGCTTTTTTTATTCTACGCACGCATTCCGTTCTCAGGATAAATAGCGCATTCTGCCGGGAGATTTCGTGATGGAGGGAAGCCGATGCCAATTTATGTTTATAACGGACATAAGCCAGAATTTGCAGACCGTGCCAGCAACTGGATCGCGCCGGATGCAACGCTGATCGGCAAAGTCTTGGTCGGCGAGAATGCAGGTTTCTGGTTCGGGGCTGTTTTGCGCGGGGATAATGAAACAATTACGGTGGGTGCCGGTACCAATGTGCAGGAACACACCATCATGCATACCGATATTGGTTTTCCGCTGACGATTGGGCAAGGTTGCACGATCGGGCATCGTGCTATCCTGCATGGCTGCACGATCGGTGACAATACGCTGATTGGCATGGGGGCGATTATCCTCAACGGTGCGAAGATTGGCAATAATTGTCTTATTGGCGCTGGTACGCTTGTCACGGAAGGCAAAGAGTTTCCCGATAATTCGCTGATTGTCGGCTCACCAGCACGGGCTATTCGGGAACTTGATTTTGTTGCCGTTGAAAAACTGAAAGCTTCGGCCCAGCACTATGTCGAAAAAGGTCAGTCTTTCATGCGCGGGCTGGAGCCGGCGTAAAAAAGAATCAATCCCATGCAAAGAGGGACGGGGAATGACACCCGTCCCTCTCACACAGCTTTGTTCGGTCATTTAGTTGCGGATGCCGCTGACGAGCAGATCACGGCCAGCCTTGATCGACACCCATGTGCCGGTGTTCGCCGTCGACTGGCGCTTGAGGAATGTGTAGTCGGTATCGTTCCAGGCAAGCACACGTTGATCAAGATTGTCGAGAATGAAATCGCCGCGGTCGGTTCTAACCGTCAGAACAGCGTGGCCTTCACCATTGGGCTGACGCACAACGGTCATCAGCAATGTGTTGGCTGGAATGCCAAGAGCCATCAACTCGCGCCGCTTAAGAAGCATGTAGTCGTCACAATCGCCAGCCGTGGTTGGATATTCCCAATATTCCTCCTGGCCCCAGACTTCCATATCGGTGCGCGGCGCGATTTTCTCGTTCACGCTCGCATTCACAGCGACGATTTCCTGCCACAGCTTTTGATTGAGCGTGAGTGGCGCGCTGTTGGAACTGGTGATTTTGCATTCCGATTCGTGGCGCTGACAAAATTCATAATGGCCGATTGGCTGCGATGTGCGTTCGCCGGTCGGCATCCAGTGTGATTTTGATGCGGGGCTTGCGGCTTGCGCAAAAGCCGTTCCCAGAAGGATCAGCAATGCTGCGATGATTGTTTGCTTCGTCATTCTTTTTGTCTCCCTGTTGGAAACAAGAATGCTTGCAAGACTTTGAGAGTGGGGAAATTTAGACGCGAAAATGCGAATCTAATTTGAATAAAACTGCGCAGGTTTTGGCAAGGTTTTGTTCAGAAACAGCTCATTTGAGCCTATAATAGCATGATTTATGGCGTTTTGATGCCTGAACTGGCCAAAAATAGGGTTTGCCAATCCGTAACCTTAGTGCGCGTTTACCTTTTAGACTTTGCCGCCGGGGATAACCCGCAATCGAGGGATATCGCGCGGTTGTGGCGGGGGTGCCCATCCGCGGCTGCCGTCTGCACCATTCATTGTCATGACGGAGGGTTTACGAATTTCCGGCTTCACGATGAGATCAGGTGCCAGCGGCTCCACGCTGTTGAGATTTCCAAGAACAAGCGGATCAGCACCTGCCCAGGTGACATCATCAAGAATGGCAATACTACCCAGCAGATTGCATTTTCCGCCCTCACTTGGCGAGAGGGGAGCGAGCAGCATCTCAAAAGACAGGCTGCGTCCTGAGAGACTGATACCGTCGTTCTGGCTTAAAGCGGGAATCAACAGTGCATTGACGTTTCGCGCAAGTTCATTGAGGGCAGGGCGATTTCGTTCTGGCCAAAGCGTAAGAAAGCGTGTCGCTTTGAGCTCGCGCCCAAACAGAGCGCAGAGGCGGGTACCGGCAAGACGGAATATCAACTCGCCGGTTTGGTCTTCTTCAAGAAAAAACAGGTCTGACAGATGACGTCCCAGTTTGCGTGGCTCAATTGATTCGCGCAGTGGCGCATGAAGGCTGCCGCTCTGACGTAAGGCCAGTCGCTGCCATTCACTGAAAATTGCCATCGTGCTGCGGTTTTTCATTATGCGCTGCTGCTTACTCTCTGGCCGTTTAACTGGTTTTGGGCAGTGCCCGTCGGTCCGCGCATTAAAATAGTATTAACAGCAAGGATGCCAGCTTAACGCTTTGTTCATCCACTGTGCTTGCTCGTTAAGGTTAACAAGAAGTAATTGTTGCAAAAATTCGCTTGTAGCGGTTCTATGAGTTGTCAGAAGAAGTCATTGTCTTGGTTGGCTTTTTCCTGATCTCCAGATTTTGTCTCGTAAATGTCAGACATTTGCGACAAGGCCGTACGGGACCCTCCGGCGGCCTTTATTTTTAACCAATTGTCACTTATCTAGAATGCTTGTTTTGAAAATAGGCAGCGAGCTGGAAAGCGGCGGTTAATGAGTATTCCTCAGCCTGAAATGCGCGAACATACGAATGATTCGAGACGATCGGGCGGTGGTGAACCGATATTCAACATACCGGGCGTGATTCTCGCGCTGATTGGTATGTGTGCCGCTGTCTATATCTATCAGAATTATCTTATAAGCGAGCAGCGCAACTACGCATTCATGTTGCAGTTTGCTTTGATTCCGGCACGGTTTTCTCTGGCAGGTGGCTTCACCGATCCTGCGGCGCTATTCACGCTTATCAGTTATTCGTTCATGCATGGCGGATTTGCCCATATTGCGGTGAATATGATCTGGCTTGCGGCTTTCGGATCACCGCTTGCTGGTCGTATCGGCACCGGACGTATGCTTGCTTTCTGGGTTCTCACATCGGTCGTCGCCGGATTGACGCATTATGCGATCTATCCCGAAAGCGTTACGCCGCTTGTCGGCGCTTCGGGTGCGATTTCCGGTATGATGGGCGCAGCAGCGCGTTATGGTTTCCGCAGGGTCGGGCATGGGCGCCGTTCGGAGTTTGCCGGACCCGTTTTGCCAGTGGGTTTGACGTTGACCTTAAAGCCGGTGCTGGTTTTCGTGGGTTTCTGGTTTCTTATCAATCTTGCCACAGGTCTTTATTCGACAGGTGGAGCCGGTTTGTCGGGGATTGCGTGGGAAGCACATATTGGTGGCTTCATCGCCGGCTTTTTTGGAATCGCGCTGCTTGATAAGCCGCGCAACTATGATGCCGTTTTAAGGCGCTGAGCTGTTTCCTCCCCATTTAGTTCGCTTGCAAAGCAGCCAATCAAAGCGCACCATTGCTGGAACGCAACTGGAGGAGCTGCGTTACAATCATGAGACCTGTTCTCGTGATTGATTGCTGAACCTTGGGAGGGATTTTGGCATGACTGTTAGATCGATTCTCGAAAACAAAGGCAGGGATGTTGTCGTCATCAGACCGGACGACACGCTTTCGCACGCCATTGCTATTCTGGCCCAACATAAAATCGGTGCAATTGTTGCCTGCGATGAAGCCGGACACATCAAAGGCATTCTTTCGGAACGAGATGTGGTTCGCGCAATTGCTTCACAGCAGGAGCAGGTTGGAGCGCGGCCTGTTTCTGAATTCATGACGTCGAAAGTACAGGTATGCCGGGAACATCACACGATCAATCAGGTGATGGAGATCATGACGCATAACCGCTTTCGCCATATGCCGGTGGAAGAAGGTGGCAAACTTGCGGGAATCATCTCAATCGGTGACGTTGTGAAGCGGCGCATTGAAGATGTGGAACGCGAAGCGGAAGAGATTCGCAGCTATATTGCGACAGCTTAAGGGCAAAGGGCTGATCCGAATCTGGAGCGTATAAAACGCTCAAGATTCGGAATATCAGACAATTATAGGGTTTGCTTTAAGAGCTTTTGTGCGTGCGCAGGTAACGCTCCGCTGCATAAAGCGAAATAGCAGCTGCGTTAGAAACGTTGAGCGACTTGATTTCACCTGGCATGTCCAGTCGCGCTAACGCATTGACTGTTTCGCGCGTCTTCTGGCGCAGGCCTTTGCCTTCAGCACCCAGCACGAGAGCGATGCGATCCCCGGTCAGTGTTGATTCCATCTCCTGTGGGCCTTCCGAATCAAGGCCGATGGTCATGAAACCCAGCGAATGCAGTTCTTCGATTGCATCTGCGAGATTGCGCACTTCGATATGGGGAATCAATTCAAGCGCACCGGAAGCCGCTTTGGCCAGAACGCCACTTTCCTGCGGACTGTGCCGGCTTGTGGTGATGAGCGCACCTGCACCAAAAGCAACTGCCGAGCGAATGATTGCGCCGACATTGTGAGGGTCCGTCACTTGATCAAGCACCAGCAAAAGCGGGCTTTCTTTCAGTTCTGAAAGCTTTTTGTGCCGAAGCGGTTCCGCTTCGATCATAACGCCCTGATGCACAGCATCTGACCCGGTCTCTTTGTCGATGTCTTTTGGCTCGACGATTTCAACAGGGAAGGGCAGGCCCTCCGCTTCACCTATTTCAAGGCGAGCGAAGCCATTGCGTGTGGCGCGCATGCGCAAAATCTTGCGCGCGGGATTCTCCACTGCTGCGCGTACGGTGTGCAGGCCGTAAAGACGGACTGTTCCTTCTGCGACGCGACCTGCAGGAATCGGCGCACGCTGCGGCTTGTGCGGCGCCTTGCCTTCATGAGCCGCTTTTTGGTCGCGATGCTCGCGACGCAGACGCGCATAATGAGAATCTTTTGGGGTACGGGAAGAATTTTGATCGTTCATGGGCTGCTTATATCCTGTCCACAGCGGCGAAGATAGCTTGATCAGAACTAAATGAAGTCAGATTTTTTCTTGTCCAAGTGCCGATAAGCGCGCATTTCCGGGAATTCTGCCGTACACTCAGCCACTGGCACCTGCAACTATTGGAAGGATATGCATTCTTTTCAATTTTATCCTGTTGACAGGAGCGGTTCATATCGGCATAAGCGCCCTCGCAGAACGACGGAACGCTTCCACAGCACACCAGACATTCTGCAGAAAATGCCTAGTTACTCGACTCTGCTGATAGTGATATTAGGAGGAATGCCCGAGCGGTTAAAGGGGACGGACTGTAAATCCGTTGGCTAAGCCTACGTTGGTTCAAATCCAACTTCCTCCACCACTTTCGGATCAGAGTTTAGAGTATGCGGGTATAGCTCAATGGTAGAGCAGCAGCCTTCCAAGCTGAATACACGGGTTCGATTCCCGTTACCCGCTCCAGTTTTTCAAGAGCGGATAGGCGTGTAAGGAATCATCGACGGGCGGTTCGCCGTTCCGTTTTGGCATAAATGTCGGCCTGAAAATCAGATTGATTTTCGTGCTGGCGCTCGAGCGGTTCTAGAACAAAGAGAACAACGGCGATGGCAAAAAGCAAGTTTGAACGTAACAAACCACACGTAAACATCGGCACGATTGGTCACGTTGACCATGGTAAAACGTCGCTGACCGCAGCAATCACCAAGTACTTCGGCGATTTCAAAGCGTATGACCAGATCGACGCTGCGCCTGAAGAAAAGGCACGTGGTATCACCATTTCGACATCTCATGTTGAATATGAAACTGCTGCTCGTCACTACGCACACGTCGACTGCCCGGGCCATGCTGACTATGTTAAGAACATGATCACCGGTGCTGCACAGATGGACGGCGCGATCCTGGTTGTTTCGGCCGCTGACGGTCCGATGCCACAGACCCGTGAGCACATTCTGCTCGCTCGTCAGGTTGGTGTTCCTGCGATCGTCGTGTTCCTGAACAAGTGCGATCAGGTTGACGATGCTGAACTTCTCGAACTCGTAGAGCTCGAAGTTCGTGAACTTCTCTCGAAGTACGACTTCCCAGGCGATGAAACGCCA
>NZ_JBDJNE010000007.1:0-200098 GCF_039674265.1 Brucella sp. TWI559
ATCGCTGTCAAACTCAATCTGCCAACTCAAGGGACGAACCAGTCTGCCGCTAGCAGCGTCGCCGCCCTCGTTGTGGCGCCATATAGACCCCACTCAACAAAACTGTCAACGCATAATCCGCAAAAAGGATAACTTTTCTTTCCACAGGCAAATCAACCCATTTTTACCAAACAGAAACAATTTAAAACATCCCAACTCTATACCAAATCAAAACAGCACTTAACGCGACGGTGCGAGCAGCCAACCCATACGCTCAGCAACGCAGTCCGCCAATGCGCGCACCCGCCCACCCATCGTCTCAATAATCTCCGGCCGCGCCTCTGCGGCCATCATAGAAAGAGCAATCCCGGCCACAGGATGATTTGGACGATCACAGATCGCGGCACCGATACAAAACATACCTTCACGCAACTGACCGTCATCGAGCGAATAGCCCTTCTTCTTCACCACAGCCATCTCTGCTTCGAACGCCCTCAAGGATTGAACGCTTGAAGGTGTAATGGGCTTGGGCCACTCAGAAGGAAGATGACGCGTCAACTCCTGTGGGGACATCGAAGACAGCATCGCCTTTCCGGTCGCGGTAAACACAGCTGGCACACGCATCCCAATGCGGAACGTAATGCCAAGCGGCGCAGACGAGTCACGGCAAGAGAGATAAATGACTTCCGGACCTTCAAGGTGCGAAAGCGTCAATGTATAAGGATCAAGCCCTTCTGCTTCTGCCACGGCCTCATGAAACGCATCCACAATATCACTTCCGGCAAGGAAGCTATTCGCCCAGCGAACGGAATGCGGCCCCGTGGTAAAACTGCCATCACGATTAAGCTTCAGCAATTTAAGATGAACCATTGTCTGGCACAGGCCATGGACACTGCTTTTGGGCAATCCGGTCTGGCGCGCAATATCCGAGAGCTTCAGCCCTTCTCTGCCGGATTGATTTGCCTGCGCAATCTGATCCAGAATTTGCGAAGCCCGAACCACAGCCGGAACCAGCTTCAGGGAACTCTCGTCGTCGCTCACCGTTTTATCCATATGCTTAGCCGCTAACCTGACTGACCGATTGACTTTATCCGTCACGGCCTGTTTAATTCAATATATCGTAAGCCGTTCAATATACTGAACAGCTTAGTTCTTCAAGACTGGGATGGAATATCAGATATGCTCGCTTTAAAAGACCCCTCACTGCTTAAATCGCAATGTCTTGTGGATGGAAACTGGATAGACGCAGCAGACGGCAAAACTATTGACGTCACCAATCCGGTCGATGGCTCCGTCATTGGCACCGTTCCCTCCCTCTCTGTCGACACTATTAAAGAGACAATCAACGCTTCGAACAAGGCGCTGCCGGGTTGGGCTGCAAAGACCGCCAAAGAGCGCGCTGGAATCTTACGCAAATGGTTTGACCTGATCATTGCCAATGCAGATGACATTGCCCTTATCATGACATCGGAACAGGGCAAACCGCTCGCTGAGGCGCGTGGTGAAGTTCTTTATGCGGCCTCTTTCATTGAATGGTTCGCAGAAGAAGCCAAGCGCGTCTATGGCGACACCATTCCGGCCACACAGCCCGGCCAGCGCCTGACCGTGATCCGTCAGCCGGTCGGTGTGACGGCGGCAATCACGCCATGGAACTTCCCGGCGGCAATGATTACGCGAAAGGCAGCGCCCGCACTGGCAGCTGGCTGCACGATGATCGTCCGGCCTGCCGACCTCACCCCGCTCACCGCGCTTGCGCTTGGCGTTCTGGCGGAAAAGGCTGGAATCCCGGCAGGCGTTCTGCAGATCGTGACCGGCAAGGCCCGCGACATCGGCGCCGAACTCACCAGCAATGACATTGTCCGCAAGCTTTCCTTCACCGGCTCGACCGAAGTTGGTCGCCTGCTGATGGCGCAATGCGCACCGACCATCAAGCGCATCTCACTTGAGCTTGGCGGCAACGCACCTTTCATCGTGTTCGACGATGCCGACATCGATGCGGCTGTGGACGGCGCGATGCTTTCCAAATACCGCAATGCCGGGCAGACCTGTGTTTGCGCCAACCGCATCTATGTTCAGCGCGGCGTTTACGACACGTTTGCTGAAAAGCTGGCGCTTAAAGTGAAAGAATTAAAAGTCGGCAATGGCACCGAGCCGGGCGTCGTCATCGGCCCAATGATCGAAGAAAAGGCCATCACCAAAGTGAAGGCGCATATTGAAGATGCGGTTTCAAAAGGTGCAAAGCTTATTGCAGGCGGCAAGGAACTGGGTGGACTGTTCTTTGAACCGGGCATTCTGACAGGCGTTACCTCGGATATGCTTGTTGCCAAGGAAGAAACCTTTGGCCCGCTTGCACCGCTCTTTGCCTTCGACACGGAAGAAGAAGTGATCGCGGCTGCCAACGATACGATCTTCGGTCTGGCCGCTTACTTCTATACGGAGAACTTCAGCCGCGCGATCCGCGTCAGCGAAGGCCTGGAGTATGGCATGGTTGGACACAACACCGGCCTTATCTCCAACGAAGTCGCACCATTTGGTGGTGTAAAACAGTCGGGGCTCGGTCGCGAAGGCTCGAAATATGGCATCGAGGAATATCTCGAAACCAAATATATTTGCAGCGCTTACAAACGATAAAAATCAGCAAACACGACTTTAAAAGGGTGGCGCGCATTGTTCGCGCCGCCTTTTTTTATTATAGACGGTGCAAATAATCCCTGGGTGTTTGCCCCCTTAAAAAATCCGGAAATTTTCATGCTGCGCCGACTCTATGACTGGACGATCTCGCTTGCTGCCCGAAAGTCGGCCGAATACTGGCTCGCCTTCATCGCCTTTATAGAAAGCTCGGTATTTCTGGTGCCCGCCGATGTGCTCTTTCTTCCGATGGCGCTTGCGCGCCCGGAACGGGCCTATCGTTACGCGCTCATCGCAACCATCTTTTCCGTTCTTGGCGGCATAGCAGGCTGGTATTTGGGCTATCATGCCTATGAGCAGGTCGCAAAGCCTGTGCTTGAAATGTATGGCAAGCTCGACACCTTCGAGCAAATGCGCGGAACGACCAGCGCCGACATGATTCTGCTGATGCTCATCACATCAGGCCTCGCGCATCTGCCGCCGATCAAGGTTGTCACCATCCTCTCCGGCGCGGCAGGCATCAATATCTGGCTGTTCATTGCATCCGCGATCATTGCGCGCGGCGCACGATTCTTCTTCCTCGCATGGCTGTTGAAGCGTTATGGTGAACCGATCCGCGAATTTATCGAAAAGCGTCTCGGCCTGCTGGCTGGTCTCGTTGCTGTTTTGCTGATCGTGCTCTTCGTCGGGATTAAATATCTGAACGCCTGATTTTGCCTCAAGCCGGTCAAATTTAATTGCTTGGAGGCGAAGCAGTATTTTAGGCTAAAGAAATAAGGCCAGCATGGCGCAGGAAATTTCATATGACATTTGCACTTAACAAGCCGGTTGGCAAAATTCAGTCTTGGACCGCAGGCATCATGGCAGTCGGAATGGCTGCAACAGTCGGAACGGCTTTGGGCTTCGAGCATCTGGCTGGTTTCATGCCCTGCAAACTCTGCCTTGAAGAACGCACGCCTTATTATATCGGCGTTCCGGTTCTGGCCGCAGCCTGGGTTTCTTATAGATTGAAATGGCCTCCGGTTCTCACGCGCGGTCTGATCCTGATTGGTGCACTGCTGATGACCTTTGGCCTTGCGCTTGCCATCTATCACACCGGTGTCGAACTCAAATACTGGCCGGGTCCGGCTGATTGCAGCGCAGCCACCATGAAGCTCACGCTGGATGCCGGCAATCTGCTCGGCGATCTCAACGCGACCCGGCCGCCTGCATGTGACAGCGCACCGGGCTTCTTTCTCGGCCTGTCATTTGCAGGATGGAACGTGGTCTCAAGCCTGCTTTTTGCAGCGATTGGCTACTACGGCGCTTTTGCAAAAGGTGGAAAGTAAGAGGGAATTCTGAGGAAGTTGTTCTTTCTGGGATCCGAATCAAAAAGCGGCAGGCCATGGCGAAAATGGTGGTTCTCGAATGCCGAAGCGAAATATAATTTTGGGTGCATGAGCATCGGAACGTAGACAAATTGCCATTTGCAGACCGGCATGGCGACTTTTGGAGCAGACACTAAGGCTCCAGTTCGACATCCCAATACAGAAAATCGAGCCAGCTTTCATGAAGATGGTTGGGTGGGAAAAGACGGCCATTTTTGTGCAGATCCTGCACGCTCGGCATGACCGGCTTCTGACGCGGCCACATATGTGCTTGAGCTGGCATCAACCCGCCTTTGCGCAGATTGCAAGGGGAGCACGCGGCGACCACATTTTCCCACGTCGTCTCGCCGCCATGGCAACGCGGGGTAACGTGATCAAAGGTCAGATCATGCGGAGAGCCGCAATACTGACATTCAAAACGATCACGCAGAAACAGATTGAAGCGCGTAAACGCCGGATGACGCGGCGGCTTTACATATTCTTTCAGGCAAATCACGCTCGGCAAACGCATGGAAAACGATGGCGAAGATACGACCTGATCATATTCCGCCACGATATGCACGCGTTCAAGAAAGACTGCCTTGATCGCATCCTGCCAGGACCAGAGCGACAAAGGGTAATAGCTGAGCGGCCGATAGTCCGCATTGAGAACCAGAGCAGGCAAACCACTGCTCGAAACGGTTCGGGGAGAGACGGCTACATTCAAGGGCACACCTCCTTCAGAGCAACTCCGAAAGGAAAAGTGCGAATGGCTTTCCATGCGGAACTGCGCTCTTCACCGAAGCGCCCCGCACCCGTTATGGGCGCAACCTACAACGCTCCAGCTTTGTGAAAGCGGCAGCGCGATAGGCAGGAGATCAAGTTTCTGCGAATCGAAATACCGTCATTCACCTGATGCGAATAATGTAATCCCGACGTGACAGGATTGTGAAGCGGAAACGCGTTTATCACCCCGGAAACACGCAAGATTTACAGAAGAGGCGCAGCTTCGCGTCCCTTGATTGCGGCGTAATATGCCCAGAACAAACGCGCTGCCACGCCGCGCCATGGCGCCCAGTCTTCCGCAAGCAGACGAAGAGCCGCCGCATCAGGTCTCATTTCATGCGCGAAAGCGTGACCGACAGCCGTTTGCAGCGCCACATCGCCCGCCGGAAACACATCAGGATGACCAGCAGCAAACAGCAGATAGACTTCAGCCGTCCAGGGGCCGATGCCCTTAATAGCGGTCAACGCCTTGATCGCTTCTTCGGCAGGCAGATCGCACAGCCCATACAGGTCGATTGCCCCTTCTGCCAAGGCTTCGCTCAAGGCAAACAGCGTTCTCTGTTTCGGTCGTGAAAGCCCAGCAAAACGCCATGCCTCTTCCCCACCTGCGATATAAGCTTCCGGTGTCATCGGATCGATCACCTGCTTGAATCGCGCCCATATGGCACTCGCACTGGCTGTTGAAACCTGTTGTGCAACGATGATCGAGGCGAGGCTTTCAAAGCCCGGCTGAGACCTGCGCAGCGGCACGGCATGAGAACGGCCTCGGATATCGATTAGCCGTGCGTCGGCTAACACCAGCGCTTCAAGCCCGGCTTCAATATCGTCCAATGTATCGATCCGCCGCATTGTCAGGCCTTTCTTTTCACACGCGCGCAAAGTACCAATACCGTCAAATGACAATCAACTGACATCAACATGACAAAACCTGTTTTTCGCTTTGCTCCCAGCCCCAATGGTCAGTTACACCTTGGCCACGCCTATTCTGCACTTCTCAATGCACAAATGGCACGGATAAGCGAAGGACGCTTTCTGCTTCGCATGGAAGACATCGACACCGCCCGCTGCACGCCAGTGCTCGAACAGGGCATCTATGATGATCTCCACTGGCTTGGACTTGAATGGGAACAGCCGGTACGCCGCCAGTCGGAGCATTTTAGCGAATATCGCAATGCGCTGACCAAGCTTGCAGATAAGGGCCTCGTCTACCCCGCCTTTCTGAGTCGCACCGAGGTGCGCGCGATTATCGGCGAAGCGCATGCCAAGGGCCAGGACTGGCCGTCCGATCCGGACGGCACACCGCTTTATCCGCAAGGCGAACGGGAGATGAGCGACAAGGAACAGATGCAACGCATCGTTTCCGGTGCGCCCTATGCGTGGCGGCTCAATATGGAGAAAGCGCTCGACATGGCTGGCGAAGCGCTGTTCTGGAATGAAAGCGGCCAAGGCCCGGACGGTGAGACCGGCCACCTTATCGCCGATCCTGCACAATGGGGCGACGTGGTGATTGCCCGTAAAGACACACCTACGAGCTATCATCTTTCCGTCGTGGTGGATGATGCGTTGCAAGGCATCACGCATATTGTCCGCGGGCGCGACCTGTTTCATGCAACATCTGTGCACAGGCTTCTGCAGAAGCTTCTGGGCTTGCCGGAACCGCTTTATCATCATCACGATCTTGTGCTGGGCGATGATGGTCTGAAACTATCCAAAAGCCGCAAGGATACGGCACTCAGCAGCCTGCGCGAACAGGGCTGGACTCCTGATCAGATTAAACGCACCCTGAACTTGTAATTCATTTTCGCCGCAGCGTCACAGATGATGTGCCCGCACGCTGATTGACGAAAGCGCGCTAAAGCGGTTCAAAGACATCTTAATGGCTGGTGTTGAAAGATACTGGCAGTGTTTTTTTATTTGAAGGAGGCAGAGCCATGGTTTCTCAGAAAGCCGGTCATTACGTTGAGATAGAAGGCTTGCGCGTTGCCCCTGAACTGGTGGAGTTTCTGGAAAGCGAAGCCGCACCCGGCACGGGCGTTGAACCAGACGCCTTCTGGAAGGGCTTCGCCGCCATCATCCGCGATCTCGCACCGAAGAATCGCGCCCTCCTCAAAAAGCGCGACGACATGCAGGCCAAGATCGATGCCTGGTACAAGGACAATCGCGACAAAGGCTATTCGCAGGCCGACTACCAGAAATTCCTGAAAGATATCGGCTACCTCCTGCCGGAAGGCGGAGAATTCAAGGTTTCGACTGCCAATGTCGACCCGGAAATCATGCATATTGCAGGGCCGCAGCTTGTCGTTCCGGTCATGAATGCACGCTATGCGCTCAACGCCGCCAATGCACGCTGGGGTTCGCTCTATGACGCGCTTTACGGCACCGATGCGATCTCCGAAGAGGACGGCGCGGAAAAAGGCAAAGGCTACAACCCGAAGCGCGGCGAAAAAGTCATTGCATGGGCCAAGAATTTTCTCGATGAAAGCGCACCGCTCAATGCGGGCAAATGGGCCGACGTCACCGGCCTTTCCGTCAAGGACGGCAAACTCGCTGTAACGCTTGCCGATGGCTCAGCCACCGCCTTGAAGGACGGCAGTCAGTTCAAAGGCTATAATGGCGATGAAAGCGCACCCACCAATGTGCTCTTGGCCAAGAACAACATGCATGTCGATATCGTCATCAATGCGGACAGCCCGATCGGCAAGACCGACCCGGCGCATATCGCAGACATGGTTCTGGAGTCGGCTATCAGCACGATTCAGGATTGCGAAGATTCGATTGCGGCCGTCGATGCGGAAGACAAGGTTGCGGTTTATCGCAACTGGCTCGGCCTGATGAATGGCAAGCTTGAAGACACGTTCGAGAAGAACGGCAAGCAGATGACGCGCCGCCTCAATGGAGACCGCAGCTATAAAACGCCTGATGGTTCCGACCTTACCCTCAAGGGCCGTTCGCTGATGCTGGTGCGCAATGTCGGCCACCTGATGACCAATCCGGCGATCATTGATGCCGACGGCCATGAAGTGCCGGAAGGCATCATGGATGCCGCTTTCACGAGCCTGATTGCACTGCATGACATTGGCCCGAACGGTCGCCATCTGAATTCGCGCGAAGGCTCGGTCTATATCGTCAAGCCAAAGATGCACGGACCGGAGGAAGTGGCATTTGCCAATGAAATCTTCACCCGCACCGAAGAGCTGCTTGGCATGAAGCCGAACACACTGAAAATCGGCATCATGGATGAAGAGCGCCGCACCACGGTTAACCTCAAGGAAGCAATCCGCGCCGCGAAAGAACGCGTCGTTTTCATCAATACCGGCTTCCTTGATCGCACCGGCGACGAAATCCACACCTCGATGGAAGCTGGCCCGATGATCCGCAAAGGCGACATGAAGCAGGCCGCCTGGATCGGCGCTTATGAACAGTGGAATGTCGATATCGGTCTTGAATGCGGCCTTTCCGGCCATGCGCAGATCGGCAAGGGCATGTGGGCGATGCCGGACCTGATGGCCGCCATGCTCGAACAGAAAATCGCCCATCCGAAGGCTGGAGCGAACACCGCATGGGTGCCATCGCCGACCGCAGCAACCCTGCACGCAACCCATTATCATCAGGTTGATGTGGCAGCAGTTCAGGAGAAACTGAAAAGTCGCCCACGTGCCAAGCTCGACGACATTCTGTCCGTGCCGGTCGCAAGCCGTCCAAACTGGACACCGGAAGACATCCAGCACGAGATCGACAACAATGCGCAAGGCATTCTCGGTTATGTCGTGCGCTGGGTTGATCAGGGCGTAGGCTGCTCGAAAGTGCCGGACATTAACAATGTTGGCCTGATGGAAGACCGTGCCACGCTGCGTATTTCGGCACAGCATATCGCCAACTGGCTCTATCATGGCGTGGTTTCAGAAGCGCAAGTCATGGAAACCCTAAAACGCATGGCAGCTGTCGTGGACAAGCAGAATGAAGGCGATCCGCTTTATCGTCCGATGGCCGTAGACTTCGATAAGTCGATTGCTTTCCAGGCAGCTTGTGATCTCGTTTTCAAGGGCCGCGAACAGCCGAATGGCTACACCGAGCCAGTCCTGCATCGCCGCCGTTTGGAGTTAAAAGCGCAAGGCTGATTTTTATCCACTTGAAAGTGATCGAAAATGGCGGGAAAAATCCCGCCGTTTTCTTATTCATTAAGGCCTCTGAAATGACCCTCACCATCCGCTTTGCCAACGAAGCTGACCTCCCTGCTCTGCTTGCGATCTACAATGATGCAGTCGAAAACACGCTCGCCATCTGGAACGAAACGCTTGTCGATCTGGAAAACCGTCGCGAATGGCTTGAAAATCGCAACCGTGACGGCTTTCCAGTTCTGGTGGCCGAACGGGAGGGACAGGTCGTTGGTTATGCAAGTTATGGCCCATTTCGTCCGTTTGAAGGTTTCCGCCACTCATCCGAACTCTCTGTTTATGTGGCAAGCGATGCACGCGGTGGCGGTATTGGACGCGCACTTCTGGCAGAGCTTGTAGAAGAAGCACGCGATCGCAAAGTCCATGTCCTTGTGGCAGGCATTGAATCTGGCAATGCCGCATCCATCGCGCTGCACAAATCGCAGGGTTTTACAGATGGTGGCACGCTGAAACAGGTCGGCCAGAAATTCGGACGCTGGCTAGACCTGACTTTCATGCAAAAAATACTCTAAACACGGCTATCCAATAAAGACGCAGCCGCTTATTGCCCTGCTGCGCCTTTTTTGTTTATACAAGCGTATTCGCAAGGACCCGGTGAAAGCCCGGGTGGCTCTTCTGGCCGCCTATCCGCCAGACAACGCAACAACATCCCCATTTTTACAATCGGCCATGTTGATTCGGGCATCCCTGTCCGTTTTCTATTTGCGGAAAATTCAATGACACGTCTTGCTGCCTACCGCCGCGAGTGGTTCTCCAATATTCGCGGCGATATTCTTTCCGGTATCGTCGTAGCACTCGCTCTTATCCCGGAAGCTATCGGCTTTTCTGTTATCGCCGGCGTCGATCCCAAAGTCGGCCTTTTCGCTTCTTTCGCCATTGCCTGTGTTTCCGCCTTCACCGGCGGACGCCCCGGCATGATCTCTGCTGCGACCGCTGCAACGGCTGTGGTGATGGTCTCACTCGTCAAAGAACATGGGTTGCAATATCTTTTTGCAGCCACGATCCTGATGGGCTTTTTTCAAATCATCGCAGGCTTTCTCAAAGTCGGGCGGCTGATGCGTTTCGTTTCGCGATCCGTCATCACCGGCTTCGTCAATGCCTTGGCAATCCTCATTTTCATGGCACAATTGCCCGAACTCATCCATGTCCCCGTCGAGACATACTGGATGATCGCAGGTGGCCTCGCCATCATCTATCTGTTTCCGCGCATAACCAGAGTGATCCCATCGCCCCTGGTGGCAATCGCGGTTTTGACCACGCTTGCGTGGACAACCGGCATGGATCTGCGCACCGTGGGTGATCTTGGCGAATTGCCATCGGCTTTGCCGATCTTCGCGCTTCCACAAGTGCCGCTGACCCTCGAAACACTGCAAATCATCCTGCCTTATTCGATCACGCTTGCAGCCGTTGGCCTGCTCGAATCGCTGTTGACCGCCCAGATTGTCGATGACATGACGGATACAACCAGCAACAAAAGCCAGGAATGCATTGGTCAGGGCACCAGCAATATCGCATCCGCGATGATTGGTGGCATGGGTGGTTGCGCCATGATCGGACAGTCGGTGATCAATGTCACATCCGGCGGTCGCGGCAGGCTTTCAACCTTTGTTGCTGGTTCTTTCCTGCTGTTTCTTATTCTCGTTCTCGACGATCTGGTGCGGATCATTCCGATGGCAGCCCTCGTGGCGGTGATGATCATGGTGTCAATTGGCACCTTCTCATGGCGTTCGATCCTTGATCTACGCCGCAACCCGCCATCCTCCTCCATTGTCATGCTGGCAACCGTCATAACGGTGGTTTCCACCCATGATCTTGCCAAGGGCGTTCTGGTTGGCGTGCTGCTTTCCGGTGTATTTTTCGCAGGCAAGGTCGCAAAGATGTTCCGTGTAAGCGAAACCCTCAATGAGGATGAAAACGAGCGCACCTACACCGTTCAGGGCCAAATCTTCTTTGCCTCCGCGCAAAGCTTCATTGCGGCTTTCGATTTTTCCACGCCTGCAAAGAAAGTGACGATTGATGTCAGTCATGCCCATCTGTGGGATATCACATCAGTCGACGCTCTTGATAAAGTTGTTTTGAAATACCGTGCTGACGGTACGGATGTTTCGGTGATCGGCTTTAATGAAGCAAGTAGTGACATGATCGACCGCTTCGCCGTCCACGATAAGGAAATTGGCACCGCGAAACTGGCGGTACACTAAACAAAGAAAAGGGCCGCTTTCGCGGCCCTTTTTATCAGTTCGGCTGTGGAACGGCAGGCAGATCATCAAGCCCGATAGCCCCTTCAACCTGATCGCTGCGGGCAATCAGGTAGAGGCCAAGCACAGAGGTCAGAGCGGCGATGAACACCAGATACCAGGCATGCGCCATCGGGTTGACCGCCAGAAGCGAGGTTACGATCACCGGCGTCAGACCACCAAAAACCGCATAGGAAACATTGTAGGAAAACGACAGGCCCGAGAAGCGCACTGGCGCCGGAAATGCCCGCACCATCACATAAGGGGCCGCGCCAACCATGCCCACCGAAAGGCCCATCACTGCATAAAGCGCAAACAGAACAGGCAGAGAAACTGCCGCATAGGTGTAGAACACGAACGTCGCAATACCGAAGAAAATGCCTGCAACGGCAAAGAATCGGCCGCTGCCAATGCGATCAACGATCGCGCCGGCACTCACTGTTCCGAACATCAGAAACAACGTGCCGAAGCTCGTGGCGGCAAGCGACTGCAAAGGCGTGTAGCCATAAAGTTTTTGCAAGAAAGTTGCCGTCATCAGCGTGGTGACGACAATGCCAGCCGACAGAATCCAGGTCAGCAGCACAGAAATGATAACCCCATGCATGTGGTTGCGCAGAACGGTGCCAAGCGGCAGCTTGTCCTTGAGGAGATGACTGTTCTTCATCTCGGTGAAAATCGGGGTTTCAGCCAACCAGCGGCGCAGATAAACGGCGAATAGGCCAAAAATACCACCGATGAAGAATGGTATGCGCCAGGCGTAAGCAGCAAGTTCTTCCGGCGTGAAAATCCAGTTGATGGCGGTGGCGATCAGCGAGCCGATCATGATACCGAGTGTCAGGCCCGAGCAGAGAAAGCCGCACGCCATGCCAACACGATTGGCGGGGACATGCTCCGCCACAAAGGTCCATGCGCCGGGCACTTCGCCACCGATGGCAGCGCCCTGCAACATGCGGAAGATGATCAGCAGAATGGGCGCGCCAACGCCAAGCGTTGCATAGGTTGGCAGGCAGGCCATCGCCAAGGTCGAGATCGACATCAGAAATACCGAGAATGCAAACACGCGCTTGCGGCCAAATTTATCACCGAAATGCGCCAGCACGATGCCACCAATCGGACGCACCAGATAACCAGCAGCGAAGATGCCAAAAGTCTGGATCAGCACCAGCCAGTCAGGCATATCGGGCGGGAAAAACAAATGACCAATGACGCTCGCAAAAAACACGAAGATGATAAAATCATAAAACTCCAGCGCACCGCCCAATGCAGAAAGGCCAAGGGTGCGGAAATCCTGCCGGTTTAGCGGGCGGGGATTGGGGCTTGTATGGGAGTTTGTCGATGCCATCAATTCGTTCTCTTCTGACGGGTTTGCTGATGTGAAGCCCTCTTTATTGGGCCGGGGTTTAATGCGCCAATTGTGCCTTCGCTGCAAGGCTTGACTTTCAGCCCAAAAATCCCTTACTTAGAACCATTCTAAACTATGGATTTGAGAAATGATTAGTCGATTTTTCAGCAATGGCCGCCGCCCTTTTGAATCACTCTCCGAACAGGAGATCCTCGCCCTCGCCATTTCATCGGAGGAAGATGACGCACGCATCTATCTGGCCTACGCTGACGGCCTGCGTGATGAATTTCCGCAGTCAGCGAAAATCTTTGAACAAATGGCTGATGAAGAGCATCAGCATCGTGATGCGCTCATTGCGCGACACCGCGCCCGTTTTGGGGACAATATTCCGCTCATTCGCCGTGAACATGTCAGCGGATATTATGAGCGCAAACCCGACTGGCTTGTCCGCCCGCTGGGGATCGACAAGGTGCGTGACGCCGCAGCGCAAATGGAAGAGCAAGCCTACCGCTTTTATATTGAAGCTGCCAAACGTGTCACCGACGCGCAGACACGCCAGCTGCTGGGCGACCTTGCACTGCAGGAAAAAAAGCACGAAGCAAAAGCTGAATCGCTTGAGAATGAACTCACACCGCACACCGTGCAAGACGAAGAACGCGCACTTGAGCGGAAACAGTTCATCCTGACCTATGTGCAGCCGGGTCTGGCTGGACTGATGGATGGCTCGGTCTCCACTCTCGCGCCGATTTTTGCGGCAGCTTTCGCCACGCAGGATACATGGCAGACATTTCTCGTCGGCCTTTCGGCCTCGGTGGGTGCGGGTATTTCGATGGGCTTTACGGAAGCCGTGCATGATGATGGCAAGCTGTCAGGCCGTGGGTCACCGATCAAGCGCGGCATTTCCTGCGGCGTGATGACGACACTCGGCGGCCTTGGCCACACCCTGCCCTATCTCATCAAAGACTTCTGGACCGCGACAAGCATCGCAGCAATTCTTGTGTTCTTCGAACTCTGGGCCATCGCTTTCATCCAGAACCGCTATATGGAAACGCCATTCTTCCGCGCAGCCCTTCAGGTGGTGTTCGGTGGCGCGCTTGTGCTGGCTGCCGGCATATTGATTGGCAGTGCCTAGACCTCGGCCTTCTCACAAGAACGCGAAGCGGGTTCCAAAAACGCATCAATCGCAATACGCCCCTGCCGGGAAACAGTAACAAAACTGTTTGCCGGCACGGCCATCCAGTTTGCAGCATCCCCATCAAGTGGCTCCGATACAACGCATATACCAGACGCGCTGCCCAGCGTGGCCGTATAAAGCGTCGGCGCAAAGGCATCGGTGGCATAACGGATTGCATAAAGCTGATTGCCATCGGAGAAAGCCGCCGTCAGCCGCAGGAATGGCGGCACACCCGCGCGCACGGCATCTTCAACAATTGTTGAAACCATGCGCTTCATGGCCAGAACAGGATCTCGATCAAGGCCAAACTCCAGCATCAGAAGAAAGATCAGCTCCGAATCAGTCGCGCCGTGTTTTTGCGCATAGACCTCGTCGCTCAGATGGCCTTCCAGCCTGCGCCGCAAACGGTTGAAATTGCCGATCTGTCCATTATGCATAAAGCTCCAGCGATCTGAAACGAAGGGGTGACAGTTGGAGCGGCTTGTCAATCCACCGGTTGATGCGCGGACATGGGCAAGAAAAAGGCGCGACCGGATCTGCCGCGCAAGACTGTGTAAGTTCTGATCGGACCATGCGGGCAGAATATCCCGATAAAGCCCCGGCTCACTGCGCTCGCCATACCAGGCAACACCAAAACCGTCGCCATTGGTTCGTGTTTTTGCTTCATGCGCATCGTGGCTCTGCGCCACGAGCGAATGACAGGGAGACGATATAATGTCTTCCAGATAGGTTTCAGGTCCAAGATAAGCGGCCCAACGACACATTTTCGATCCGGCGATTACCGGCCCCGGTTATGAGTTCGCTCATACAACTGGCGAACAATTGTGCTCGCAGTCTTCTCGAACAAAAATGGCAAAATTGCATGAATGAGGGCAGCAAAAGCTGCACAAAAAAGCTTGAACGAAAAACGACCCGCAAAGGCCATATGCTCAAAATAGGTTTCATCTACGGATTCAGGATGCTCCGTAAAAAGCCGTGTAATACGTGTTGTCATTGAAAATACTCCCGTCAACGAGCAATTTGTTCCCATTTATGCGGCGCAGAAGCGCCTTTCTGGAAAATCATTTTAGCAAAAGCAAACGAGATGAAATCTCAATTTATCCTTGATAATTTACATTTTATGAGACAATCATCCCAATATGAAGCTCACACTGGATGAAATTGATCGAAAAATCTTGAATGAGTTGCAAATTGACGGAACCCTATCCGTTGATTCTCTCTCAGAGCGCGTGCATCTTTCCCGCAATGCCTGCTGGCGGCGGGTCAAACGCATGGAAGATGAAAGCGTCATCAAGGCGCGTGTCGCTTTGGTCGATGCCGAAATGGCAGGTTGCGGCCTTTCCGTCTTCATTCTGGTTCGCACATCAAGCCACGACCCTGAGTGGCTGGGGAAATTTCGCAGCGCCACGGCCCGTTTTCCGGAAATCGTTGGCGTCTATCGCATGACCGGCGATCTCGACTATGTGCTCAAAGCGCGCGTTTCAGACGTCAAGGCCTATGACCGGCTCTATCAGCGGCTGATCGCAAGCGTTCCTTTGTCGGATGTGTCGGCTTCTTTCGTCATGGAAGAGATCAAGGAAACCACGGCTGTGCCGCTTGAACGGGATTAATTCTCCCGTGAAAGGCAGCTCATGGTGTAAAAGCATGATCCTGTGCCGCACTATCATTGCAAAACTAAAAATAGGCGGTACACCTTTGATGTGTTTTCACGTATGAGCGTCGCCAATTTAACTTCACGTAGGAAAGGCCCCCTCATGACAGCACCAACGCTCGGCATCATTCGCCTTGAACATGCGGAAAGCCTTGATCTCCCCGCTTATGAGACCTCCGGCTCGGCTGGCATGGATCTCCGCGCCGCTGTAGCAGAAGATCGCCAGATCGTGCTTCTGCCGGGGCGCCGCACCCTGGTACCAACCGGCCTCATCTTTGAAATCCCGGAAGGCTATGAAGTGCAGATCCGCCCTCGCTCTGGCCTCGCCTTCAAGCATGGCATCACCTGCCTCAACACGCCGGGGACCATTGATTCCGACTATCGCGGCGAAGTGAAGGTGCTTCTTGTTAATCTCGGTGACGAAGATTTCCGCATCGAACGCGGCATGCGCATTGCGCAGGCAGTCTTCGCGCCGGTCATTCAGCCAAAAATCGAAGAGCGCTCACAGGTCAGCGAAACAGCCCGCGGTGCTGGCGGTTTCGGTTCAACCGGCACAGCCTGATAAATCGGGCATATAAAGTGAGAATAAGCCGGGGATCCCCGGCTTTTCTTTTATTGTTCACCCTTGGGTTAAATGATGATTCAAGCCACCCATTTTTGGGGCTATTAGGCGCATGACAAATAATTAAGATGAATTCCTGAATATGTAGACATAGATAACCAGCAAAGACTGGTTTGATATTGATTTTCAGAGGTTACCGGGTGCTCAAATCCAACGATTCACTTTCCACAGGTTCAAAGCAAAAGCGCGTAAAGCGCAATCGAAGCCGCTTCTGGCTTCTGCTGCCGATTGCTGTGATCGTACTGGGTGGTGGCTGGTATGTGCTGAGTGGGCGGGAATCCGGCAGCCAGCAAAGCGCTTATCTGGCTGAAACCGTGCAACGTGGAAATATCGAAGATTCGATAACAGCAGTTGGTAAACTCAACGCTTTGCGCAGCATCAATGTCGGCGCGCAGGTTTCGGGGCAGTTAAAAAGCGTGAAGGTTGAAGTTGGCGATGAAGTCAAACAAGGTGACTTGATTGCCGAAATCGACCCCTCCCCTTTTGAGAAAAAAGTAGAGATTTCCAGCGCCCAGCTCGATAATCTGAAAGCGCAGCTGTTAAGCAAACAGGCACAGCTTACGCTCAAGAAAGCCAATGCTGCCCGCCAGCGCTCGCTGCTCGCCACCCGCAACGCATCGCAGTCGACGATTGATCAGGCTGATGCCGACCTATCCATGGCCGAAGCCGATGTCAAAGCCCTGAGTGCGCAAATCCGCCAGCAGGAGGCACAGCTTGCAAGCGACAAGGTCGATCTTGGCTATACAAAAATTTACAGCCCTATGACCGGCACCGTCGTTGATCAGACCACCAAAGAGGGCGAAACGCTGAATGCCGTGCAGAGTGCACCGACCGTGGTAACGGTCGCAGACCTCAAAGTCATGACCGTGGAAGCCCAGGTTTCCGAAGCTGACATCAGCAGGCTGAAGCCCGGAATGCCAGTCTATTTCACACTTCTCGGCCAGCCGGACAAGCGTTTTACCGGCACGTTACGCCAGATCAAACCAACGCCTCAGACTGACAATAATGTCGTTCTTTATTATGCGCTGTTTGACGTTCCCAATCCAACCGGCGAACTCATGATCAATATGAGTGCACAGGTCTATTTCGTGCTCAATCACGCAGACAATGTGCTCATTGTTCCCACCGCAGCGCTTCACGCCAAGCCTGATGGTGCAGGCAAACCGCAGACGAGTGTTCAGGTCGTCGATCAAAATGGTTCGGTGGCAGAACGCACTGTTGAAGTCGGCGTTCGCAACCGCGTGCAGGCTGAAATTAAGAACGGTCTTGAAGAAGGCGACAAGGTCATCGTCACCTCAGCATCTGCAACCGCAGGCTCCAATGCACGTGGCCGCAGGTCC
Source organism: Brucella sp. TWI559 (assembly GCF_039674265.1). Lineage (NCBI taxonomy): Bacteria > Pseudomonadati > Pseudomonadota > Alphaproteobacteria > Hyphomicrobiales > Brucellaceae > Brucella > Brucella sp. TWI559. The sequence continues at coordinate 17,281 of NZ_JBDJNE010000007.1, forward strand.
GGCGGTATGTTCTTCTAGAGCATTTCCAGCAAAAGTGCGACGCGGTTTTGCGTGAGATAATGCTTAAAAACAAAGAGATAGAGCGGATCCTACGAGACCGTTAAAACAGGAGCGGCTCTAATGGAATCAGCGATGAATGACATGCCCCTCATCAGATTGCAGGATATTCGCAAAACTTATCACAATGGCGACCTTGCCGTTGAAGTGCTGCATGGCATCACGCTTGATATTCGTGCCGGTGAATTCGTGGCCATCAAGGGCGCTTCCGGTTCAGGCAAGTCGACGCTGATGAACATTCTGGGCTGTCTCGACAGCCCCAGCGGTGGTGAATATTGGCTTGAAGGTGAGGATGTCTCGACGCTTGATGCGGATGAGTTGGCCGCGCTGCGCCGCCGCACATTCGGCTTCGTGTTCCAAAGCTACAATCTCATTGCCACATCAACGGCTCAGGAAAATGTCGAGGTTCCGGCCATTTATGCCGGTATGCCGGCAGCAGAGCGTCATGCGCGTGCAGCCGAACTTTTGAATTCACTCAAGCTTGGCGACCGACTGGACCATCGCCCCAATCAGCTCTCTGGCGGTCAGCAGCAGCGTGTTTCGATTGCGCGCGCACTGATGAATGGCGGACGCATCATTCTTGCCGATGAACCGACAGGTGCGCTCGACAGCCAGAGCGGCGAAGATGTGATGGCGCTGCTGCGCGCAATGCATGAACAGGGTCATACGATCATCGTGATCACCCATGCCCGCGAAGTGGCGGAGCGCGCAGACCGGCTGATCGAGATTCGTGATGGACAAATCCTGTCCGATACGCTCATGCGTGAAATGCCTGACAGTGATGCACCGCAGAACCTGCAGCAAATAGCGGCAAACAGTGCCGCAGGCATGGCCGATATTTCAGAAGCGGTCAAAATGGCGATGCGGGCCTTGCGCGCCAACATCTTCCGCACGGTGCTCACATTGCTTGGCATCATCATTGGGGTGAGTTCGGTTGTCACAATGCTTGCAATCGGCACAGGCGCACAAAATTCTATCCTGGATCGCATCAATGCGATGGGGACCGATCTGGTGCTTATCCGGCCATCCATGCCGGGGTTTCGCGGCTCCGGCTCGGTCGCAACGCTTGTTCCCGAAGACGCTGACGCCATCCTGCAATTGCCCAATGTGAAAACGGCCGTACCGGAAGTGACCGGCAGTGTGACATTGAGACGTGGAAATATTGATTATCAGTCACAGGCCAACGGCACTGTTCCGGCTTTCTCGACCGCAAAGTCATGGAAAATCGAAAGCGGCGACTTCATCACTGAACATGACATGGAGAGTTATGCGCCGGTTGCTGTGATTGGAAAGACTGTCGAGAAAACGCTGTTCCCAGATGGTTCAAACCCGATTGGCCAGTATATTCTGATCCAGAAAATACCGTTTCAGGTCATTGGCACGCTGGAATCAAAAGGCGCAGGCTTTGGTGGATCAGATCAGGACGACGTCGTGGTTGTACCGCTGACAACGGGCAATCTACGGCTTTTCGGCCAGAAATATGTGCGCACCATCACGGTTCAGGTGAAAGATTCGGACCTCATCAACACCACACAGGACCAGATTCAGGAATTGCTGGACCAGCGCCACAAACAGCGCGATACCATGATCACCAATATGGCCTCTATTCGTGATGATGCAGCGGCGATGGGGTCGACGCTGACCATATTTCTCGGATCTGTTGCAGCAATCTCACTGCTGGTTGGCGGCATTGGCGTGATGAACATCATGCTGGTCAGCGTGACCGAACGCACGCGCGAAATTGGTGTGCGCATGGCAACGGGCGCACGCCGCCGCGATATTCTTTTGCAATTCATCACCGAAGCTCTGACCGTCTCGGCTATCGGAGGCGCTATCGGCGTCCTTGTGGGCCTGGGTGCCGCAACGCTTGCAGGTCTGGCCGGGCTGACGATCGGCTATAGCGCAGGTCCGGTTCTGCTGGCTTTTGCCTGTGCCTTTGCCACCGGCCTCGTGTTTGGCTTTCTGCCCGCCCGCAAAGCTTCACGATTGTTGCCTGCCGTTGCGCTTTCATCTGAATAAAACATTTCCAGCAAAAGTGCGTGAGCTTTTTGCGCAGGATAATGCGTAAGAAAAATAAGGCCGAACGCATGCACATCAAAAAGCCGACCTGTTTTCACAGGTCGGCTTTTTATTAAGACATCGCTTCGCTGCCTATTTGAACTGAATTGGCACCGTGATTGGCATCCGCGGCTTTGCAATTGCGGCGGGTGGCGCAGGCACGGGCGATGAGTTGCGCGTGGCCTGAACAGCCAGTTCATCAACAGTTGGATTGCCCGATGAGCGCGCCAGTTTCACAGAGAGAATATTACCAGACGGATCAACGACAAACGCAACCTGTGCCGTCCCTTTCACACCTCTGCCAGCCTCACGCTGCAATGAACGCGTGCGACGCAACAAGTGCGAATAAAGTTTCGACTGCCACTTATTGGAACTGACACCGGCTGATGCGTTGTTGTCGCCACGGCGATTGGCAACGGGTTTGGCACCCGAATCCACGTCCATGCGCGGCGCACTTGCCTGGCGCGTTTCCTTGGCCTTCTCCGCCTGCTTTGGCTTCGGCTTTTCGATTTTCTTGACCGGCTTTGGCTTTTCGGCCTTTGGCTTCTCTTCCTTAGGCTTTTCAATCTTTGGCTTCGGCTTTTCGACCGGAGCCGGTACAGCCACTTCCGGCTTAGGGGCCTCAACAATATCCGGAATTACGTCTTCCGGTTCATTGATCACTTCAGGCTCCGGCTCTGGTTCCGGCTCCTTGATCTCCTCAGCGACGGGCTCCGGTTGAACCTCTTCGACAGGCTCTACAGCCGTTTCCTGTTGAGGTGCTTCGGACACCACTTCTTCCATCGGAGCTTCCGGCTCAGGTGCAAACTCAACCACCATGGCAGCAACCTGCGCGCCATCCGGCTGATCCTCATCCTGATTCATGCTGATCGCATAGGCGCCGGCAGCATGTACACTTAAGACGATAATCCCCGCACCAATCCAACGCCCTGCATCATGCCAAAAGGAATAATGATGGCTATCCGTCGATGCCACATTTTTAAGGGGGGGATGTTCGGGCGGCAATCTGTCCATTTACTGTGCTCCCTGACCAACCGGCGCAGAGGCTGGTGCTGAACCATCAGAGGCAGCCCCCACAGTTTCAAGGCCGACCAGCGCAATCTTGAGATAGCCAGCTTCTCGCAGCAGGTTCATCACACGCATCAATTCACCGTAACCAACCATTTTGTCAGCCCGCAAAAAGACCCGCGCATCCTTGTTTCGCTCAGACACACCGTCAAGCTTTTGCCCCAGTCCTTCGCGACCAACCGTGTCGTTGCCAACGCTGATGGATAAATCTTCCTTGAGCGTCACATAGATCGGCTTGTCAGGGCGGGGTGCAGGTGTTGCACTCGACGCAGGCAGATCCACGTTGATGTCCACAGTCGCAAGAGGGGCCGCAACCATGAAGATGATCAGGAGAACCAGCATAACATCGATGAACGGTGTCACGTTGATTTCGTGGTTCAGTTCCAGATCGTCGCCATCGCCTTCTCGAACTTTGCCAGCCATGATACTACTCCGCTGCGTGCAGCGCGCCTTCACGCACGCCAGCTGTTCTGAAGTCAAGATCCCGGCTTACCAGACGCTCAACGCCCGCTGAAGCATCGGCAAGCAGCGCGCGGTAACCAGTGATTGAACGGGCGAAAACGTTATAGATAACAACGGCAGGAATGGCCGCAACAAGACCGATGGCCGTGGCGAGCAACGCTTCCGCAATGCCCGGAGCAACAACAGCAAGATTGGTCGTCTGTGCCTGACTGATGCCGATAAACGAATTCATGATGCCCCAGACAGTTCCAAAAAGACCAACAAAGGGCGCGACCGAACCGATGGTTGCCAGAATGCCCGTGCCCTTGGAAAGACGGCGTCCGGCTTTTGCTTCGATGCGCGACAGGCGCGAGGTAACGCGCTCCTTAAGGCCTTCCCCTCCGGCACGCGCCAATGCCGGGCCAGAAAGACGAACTTCATCTTCGGCAGCGCGGACCAGAATGGAAGCCGGTCCCTTCGCGCCTTCAAGTGTACGAACAGCTTCGGAAAGTGTCGCCGAATGACCAATGATCTTCAATGCGTGTTTGGCGCGGCCGCGAGCACCGGCCAGTTCAAGCGATTTCGCGATCAAGATCGTCCAGGTTAAAAGTGATGCAACCGCAAGACCGATCATCACCCCTTTCACAACCCAGTCGGCGGCCATGAACATCCCCCATGGCGAAAGGTCATGCGGCAGGACAAAAGCAGGGGGCGCCTCGGTTGCGGTCACTGGCTCTGCTGCACTGGGTTCACTTGCTGGGGTTGCGGATGGTATAATGGCGGGCTGGGCTGCCGGTGCTTGAACGGGAGCTGGGCTGGTCGCAGCGGGGCTATCGTTGACAGGCTGCTGTGCCTCCTGTGCAAGTGCAGAACCCGCAAATGCCAGCAGCCCCATGCCCATCGCCGCAGCCATGAAGCTTTTTCGCCAGAAACCAGTCATTTTCATCGCCTTTTGATTGTTCAGGTCCGAGCGTACATGACAGATCAATCATGCAGACTGCCCCGCCGCCTGTCATGCCACTTGAGGCCTTTTCTTAACTCCCATTAATATGATGATGCAAGTCATGTTTTGAAAATGCTGCTATTTTTAGGATTGAACACATAAATTTCTCAAACCTGCCGACCCCAGGAACACTAAACCCCTTATCGGGATAGCACTTGCATAAAAGCTTCAAATCAGGCGTGATATGCTGCAATGGACAGTTTGGGGATAGTTTGGGCATTTCCAATCATTGCCTGGGACTGAACGGAATTCGGGAGGAGAGGCTCATGATGCTTAAAGACATTCAGGCACTTGAAAACGCTGCTCGTATGGCGATGGCAGGCAACGATGATCCATTGCCTGTTCGCGCGCGATCATTAAAGCCATCCTATTACGGCGGTCTGGCTTTCATCACTGTCGCTTGCGCAGCCTATCTGTTTTTTGCGTAAGACAGGACGCGTCAGCGCAAACGATTCCAGCGATATTTACCATGACTTGCAGATCGTCATGGTTTGAGTTGCTGACTTATGCCTGAACATGCAACCATTGCGCCGTAACAACGTTATTGTGGTGGATTGATACGGTTGCTTGTCGTCTTCTTGATGCCTAAATTGGCTCGACGCCTGTTACCGTGGGATGCAATTTTAGAAATTAGACCACTCGTCGAACAACATATGTTGCAAACAGTGATTAAACAGGAGGCCTGACATGGCGCGCGGAACAACCAACACGCGTAAGATTGAGGAAAATCTCGAAGAGGCACTGACCGATTCGACAACTGAAGACCTTCAGTCTCAGGTCGAGCAGCTGAAGGAAGATATTGCTGCCATCGCCGCAACCCTGGCGAATCTGGGTTCACAGACTGTGCGCGATGCGAAACGCACCGCCAAGCAAACGTATAAAAGCGCATATGTGCAGGGTGAAGACGTTGTCGATGACCTGAAAAGCAAAGCGCAGGATGTCGAAGCACAGTTGACCGAAACAGTGCGGGCCAAACCGATTGCATCGCTGGCGACGGCTGTTGGTATCGGGTATCTGCTCGCCCTTCTCTCGCGCCGCTGATCCGCGCCATGCTGAAGCTTCTGGCACCAGTCGTGGCAACGCTTGCCGGTGATGAGCTAAAACTTCTCACCGGACGTGCTAAACGTGCTGCAATTTTTGGAGCAGCAATTGCTGTCTTCGGACTGATCGCGGTTGTGTTTCTTTGCGTCGCCGCTTTTCTTGCACTGGCTCAAAATTACGGCGGGCCGATTGCTGCACTCATTCTCGCAGGGCTATCGATTATCATTGCCCTGCTTATCATTGCGGTGCTCAAAGTTCAGGCTGCGGCAGAAGAAAAGAAACGCAAAGAGCGTATCGCCGCAGACAAATCAGCACTCGTGGCAACGGCTGCAATTGCAACCGTGCCGTCAATTCTGAAACGTCCAATTCTCGCTGTCGCACTGCCATTGGCAGGCATAGCGCTGGTGAGCTTGCTTTCAAATAAGACGAAGCGCTGATTTTACGATAAGCAAAACAGGATGAGACCGGCCCCCCGCGATGTTTCGTTGGGGGCCGTTTTTATGACGAAGCTTCGTGCTCCTGATCTGGCTGCGCGTGAACAAGGGACGACAACCGGACGATCACGCGTGTTCCCGTACCATCTTCGGACGTCGAATAAACCGGCTTTTCGCCAAACTGCATGCAAAGTTGCTCGACCACCAGCGTGCCAAGGCCATTCTGTTCACGCGCATTATCCGTATCGCCACCCTGCCAGCCGATACCGTCATCTTCGACCATCAAAGCAGGCTTTCCACTCTCAACGTCATTTTTGAAGCTGACTGAAATTCGACCGCCTTGCCGCCCCTTGAAAGCATGCTTGATCGCATTGGTGATAAGCTCGCCCAGAATGATACCGATTGTCGTAACATCCCGCGCTTTGAGATCAAGTGGCGCAAAATCCGTTGTGAAAGTGATTTGGCGATCATCCGCAATTCCCTCGCGGATATCTTCGATAACTGTTTCCAGAAACTCATCGATGCGCGTCGATTCCATATCCTCGCCCAGCCGGAGCCTGCGATGCGCGGTCGAAACCGTCTGCACCCGATCGCGCGCCGCAACGAGGGCCGCGCGGGCTTCTTCACTGCGCGTTTGTCGCAATTGCAGGCCAAGCAACGAAGAAACAGTGGCCAGTGAATTGCCGATGCGGTGGTTTGAATCCTGCAAAAGGATTTCAACCCGTTTGCGCTCATGCTCAGCAACAGCACGCTCCCGTTCGAGCTCCGCTGTTCGCTCTTTCACGCGTTCCTCAAGAAGCTCTTTCTCAGACAGCAAAGCCGACTGCCCTTCAAAGAGCAGACGCGCCGCGCGCTGAACACGTGACAAAAGCAAAAAAACCAGCACGGCTGCTGAGGCAAGCGCGACGATCGAAGTCGCCGTCAGCAAGGAGCGCATCCTGTCTATATAGGCATTGCGCTGTGCAAGTTCCTGTCCCTCCGTGGCGACAAATTGCGACACTGTTTGCGCAAGCTGATCGCGCAGATTTTTGCCCTCGTTACTGCGAAGTTGTTGAGTGGCCTCGCCAATCTTGCCTTGCCTGGCAAGAATGATCGTCTCACGAACATCTTTTTGACCCTGCTTGACCAGCGACTTGATCTCTATAACCCGCGCATGCTGCGGCGGATTATTTTCTGTCATGACGGCAAGATCATCCAGCGTCTGGTCAATATTGGCAATCGAACGCTCGTAGCGATCAAGATAATCTTCATCCAGCGTCAGAAGATATCCGCGACGGCTCATCTCAATATTATAGGCAATGCGTGTCACCCTGTTGACCTGCTCGCGCAGTTCAAAGTTCCTTGAAATATCGACAACCTGCTTGTTCACCCCATAGGAAAGAAACAGTGTTATCAATGCCGATAACAAAACCAGACTAAGCGACACGATAAAGGCAATCGGGCGCATCGAAGGTTTGAACAGGCGGTTTGAAAAGGCTGATGACAACGGCAAATCCACAAGAATTCAAAGTTACAAACCAGTGCGGAGGACCGCACGGATCTTCCATAATGGTTTGACAAGCAAATATTAGTAAAGCGAACTCTTCAAGTGCCTAGGCCGTGTGGACAATTATTTTTCAGTCGTGGCATGAGAGGGTTTTGTTTCTGAACAGCAGAAAAGGCCGCCGTGGCGTGTATCTCCATACCACGAACCAGAATATAATTGTCCACACGGCCTGGTATGCCGAAACCGAAATTCGTAGCCTATTGCGTGAAAACAAACCGGCAGAGCATTTCCAATAATTCAATCAAAACAGGAAATGCTTTCCCGGTCTGTTTCCGGCATTTGCATGCATCAAGCACAGGTGTCAGGCGAAGCTTCTCAGCGTGGCGCGGGATGAATTGGCATCCGGCCCGTAATCTGCATCGCCTTCAATTTGCAGTATCTCCTGAAGGCGCGTGCGCGCACGGCTGACACGGCTTTTGATCGTGCCAACAGCACAGCCACAAATTTCAGCAGCCTCTTCATAGGCAAAGCCAGACGCTCCAATCAGAATGATGGCCTCACGCTGGTCATCAGGCAGCTGATCGAGCGCTACCTTGAAATCCTGCAAATCAAGCGTGCCATATTGCGATGGATGCACAGCCAGTTGTTCGCTGAAAACACCGTCCGTATCCTGCACCTCACGACCACGCTTACGCATCTGGCTGTAAAACTCGTTGCGCAGGATCGTAAACAGCCATGCCTTGATGTTGGTTCCCAACTCAAAGGATTCTTGCTTGGCCCAGGCTTTCATAATTGTGTCCTGAACCAGATCGTCAGCACGATCATGCTGGCCGATCAATGATACCGCAAACGCACGCAAACTTGGCAGCGAGGCCAGGAGTTCGCGCTTGAATTGCGCCAACTCTTCAGCCGACGGAACCAGTGCTTTGCCCACGCGTACTCTCCTGTTCAGCCTGATCGAGTTTTTCCAAAAGGTCGAGGAAACGATCTGGAATTGTCTCTTCCTGTATTGAGGTATAAAGCGCTTTGAGTTTGAGACCGACTTCACAGTTCGGTCCTAAAATGTCCTTCCGGACGCGCCCGTTGAGCCGGATCCCGGCCCCGTTCGCTTGAAGGTTTTTCTTTTCTGTCATCACTTATTCATTCCAGGCATCTCGCCCTGTTCCACGATCACAAATGCATTACTCTGGAGGCTAAATGCGCCCACTCTGAAAAAGTTCCCTCACTTTTTTAAAATCTCGAGGAACTTTTCTCAAACTGCAACGTTTGTGTAGCATTATGCCGTGCTCTATAACATTGCCGAAGAGCTTTCGCGTCCTGTCGGTGAGTGTAAAAAGCAAGAAGTGCGGCAATGAGGAGTCCAAAAACCATGACGTTATCGACGCGTATTGCGCCGCATCTTCCCTATCTCCGCCGTTTTTCGCGTGCTCTGACAGGCTCGCAGGCATCAGGCGACGCCTATGTTGCTGCGACATTGGAAGCATTGATCGCAGACATCAGCATCTTCCCGCCTGCATCAGCAGACCGGATCGCGCTTTATCGGTTGTTCTGCAATCTGTATAAAACGGCCTCTGTCGAAATTCCGGAGCCTGCCTCTGAATTTGCATGGGAAAAGCAGGCAGCGCGAAATCTTTCTTATATTTCCCCTTTGCCGAGACAGGCCTTTTTGCTCGTCGCTGTTGAAGGGTTCAATGATCGGGAAGCCGCTGAAATTCTTGAAATCGATGAGCGTGAATTCGGCCGTATTTTGACATCTGCTTCGACAGAAATTTCGAAACAGGTGGCAACGCGAATTATGATTATCGAAGATGAACCGCTGATTGCGATGGACATCGAACAGATGGTCGAGAGTCTTGGCCATGAAGTCGTCGGTATTGCACGCACCAAGGATGAAGCGCTTGCGCTCTATAGCCGCGAAAAGCCGAGAATGGTGCTTGCAGATATTCAATTGGCTGATGGCAGTTCCGGCATTGATGCTGTGAATGAGATTTTGCAGGATGGCACAATCCCCGTGATCTTCATCACCGCGTTCCCTGAGCGGCTCTTGACCGGCGAGCGCCCTGAACCGACCTTCCTTGTGACCAAGCCGTTTAATCCAGACATGGTCAAGGCGCTTATCAGCCAGGCTTTGTTCTTTGAAGAAGCCGCTCAGGTTGCAGCCTGAACTGGAAATATGACGCAAAGTGACAACCCTGCAAAGAATGACTTCTTGCGGGGGTGTCAGCGTTAAACTGACAACTATGTGCTAAAAAGCGCGATTTATTTGCAGTCTGGACCTTCAAATTGTCTATTTCGAGGAACCAAAAGCAACGATCAGACGTTTCCCTTTCAATCAATGAAAAGGAGACCCACAATGCTTTATTATGCTCTTGTCTTTCTCGTCGTCGCGCTGGTCGCAGGCGCTTTGGGCTTTGGCGGTATTGCCGGCGCATCAGCGGGTATAGCGCAGATTCTTTTCTTCGTATTCCTCGCCCTGCTGGTCATATCTTTGATCGCCTCGGCTATCCGCAAGGCTTAATCCTGTCGGCTCTTGCAAGGCGGCTCACCGCCTTGCAAGGCAGCCAGCAAAAATTGCACCGTTGCACGACCTTCGTCAACGGCGCGGTTATTCATCACAGTGTTGATCCAAAATTATTGAAATTATTGCCTGTTGCTTCTTGTTTTTATCAACCAAGCTTTTGTTATTCACCCATTCCTTTTCACTCTACAACGCATGGTAATTGAGGCATTCATGGCCGCGTTAACCCCATCCCCCCTCAACGAAACAAAGTCTGATGCGTCACGATTGCGCGCATTGCTGGGCGCTGTGCGAAACAGCAATATCTGCGTGCTCTACCAGACGCCCGATATGCTTTATGCCTGGGGGGAGAACATTCCCAGCTATTGGCAGGAGAAATGGAAAGCGGGTGGACGGGATTGTGATTTTATTTTCTCGACGTCAATGTCGAGGCTCGAACAAGCAAAGCGCACAGCAATCGAAACCGGAACGGCACAAAATATTGAGCTGGCCATTAATGATGGTTACAAGCTTCGCTGGATCGACTTTCACATTGATTGTGATCTTGATGCAAATGGCAACGTTGTTGGCCTTGTTACAACGGCGCTGGAAATCAGTGAACTAAAACGCCGCGAACAAGTTTTAAAAACCCTGTTGCGCGAAGTGAGCCACCGCTCGAAAAATCTGCTCGCCATTGTGCAGAGCATTGCCAGCCAAACGGCGCGCTTCACTGATTCTGTCGATGACTTTCTTCTCAAGTTTCGCGGACGCATTCAGTCTCTGTCCTATTCGCAGGATCTGGTGACCGATTCCAACTGGCACGGTGCCTTATTTGTCGATCTTGTGCAGTCCCAAATCGAAAAATATATCGATATCAATGATGAACGGCTGAGCATTGAAGGCGACAACCCTTATTTGTTTCCGGGGGCAGCGCTGCATATCGGCCTTGCTCTGCACGAGCTGATCGTCAATGCAACATCCTTTGGCGGATTATCGATTCCTTATGGCCGCGTCATCATTTCTGCAAAAATTCTCCAGACCGATGCAGGCGAAGACGAACTGCTCTTTTATTGGAAAGAAACCAATCCGGCCATGCCGGACGTGTTTCAGCACGATCCGCGCTTTGGCAGTGCGGTCCTGCAGCGCATTGTGCCGCAAGCGGTGAACGGACATGCAGAATACCGCGTTGATGGCTCAGGTGCAGTCTATTCCCTGCACGTTCCGGCAGAACAATTCGACGCCTGAAAGACCTTCCCGCATTTCCCCACTCATAAAAGAAAAGCCGTCATGGTTTGAACCACAACGGCTTTCCTTAAAGATGCGGAACGTCGGCGACATAACGGGGGGGCGTCTGCGCGACATTCTCACAGCCAACTTCAAACGGGGACATTGTTGTTGGCCAATGAGGACCGCTTACGGGGCTTATCGGGGTCCTCGAAAACATGAACGGATATCCAAAAGTTTGGTTCCGTCAGGATTCGATTTTTTTACAATAAAGTTCGAGCCGGTGATGCACGATTTCATATCCGAGCGCCCGGGCGATTTCTTCCTGCAATTTTTCTATTTTTTCAGAGCTGAACTCAACCACTTCCCCCGAATCCATATCGATGATGTGGTCATGATGTGCCCCATTCGCCTGCTCAAACCGCGATGGACCGCCAGCGAAGGCATGGCGATGGATAGCCCCAAGTTCCTCCAGCAGCTTCATAGTTCTGTAAACGGTTGATAATGAAATACTATTATCAACCTCAACAGCGCGCCTGAAAATTTCCAGCGCATCCGGATGATCTTCCGTTTCAGTCAATATGTTGAGGATGATGCGGCGTGGCCGCGTAATGCGGATACCAGCCTGCCTCAGCTCCTGCTCATAATCGGGTTTTTTGTGCGATTCACTCATGGCCTGATTATGCACCCGCAAGGCGCCAGTTGCAAATTTTTGCAACTGGAAGAGAGAATATCTCCCCAAGCCATTTTGTAATCCGCATGTTAGATCAATCGACAAACTGTGTTCCCTGCCCATTTTTACAACGTTCCAGACGTTATGGTGCAGATGTGAACCCTGTTTGCCGACGCAGCATTTCACGCGGATCGGAAAGCGCCACGCAGATTGATCTTATCGCGTCTTGAGTATTTTAATCGCGATTATCCAGCCAACGATGGGCGTGATGATGGCACTGATAACCACCGCCCAGATCATAGGATAGGCCGGATTCTGTGAAAGCTCCGGCACTGTCAGGATTACGATAAAGCCGATGCCGATCAAAACGATAAACGCAATCGAACTTATGATCGATGCCAATTGAAGCCGTGTCCCCATATCCCCTCCAGTATAGTTTCAACAAATAGATACGCACTATCGACTTTTGTCCATCCTCGTAAAAACGTCTCAAGAAAATTGCCTGTCGATGCTGCTATAATCGATTATCTGCTGAAGAAATGCATTGATTAGGGTCAATTCGAACCGGCTGGCTCCAAGCAAATAAACTGGCGTGTTATTGTCTCGCCCAATCGGGATTAATACCGTTTTTACCCATAATTCCGTACTCCCCTCCGGTGTTGATGAACCAGATGGTGAACAGTGCGCACAGAACCAGAAACACGCTCCAGGAGATGATAAGCCGCGTCTTTCGCGCCTTGCGTTTCAACAAAAGATACACACCGGCACTCACCGCAGCAGATCCGATATAGGCTGCAATCATACCAAACTCCGTTATGGGGATTATACAAATAGGCAGGCGCATCCACGCCTACCTTGTTTTCACGCATGTCGTTCTCGGATCGTAGCGGGAATAGAAATCAGCCCGGCGGACTGATTTTCCCGCAAAGGCGGTTCTCATTTTTCCGCGACATGCTCTAGGAAAGACAGATGTAGCAAGCAGTCTCTGTCAACTACTTCTTCTGCTTTTCAGCTTCCTTGATCTGGGTTGCGAAGCGCCCGATTGCGGGGCCAGATGCCTTTTCAGCAGAAGCTGATTTGTCTTTCTTCGGTTTGCGCACTTCACGATTGCTGCGTACTTGGCCTTTTGCCATGATGGAAACTTTCTTGCTTAAGAGCGGAATGTTCCAGACCTGCACAGTTATCCGTTCAGGTCATTGTGCTCTTTTTTAAGCATACCACCAATGAAGCTGGGCGTGTAACAATTCGACGGATCAGGTCAACGCTCTGCATGGCAGCTTGCAACCTAAAGCAAAATTTTCAGGACTGGCAAGCGATTAGAGCGCGTCGCGCATAACCGCACCCAATACGCTCGCTCTATCTTCTTGTTTAGATGCACGGCGTTCTCAAATTCTAGCGGGAATAGAAATCAGTCCGGTGGACTGATTTTCACGCGAAGGTGGTTCCCGCTTTTCCGCAACATGCTATAGCCTCGCAAGACGACGCCCAGAATGCCGAAACTTATTCCTGTTTCGACCGCATAAGCCTGCGCAAAGCTTCCTGCGGTACGTTCGTTTCGCTTTGTGGCGGCGCCGGTCTCGCAACAGGGCGTTCACCCGGTTTATCATCTGGACGCTGCGGCGGTCTGTTATAATTGTCGCCGCGACGATAATGGCGCCCTTTATAGTACCGGTCATCCCGATAATATCTTGAATTGTATCTCGGTCCAGACCGATAAACCACTGTAGACCCACCATAATAACCGCCATAAGACGGCTCGTAATTCCGGTAGCCATCATTGTACGGGCTGCCCATGCAACCCGCCAGCAATGCCGCCATGAAGACAAACGAAACTGCTGAGATAATCCTTTTCGGTCCGTTCATGGCTCTGCTCCAGCTATCCTCATTTTTCGATGATAAAGTTTGATCTCACATCGAACCAAGAGCAAATCACTTTGCATCTGCGCTTGGACATATAATCCCGCTATCCCAACCCCAATATTTTGTTCATGAAAAATTGCCGTTGAAATAATATATTTATAATAAGAAAATGGATGCACAATAATAATAAATGGGAGGAAATTATAATGCGTAAATTTGTTATACTTTCAGCATTAATTGGGTGCATCTGTATTACATCAGCCGAATATGCGGAAGCTGAATCATTATCTCAATTAAAACCTGAAAATAGTGCGCTATGCATAGCGAATGGCCGCGATGCCTTGAATTGTGCCGTATATTGCACTGCAGTTTTCGCCATATGGAATATATGCTTTTAATAAGTTTACTTAGTTTAATATTTATTAAAATAAATAAATTCCATAATATAGTTTATATAAAAATTAATTTATAAATGGGTCTGTCATGGGAAATTATGCTTCATTCTTACTGGCCTTCTCCATTCTAATAATTGCAGGTAACATCAGCTTGGCAGAGACCGGAGTTGACTTACCATCTGATGAACAATGTAAATATTATTATTGGGATGGGCAGCAGATCAAATGCTGCCCAGACTCCACGGGTGGCTGGCATTGCAGCGATCGTTAAAGGGCAGCGAGATTGAATTAGCCCGGTTATCTGGCATTTTCTGCTTTGGGCATATCGTATGCCCGTTGTTGAACGCCTGCGTGCTTATAATTCAAACAGCTGTGGTGTCTGCCAATTAGTTGGAATAGCTGGTACGCCCAAGGGGAATCGAACCCCTGTTTGCGCCGTGAGAGGGCGAAAACTAAAAAATCCACATTTCGCCATTGATCGTCATTACCTTGTTTGAACCCTTTTTGTTTTTCTTGTGTTCCGGTTTCCGATAATTTAACGTCGTGGTTGACCGTCACTATGCGCGGTTGCTTATTAGACGGTTATTAGACGACTTTTGGAAACCCATGTCGAAGACGCTACAAGAATCTTCACTCACAACGCCGAACGCTCGAAAGGGATTGCCGATTGGCAACCATTGGCGAAGCGTTAGTGCCGAAGTTCATCTTGGGTATCGGAAAGGTAAGCGCGCCGGTCGCTGGTTTGTTCGCTGGCGTTTACCAGATGGTCGGTACAAGCAGGAAAGTATCGGAGCGGCAGACGACGGTATAAGCGCGGACGGCGTTGAGACGTTAAACTTCGAACAGGCGCGAAATAGAGCTGCCGAGCATGTGGAGCAAGAACGTCAACGTGAACGCGATGCAGGCAAGGAGCCTATCCCCACTGTTCGGGATGCTATCGAAACATATGTAGCAAAAAGACGGGCTCGGGCAGAGAAACAAGAGGGCGCGCGCCCGAACGACGCATATGGCAGACTCAATTTGCATGTTCTCGGAAAGCCGCTGGCAGACAAGCGCCTCGATGCGCTCTCAGATGAAGACTTAGCGGGCTGGCGAGCGGACCTGCCAGAGACTTTAGCGACTTCGAGCATCCAGCGAATCGTCAATGACCTTCGCGCGGCATTGAATGCCGTCCCTCCCCGTATTCTTAAGCGACTGCCTGCGTCATATCTAACTATGATAAAAATTGGATTGAAGACTGGTGAGGCAGAACCCGCAGCAGCGCGCGACGGTGCTGCTCTCCCTGATGCTGACGTGCGTCGCATCATTGAAGCAGCAAGAATTGTCGATGATGAGGATGGTTGGTCAGGCGACCTGTTCAGATTGGTATTGGTGTTGGCTGCAACCGGTATGCGTTTTTCACAGATCCGACGGATTCAGGTTGGCGACGTGCAGCCGGAGCAATCACGTCTCATGATACCAACTTCGCGCAAGGGGCGAGGTCAAAAGCGCACAACTCACATAGGCGTAAAAGTCGGGAGCGATGTTCTGGAAGCGCTGCGGCCGGCAACAGCAGCTCGTCGCCCAGCTGATCCATTGCTTGAACGCTGGAAACATAAGCAAGAGCGTCCGGACCCCGAAGCAAAACCAATATGGGTTAAGGATAAGCGCGGCACATGGAATTCGCCTGCCGAATTAACACGGCCATGGGCAGCGATTGTCAAGCGCGCGGGTCTTCCATCTGACACAGTGCCATATTCCTTGCGCCATTCATCGATTGTTCGCGCACTTCGGGCTGCGCTGCCTGTTCGATTGGTCGCCCAACTTCATGACACTTCCGACAAAATGATTGAACGGCATTATGCATCCGCAATCGTCAACGCTCTTGATGACTTGGCTGCGCTTGCCGTGGTGCCGCTGGTCGATAACGAGCGTGGTAAAGTGATAAAATTCAAGGTCGAGGTTAACAGTGGCAGTTAGAAAGCAACCTTTAGATTTCGTTTCATATTCAGATTGGCAAACCGAATTCACACTTACTGAGGAACAATTCATCTGCCTTGAAAAAATGTTGAAGCAGGAAATAAAGCAGACTGCGCGAGAGAATTTACTTGAACGTTGCGTGAATTATTTTGCAGTAAAAGCAGCAGAAAATGCGCGGCAATCATGGCTTGATGTTGAGAAACGTTTGGGACCGTACAGAGCGCTCGCGGAGGCTCTTTGGAACTTATCATCCGAGCAGAAATCAATTTCTGATGCAGCATTCGTATTAAAAAGAATTATCGAACCTGAGTTGCAATCTCAGGCAGTCTCTTTTGATGCGGAGGCATGCCTATTAAAATTTTCGAATTCCACTTCTAAAGCTGAGCTAGTGCCAGCTGTTACCCAATTTTTCCTACCTCCTGCATCATATTTCATTCAGGTTTCCGACGACATGATAAAGGAAATGGCCCAAGTATTTACGGTTGCTGTTAATCGGGCCCAAGCAAAACTCGAAGCTTTATCGATAAATGCTGCAAATGCCGAGAATCCAGATGGGGCTGTAGATTATCTAATTTTACATCTTACCGATTGGGCCGCATTGCACTTTTTGCCTCGTTCTTCATATTCTACCAAAGAAGGCTACGACCCCTCGCTTTTTGCACACTTCTTACTGAATTTGCAGAGTTATTTCCCATCAGATTTTCAATCAAAGAAACATCGTTCTCCAGGCGGAATGGCGGCAAAAATTCGAAGAGTTCGCGAAGAGCGAAACACTCGACTGAGCGGCAGATGTGACGACAACGATATCGAAGTGCAGACTTGAGCAAATAGCTGTTTTCACAAAACACTCATTTGCTCAATCGAATTGAACACTGAGCCTCGCCATTCTTCATCACGTTAACCGCGCTCGTTAACGAACCCAGATGAAGAAAGGCGAAAACAAATGCCAGCATTTGCGCTGACGATTAAGGATGCATCCGCAGCTTGTGGTCTTGGACCTACCAAGATTTATGAACTGATCGGTAAAGGCAAAATCGACGCCCGCAAGGAAGGTCGTCGTACACTCATTCTTGCTGAAAGCTTGAAACGCTATCTCGAGAACCTGCCTCCAGTGAAGGCGGCCTAAGATGAGTGATAAAACAGAAACGCCGCACTTGCTGGACAGCAGCAAGAACGGCGGATCGGCAATCAAAATGGTGTCGCTACCTACTGATTACCGCAATCCGCCCCTCCCCGCAACGACTTTAACAGCATTGATCATAGCAAAGCGCTTCGGCCTTCCGATTGCGACGGCACGCGTAGTTTGTGAACTCGCCGGAATTGGAGGTGCAGCATGAGTAAGCGGAAATCGATTTTGTCTCTGACAGTCATGATGAAGCCAGATGGTGGTCTCGTTACCGTTGTTGGTCGTGATGCGTGGGCATTAGAGCAGCTTATTGCGGCTGGTGAAACTGGTTGCACACCACTTCACAATCCTGCCCCGCGCTGGTCGCACTATATCTTCAAACTTCGTCAGGCTGGCATTGTTGTCGAGACGATTCATGAAGAGCACGGCGGCCCTTACTCTGGCACGCATGGTCGTTACGTATTGCGCTCTGACGTGAAGGTGTTGCGCGAAACTTCAGTAGGAGCAGCCGCGTAATGGCTATCCAATACAAAATGGGGAGGCTTCGTGCCTCCCTTCTCATTCGGGGAGGTAATCATGGCGAAACATGACAACCGTGGCCGAAGCAATTCATCTCCGTATCTGCAGCTTCATCGCTGGTTCCTTGATTGTGATGCCTGGCGCTCACTGAGCGTGTATGCACGTTGTCTCTACATCGAAATCAAGCGTCGTTATAACGGCAAGAATAATGGTGCCATTTCGATGAGCTATCGTGAAGCTGAGGAATTAGTCGGGTGCAGCAACAAACCTATTCCGACAGCCTTCCGCGACCTGATTGAACGAGGCTTCATTAAGCAGGAGCGACGGGGCAGTTTCAAAGGTACGCCATTTGCAACGACTTGGATTTTGACCGAATTGCCACAGGATGAGCCAGAGCGCTCGCTTATCCCATCGAAGGAATTCATGTCATGGAAACCCAAGCCTGAAACACCGAAGAAAAAAACACCGCACGCCGAGAGCGTACACGCAGCACGCTTAGAGCGTACAGCAAACGGCACTACCGCACGCTTAGAGCGGGCTGTCAGCACGCCCAGAGCGTACAGTGAACCCTCATTTTCGACCATTCCCTGCACGCCGAGAGCGGGCACTATTAATATACCATATACAGGTAGCGAAAGCGGACTTGAGCCAATCCCCACTCCAAGCCTGATCCGCAGCCTTCAGCGCAATGGCTGGAGCAAGCCCGGTCGCGAACAGCCAATCAAAAAGCAGGTGAGCGAACCGGGCGATAGCAATTCCCAAAATTCAATTCTTCATGAACGACCAAGATGAGTGAGCAGATGCGAACAGCCATTCAGTGGTTAGCCTCAGTGCCTCATGGTTCAAGGCCTAGACCACTAATCCCTTTCCTGAAACAGCAGTTCAAGCTCTCAGCATTGCAGGCCATCGAAGTCATCAACGCGGCCCGTTCTCAAAGTTGCGATAAGGATTCTTAACATGTCAGATAAACCAACTGCCGCAAATGAAACTGCCGTCTCCAGCGGTTTACCTCCCGTGAAAAGCCCCGATGCGGCTGTAAGCAAAACCATCCCAGAACCGTCAGAGCTATTTTGTATGGATAGCAACGGAGCGGTGATGGTTAATCAGCGACTAGCAGAGGAAACCTTGGGTTCATCGGACCCACATTTCATTGAAGGCATAGTTGTTCAGATGATTGAAACTGGCCATTCTCTAAAAGTCACATCCTATAATGCATCAGCATTCACAGCCTCACTGGTCGCCGGTGTAAAGCCACGCGATCAAGTTGAAACAATGCTGGCAGCTCAAATGGCAGCGATACACAATGCGACAATGAAACTCGCCGCTCGGATCAATCGCGCTGAAACCATCCCGCAGTATGATAGCGCATCCCGGTCGCTCAATCAGCTTTCCCGTACATTCACAGCACAGGTGGATGCATTGACGCGCTATCGATCAGGTGGACAGCAGAAAATGACTGTTGAACACGTTCACGTCTATGAAGGAGGTCAGGCAATCGTCGGCAACGTTTCTCAAAGCGGCAAGAGAGGGGGCAATCATGGTTGATAAAGTCAGCCTCATGAAGTTAGCCCCTAGGTGCACTGCGACAGCAAAACATAGCGGCAAGCCGTGTCGGTCGCCCGCTGTCAAAGGGTTTACAGTCTGCCGGATGCATGGAGCGCGAGGTGGCAACCGAACTGGCAAGGAAAACAGCAACTACCGTCACGGCGCTTATACGCGAGAAACTAAGGCTATGGTTGCTGAAAACCGCGAGTTGATTAAAATCAGCCGGAACGCATTAGACGAATTCTAGTGAGCCTTTGAAACAGGAAAGCCTATAACGTAACAATTGAGCTTGATTTTAAAATGCTTCTGCAAACAACGGCCAGATCATCATATTAAGTTGTAAATATGCAGAAGCACTCCGATTAGAAGGCAAGCTATTCTATCGCAATTTTTGATCCATTATAGGACATTTAGCATAGGTGCATCGTGCATTTGCCTTCTCGAAGAGTATTGAGACGAACTGCCGCTGTGTCGATTATCGCAGCTATTTTTTCTATCTCGATTTCAACTGGCATCCGCTTTCTCTTGGGTGTTCATTCGGACACTATTACTATTGTTGTTCGTTTGGTGCTTCCGTTCATCATCGCTATTCCAATCGCGTTGTTATGGTTCAATAAGCTTGAACGCCTTGAAGTTGCCTACCGTTCATTGGTGAGACAAGCGAACGAGCTTGCGCGAAGAGCCAGTTCAGACCCTCTTACAGGTCTGCTGAACCGGCGTAGCTTCATTGAGCGGTTTGAGAGTGCAATGGAAATCGGTGTGCGCGGATGGTTCATCATAGCGGACATTGATTATCTGAAACTGATCAATGACAATTTCGGCCATCTCGCCGGGGACGAAGCGGTAATTTCGACCGCGAGAGCGCTGGAATCCGTCTTGCCAGCAGACAGTTTAATTGCTCGAATTGGTGGTGATGAATTCTGCGCTTTCGTTCCGGGTGTATCACAAGACGATATGCTCTCACTTCTGAGCCATGTTAGTGAGCAAGCAGGAACAAACTTTACGGATACTACAAAGATGGATGGAGCCGCGCTGTCTATTTCGGTGGGCAAAATAGCCTGCAAGTCCAAGCAGACATTTAAGGACGTTGTCAGCCAAGCTGATGAGAGACTTTACCGCAAAAAAAGAATGCGCAATCTGCAAGCTAGGCAATAGTTTTTGAATGACAGATTGCCGCACCCTGCCTTTTTCATTTTAGTTTGGACGGCCACGAACACCCACGAACGACTACGGAATTTATACTAACATAATGATTTAATTGTGCTTTTGTCGATTTTAGAACCCCCTCGTAATACAATCGTATTAACGAAAGGAGACTGTAATGCGCGCAAATGTTGCAATGGCTGATTATATCCTCGTCCGCGTTTTCACGGATGAAAAGCAGGCGTTGAAAGAAGCTGCCCGAAAGAAAGGCACTTCACTCTCCGAGCTTATCCGCACCTCGGCATCGGCCGAAGCCGGACAGCGGGCGGAGGCTTGAATATGAACAGGCCGCTGATCCGTCCATTCAAAGCACCAGACGGCTCTTACATCATGCACCCCGACTTTGTGAGCGGGTTAATCAAGCACCTATCGCTCCAGAATTACGACAATGAGCGTCGGGCTTTCGATCAGGATGCCACACATCAGGAGGTCTTATTGGCTCTGCAAGCCTTTGAGGAACTGGCAGTCGCAGACGCACAGTCTCGCGGCACACCTGATGAAATCGCGAAAATTCAAGCACTCGGTATTTTTGACAGCTTTGTCGCAGGCGCGACAGGCGTTCAGTGAAGGTGAACACCCATGAACAATTTTGATCTGCGTTTTCTGGGAGTTCCAAATCTCCAGAACATGCTCACAGCCCGCCCTAACATGATGCCGATGAACATGCTTACAGGAGAGCAGGCACAGCCGACCGTCGATTTGACACAGACCGGCTCTATTCCTTCGAAAGAGACTATCCCACAAGGCGGCATCGGCGCAGCTTTTGAAAGCCCGCAGGGGAATGTTAGCGCGCTGGTGGCAGCTGGCATGAACGACCTGAACTATTTCCCGCCACAGCCTGACGCGAATGCTGCTCCTATAACTCAGCAGGATTATCAGGCGTCCTTGCGCCACCTACAGCCGCAGAGCGCGCCACAGCAGCCCGCACAAGCTGGTTCTGGTCTGTCGGGCGGTATGGACATGGGAACGGTCGCAGCCTTCCTACAGGGGCTTGGCCGGGGCAATGGTGTGCTGTCTGCTATCGGTGGCGGTATGGGTGCGGTTCAGGAGAGAAAGCAGGAAAACCAGACCGTTAAATATCTCACCTCGCAGGGCATTTCCGAAGGCGAAGCGCAGATTATTTCTCGCAATCCGCAGGCTCTTAATCAAGTATTGCTGAACTTGCGGAAGGGCGTGGACCCGAAAACCAATCTCGAATTGCAGAAGCTCGGTTATGAAGTCGATGCAGCACGCCTTAAAGCTCAGGGCGGTTTGGATGCGAAAGACCGATACATGGCAGTTGGCAAAAAGGTCTTTGACCGTCAGTCAGGCCAGCTTGTCGATTTGCCTGCTGGCGAGGATGGCGGAGATACTGAATACGGACTGAACCCGATTTGGGGGCAGGATGAAACGGGCAATCCTGTTCTTGGTGTTCTGGGCAAAGACGGCTCATTCAAAAAGGTCGATACGCGTGGCTTCGATATTTCGACAGGCACAGAGCAAATCGATCTGGGTGATAGCTTTGCCCTCAAGGATAAACGTTCCGGTCAGATTATCGGCTCCGTGCCCAAAAACCTTGCCAACGCAGAACGCGATAAAAAGGCTGGAGCAGCAGAAGGTGAAGCGCTGGCCTTATATTACAGCATGGCGAGCAAGCTACCCGGCCTTGAGTTGGTCGTGGAGGAACTGGAAGACCTGTCGGACAAGGCGACTTACACGACGGCGGGCAAATTGCTTGATGCTGGACGCAAAGAGTTTGGAGCATCGCCAAGGGATTCTGCACTCGCTCGATCTGAATACATCGCCAAGGTGGACAACCAAGTCCTGCCAATGCTGCGCGATACATTCGGTGCGGCCTTCACTCAGAAGGAAGGCGAAACGCTGCGCGCCACACTTGGCGACGCAGACAAAAGCCCTGCTGAAAAGAAGGCCGTTTTGCAGGCATTCATCAAACAGAAACGCCGCGATATTCAAGCCCTTGCTGTGCAGGGAAAGGTCCATTCACCCGCTTCCGGCGCTGGCGTGAATGTTGGCGGCTATATCATTGAGGAGGCAAACTGATGCAGAAATATCGTATCACAGCCCCAGACGGCAAAGTTTACAACATTACTGGCGAGAACAGAGAGGGTGCGCTCAACGCTCTGCAATCGTATCTTGGTGACCAGTCTGGGCAGGCTTCGCCTGTTGAGTCCCGCTCTCCAGAATATGACGAGGCACTGTCTGATTTGTCTCAAATGTCGCGCGACCCAGCGTCTGCAATCGAGAATGAGCGTATCAGGTACAACCGTGAGCAATACGATAATATGCCAACACTGGGGAAAATCGGAACGGCAGCATATGACGTAGCAAACTTGATAGGCGACGGCGCGACCTTCGGGTTTGGTGATAAAATTTCAGCAGGCGTCCGGTCAGCGCTAACAGACGAAACCTATGAAGAGGCGTTGAAATCGTTTCGCCAAGACACACAGGCAAGCCGAGACCGGGCTGGCACGGCAGGCACAGCTGCGAACATCGTTGGCGCAGTAGGGCCAGGTGTAGGGCTGGCTTCGCGAGGAGCAACTTTGGCAGGGCGTCTTGGAACGGGTACGATGGCAGGCGGTAAGGGGGTTGCGGCTCGCGCTGCGCTGGCTGTGCCGGAAGGTGCCGCTTATGGTATGGCAGACGCACTCGGCCATGACACAGATGTTAGTAAAGGGGCCTTATATGGCGCAATTGGAGGCGCAGGAGGCTCTATAGCTGCTGATACTCTCAATGGGCTTGTTCGGGGTGTATCCAGTGCTGTGCGCGGCAAAGGCAACATCCCATCGACTGACGCGCTTAAGCGGTCCGCTGCCGATGCCTATGCTGCCGCCGAAAATGCTGGCGTTGTTTACTCCCCGAATGCGGTAGAGCGCCTAAAGCAACGTATAGTGCCGGAGCTTGCGGAGTTCGGTTACAGGCCGGATCTGCACAGTGGCGCGAAAAATGCGCTCGATGTTATTAATGAACTATCTGGGAAAAATACCACCCTCAAGGGACTTGAGCAGGCGCGCAAAGCCATCCGAGGCGGATATAAAGGCCCTCTTTCAGATTTTTCTAAGGAGAATAATGCCGCCGTATCCAAGATACTTGATGCTTTTGACGACATGGTAACTCGCCCCGGAAGCAAAGACATAGTTATGGGTAATCAGGTCGAAGGCCTCCAAAGCCTACTTAAGGCCCGTGAAATGTGGCTGCAAACATCAAAAGCTCAAGCGCTTGAAGACGCACTTGCCCGCGCGGAGCTTCGCGCAAGCTCAACTGGCACAGGTGGAAACATTGAAAATGCTTCTCGGCAAGAAGTTCGTAAACTGTTGACCAAGGGTAAGGGGTATACCGCTGACGAAAAGAAGGTGATGACCGAAATCGTTACGGGTTCGCCTGGACAGAACTTGCTCCGACTTGTCGGCAAGTTATCCCCTCAAGGGAATGGGCTGATGATGATGCTACAAGGCGTGGGTGGTTATGCTACAGGCGGAGCGTCTTTGCCCTTAGCAGGTGCCGGAATTACTTCAAAATGGCTTGCTGATAAAGGTGTTCAAAAAGGCATTTCTGGCCTGTCAGAACTTATCAGGTCCGGCGGGACGCAACAATCGCTTGAAGCTGCGAAGGGTACGCTTAAGAGCCTGACCAGCAATCAGCGACTTGCTATCGCGAGAATCTTTATGCTCGCTGGAGCGCAAACTGGGAGCCAATAACCATCCTAGCAGAATGATAAATGCTACAAGCAGCAAATCATCGAATAAGCCGTATGAAGAAAGCGGCTTATTCAGAACTGTAATTGACGTCATCAAAACAAAAACGACAAATCCGACCGTTGCACGATTGCGCATATCTGATCGTAATGTTTTGTCTTGTTCTTTATTCAGATTCATTTACGTGCCTTTGAAGAAGCCTTCCTCCAAGCCGATGTTACCAGACACTTGAACGGGAATATATCGTTGAATAGCATGTTCGGAGGCTATTGTTGTCATCCAGCCCGCAGACATTGGCTTTACAGCTCTATAACCAATCAATTCGCCCGCTATCCCGGCCGCTGCAATCTTGGTTTTCTCTGCTGCCTCAGCGCTGTCAATTATGTTCGTTAGGTAGGCGTCTATGTCGAATTCGCCTTCTGGAGACGGCAGCTTCGCCTTGTGAAAAGCTTTCAAGTATAACCGAATAGCCCGCTCTTTCCCGTATATCAGGAAGAAAGCCCACTGCTTCACTAAAGATAAGGCCGAGAAAACCGCAGAGCCGATAATTAGTACCCCCCAAGCAAAGAAAAAATTGCCGGGTGAATTTGGCGCATACGCAAAAAACGTCACAAAAATCCACGCGATTACAGCATCAACAACTAATCCGCAGGCGATGGAAAGCAGATAAAGCCTCCATGTCATGTGCGCCCCCCTTAGACAACCGTTCCCTAAACGCGGACTTTATCTATTAATCATTTAATCGCAACGCTGTTTTTCTCTCACTTCGAGTGAAAAAAATCCCTGATAATACAGGGAAAATACAGGCCGGTTACTTCCTGCTACCCATGCAGGCTTTGCGAAGCTTCTCGCTCTGGTCTGGCGGCAGTGGTGCCGTCATCATCGAACGGTACTTCATGCACTCAGGCGTTTCTTCCGCGCCCGCCGGTCGCATATTGGTGCAGTCTGCCAACGGAAAGAAAGCCGCAAGGAAAACTGCCGCTTTCAAATTCATATCAAGTCTTCTGGAAGCTCGGCACCATCCATCAGATGAATGATGATACGCTCATATTGATGCGCTTCCTGAGCCAGCCATGTTTCGGCGTTCTTGATAGCTTCATGCACTGGCGTCCGCTTGTGGCTGAGATATTTAGCCTTGTTGCGCGGGCAAGCAGTTCCATCGCTGAACAGCGTCACGATAATGTCGCGGTCTGTCCAATCTTCCTGATCCGAAGTCACCCCATATTTCATAGCCGCCCTCCAGTGAATGTTGATATTAATAAACTGCGACGGTTGAGGGAAAGCAAGGTCGCAAAAGTCGCGGACCAACGCAATTTTGAGCTTAATATCCCGGCCACGTATAATCGTTCATTGCCATGCCAGAGCAATGATAATCATACGTGAACTGTCCATTGCTCCGACTACGGCAAACATATACGGGTTGCCCATATTGATTGCGGATTAAATCCCAAGCGTAGCCATAATTCTGGGTTTGATACCCCTCGCCACCACAGTTATTGTTTGCGCATACTGCGACGGCTGTGCCGACCGCAGCTATAGCCACTCCAGCAGCGATTGCTTGGTTTTGTTGCCTCACCATATCGACGCATTGCTGAGCGGTGATACCCCGCTTTATCGCTTCGATGATAAGTTCCTGTCGAAACTCAGCGTCATTGGTTGTCACCATCGATCTACACAATGCTGCTTTGCCGACAGACTTTGGATTATTACGAAGCGTTTCTTTCGACGTTGTGCAAGCGCTCAATGCAAACGCTAGGGCAAGCGTCATTGACGCCCGAAAATAATGAACAGACATAATTGCCCCCTGCTTCCCCACGAAATCAGAAGCACAGCACGCGGAAAGAGTCTATCTCAACTTTCGCCGCACAACGCTTGTCTCGACAGCTTGCCAAAACTTTGCTTTGATCCGTAAGGGGGTTGGGGGAGTAAAAATTGGCGAAAGCGAAAAACTGGATTCTAGGGGCAGCTGCGTTATTCGTACTTGTGAAGGTTTTCGGTAAAGACGAACCGCAAACTGTACCATCCTCGCCCACTGTAGCTTCGCAACCTGCTAACAAATCTCCCGAACCGGCAATGCAGCCGCTGGGCTTTGTGCAGGCGACTTCTCCACGGCAGACGGAACAGCCACCTCCATCGTCTGCCCGTCATCCGCTCGTGGGCAAATCGCTCTATGCGACCGCCAACGTAAATATGAGGCAGGAACCATCTGTTTCGGCACAAATCATCACCTCAATCCAGCGAGGCAATGCGGTTACGGCTTTGAACTATCGATCCGGCTGGTTCAGTGTGTCTTATGACAATCGCACTGGTTGGGTGTCTGAACAGTATCTGGCAGAAAAGCCGCCAATCGCGCCGAGGAACGCTGTTAACACTTCTAGGTCAGTTGCGCCGCCTGTAGCATCTCGTTCCGCTCCAGCGCGTCGTTCGGGACAGCCAGCGCGTTCCGCTTATGTCGGAACTTGTGATTGTCCATACGATAGAATGCGAAATGGACGTTTATGCGGACGTAATAGCGCTTACAGCAAACCGGGCGGGCGCAGTCCTGTTTGCTATCATTAGCAATTAATGTTCATTTGCCCAATCCGATGTAATGCCATCTTTGCCCATGATGCCGTAGGTGCCACCCGTGTTGATAAACCAGACGGTGAATAGCGCGCACAGCACCAAAAATACAGTGACGGAGATATTGAGCCGTGGCTTCCGCTGCTTGCGTCTCAACATGAGATAAACGCCAGCGCCAACCGCAGCAGATCCGATATATGCCGCAATCATACGGACCTCCGTTATGCAGATTATAAAAAAGGCAGGCGCTTTGACGCCTACCTCGATTTCCTTCTCTTGCAACCTAAGCGCAAAAAGATTGGCGTATTGATCAGCCTCTGTCAGTTACTTCTTTTGCTTCTCGGCGTCTTTGATCTGTGTGGTGAAGCCGCCACCTGTCTTGCTTGCCGCCTTATCAGCAGAGGCTGACTTGTCCTTCTTCGGTTTGCGCACTTCACGATTGCTGCGTACTTGGCCTTTTGCCATGATGGACACTCTCTTGCATGTGAGCGGAAGGTTCCAGACCTTCACGAATATTCGTTCAGGTCATTGTGCTCAGATTTGAGCGTATCACCAATGTCAAGCGAGCGTGTAACAATTCAATGGATCAGATGGGCTTTGTGATAATGCCTCCAGTATTAACGGGAAGAATACGGGACAGGCTCCGTTTGTTAAAGGCGGATAACGGGCCGGTCTTGCAACAGGGATAGTGCAACAATCAGCTCAAAAGCACTGCCCTTAAGTCGGTGTTTTGTGCCAGCAAAAAGCCCCGGCTGCAGGGGCGCAAACCGGCGCTGCGCTTTTTAATTCCGTCAAGGCAAGCGGCCAGAGCCACCTTCATCGTGACGCTCACTGTATTTTCGACTAAGGTAGTCAAGGGCAGCTTCTGCCATTGCCTCCGTCAATCCAGTTTGCAGGTGGCCGTTTATCACTACCACCGCACCGTTGAAGACGTCAATTACCGCAAATTTCCCGTCGCTATCGTGACGGATGTCGAAGCCGTTTTTAATCATCGGACTTCCCTTCTGATGGGATAACTAACGATGAGCGGTTTAGTTCAAAATCCTCGCTTTTCAATTACCGGTTCCCCTTATGGAACTTGTCTCCGATTGGAGGCCACCGCTCCTGAATTGGTGTTTTTAATACATATTATTCTCTCGTGATGATTATAAGTCCGACAAGATAGGCAACCTTCAATCAACATCACCAAAACTTAAGGAAAAAACAATGGACAAAAACCGTGCCCCAAGCTCGGCGCTTTTGCTTGACTTAGCTCGTAAAGCTGGAGCTGAGCGAGGTAGCCGTACTGGCTTATTTTATGCATCTGCTTTGGCTAATGAGATATATACAGTAGCAAGCCTTGAATTGGAGATATATTGTTACTGATAAAATGAGGTTGATATGGCTCGTACTACTAAAGTGGCAACTGATAATAAGCGCCAGTTGGCCGACCAAGTTATCCACTACCTTGGCAAACCGTTAGAATCCCTCACTGAAAGGGAAATGCGTATCTTTCAGGGGCTCGTTGAGAGGCAAACCATTGCACGAAATGTAAATCGCGTATTTGACGATAAGTTAACTTTCGGGCAGAGGCTGGCTGACAAAGTTGCTGAGTTTGGTGGGTCGTGGGCATTTATTATTGTGTTCGCCGCACTGCTCGCAATTTGGGTCAGTATTAATTTGCTGGCCGCTACGCACGCGATTGATCCGTACCCGTTTATATTTCTAAATCTAATTCTATCGATGATTGCTGCTTTGCAGGCTCCGATAATTATGATGAGCCAGAATAGACAGACATCAAGAGACAGGCTTGATGCTGGTCATGACTATGAGGTGAACTTAAAAGCTGAAATTGAGATTATGGCGCTTCATGACAAATTAGATCAAATGAGATCAACTGAACTGCGCTCACTTATCGAAAAGCAGCAGGAGCAGATTGAATTGCTTACGAAATTCATGATGGGAAATGCCAAATAGCTCATTCAACTTTGACGTGCTTATAAGTTTCCCTCTGACTTTCGTTTAATTTCACATAGCCTCACTCATGCGGGATTTTTTCTTTTGTCCAAAGGAAACACAATCGCACGGCGCATCAACGCGGCGGGGCTTAGAACAGTTTGGCAACGAGCCAAATAATCGTCCCATAGACTAGGCCACCAATGAAAACGAAAACGACCAATGCTTGAATGGGATGGCCATTCCTAGTCGGTTTTTTCTGAGAAGAGACAGCAAATTGGATAATGCCAAGTGCAGCACCAATTAATAGAGCAGTTACGTAATTCATGGATTCCCCTCGGTGCCGCCCCGGCACCGCAAATCACTATCAGCAAAAAATCAGAATTCAAACAAGGTCCTTCAATCGAGTGTCTTTTGCCCCTCGGTCATCTCTTCAACGCCACACCCGGCCCGCTTGCTACCTGTCCATCTTCGAGAAATTGGACGCCTGCCGCTTCGAGGGCTTTGCTAATCGCCTCCAGATTATTGACTACCGGCACAGAGCGACCGGCCTCAAAGTTGCGAACGGTGGAGGCTCCCACGCGTGCAGCTTTTGATAATTCATCTTGCGATAGGCCAACCAAGCCACGCGCGGCACGGCATTGTTCAGAAGAAAGCATTATTACCTCACATAACTATTTTCGTTATGTGTAACGAATTAATGTTGACACGTCTATATGTAACGATTATCGTTATGGTTAACGAATAATATTACATGAAAGATGGTTAAAGATGTTCAACTTGTCAGCAATCATGAATGAAGCGTGGGCCAGCTATCACCGCCAGTACAGCAAGCGCGCTTTCAAGCGCAGCACGTTTAACTGGCTCCTGATGGTGTCGTGGAAGCGCACAAAGGATGAAGCACTGCGCATCAGCAATCCGGTACTGGCAAAGGTGGAAGCCCTTCGCGAACAAATTGAAATGCTTTCCTATAAGCCTTGGAGCGTGGACATTCAGAGCCGCCGCCGCGATATGGAAGCGCAGATTTCGAGGCTTCTGGCGGCATAGTGTGACGGTTGCAATCGTCACGTATTTCTAACCGTCACGAGAAAACGTAATAAAATCAATGGCTGTGACGGTTGTGACGCCTGTGACGGTTATTTGGAACCACTCTGAGAGAGTATGCCCGACAAGGGCAAGACCGATCTAACCAATTCTGAAAATCTGGAGAAGTCGAATGACGGAACGCACCATTCCGGCTAACGCCGAAGGCTTGTCTAAAAGCGAGCCGCAGTTGTCAGACGTGGCATGTCTGGCCCTCGAAAATCTTAACGGCGCTCTCTGGGAGTTGAAGCAAATGGCTTCGATGATGGATGCCATGATTGAGCGTCATCTTTCTCAGGCGGTCGCCAGCAAAAACGAATACGACCAATATGTTTTTTGTTTCTCCGCTGGTTTGCGTGACGAAATACTTTTCGCGGTATCGGACACAAGGCGGCGGGCCTTTGAAGCCCATGCGGATATGCTCAAAGCGTTGGAGGCTGTCCAATGACCTCGATCAACAAAAAGCTTGTTACTGACACCTTCGGTCAATCTGTCCAAGATGGACAGGCAATTGCACGCACCATTCAGGAAGCCGTCGAAGACTTGGTTTTCCTCATGCAGTCGCTCTATGGCGAGCCTTTCCGAACAGACATCAATCATGAGGTTGGCTACGTGCTGATCAGCAGGAACAGCAAGGGAGCATTATCATGAGCCATTCCATCTCAGACGCTGGACGCTTCCAGCTTCAAAATGATTTAGAAAGTGAAGTAACTTTTCTTCGAGATTTGGTCGAAGTGATAGCTGAGAACCTCTTGGAAATAAACCCTTCTGACTTCCCCGAACGCGCCAAGGACCGAGTAAGGATTGCAACCACGTTAGCGGTCGTCACTCGCGATAGAGCAACCGAAGCCTGCCGCCAGATGGATAAGTTGTTTGAGGTGGCAGAATGAACCGCCGTTTCTTTCTCAAGCTTTTTCCTGCCGCAAGTGCCTCCGTTGCTCTGCCTGTTGATGTGACTGGAGCCACTTCAAAGCTGGTTCTAGGCGAGCCAGCCCATCTCTCTGAAAAGTGGCGGGGCGACGGCTACTATGAGGTACTGGACGCGGGCAATATTCGGATTCTGAGTGTCGTTCGCTGGAGTGCCTATGACTGCAAGAACGATGGCCGCTGCTATCGCTTCTCGCACCCAATATCCTGCCATCGTGGCGAGATTGTTTACCTGTACGAAGCCGCTATCGATGCCGCCCTGATCCGAAAAGTTGATTGGCCGTGTGTGAGGGCACAATCATGAAGCTTGCGCGTGTTGTTATAGCCCTTGTCATTCTCAAGACCGCTAGACGTATAGCCTTTGCGTTGTTTCCGAAGGATGGAGGCACCAAATGAGTAGCCCTGCCATCAACCGCCTGCGCCGTCTGTTTCTGGAGCAATGGATTGATAAAGCTATCGCGCTTCTCGATCAGATTGACGGGGATGCTGACTTTGAAGACACCAACGAGGATTTCGTAGACGAACGCGAAAACCCGGAAAGGATGCTGGGAGGGCAAGGAGCATGAACCAGCCCGCCAATTCATCAGCCGAGGTTCATGCTTTCCCGCGTCGTAATGGTCTGAACCCATTTGAGCAGGCAAAGCAGGAACTCGCCGCGTTCAAGTTCTCGCTATTTGAGACAGTTGCAGCCGATCCGCTTTTGCGCGCTGGTCAATGCCTCAATCTGATTATCGTCTACGCGTCCCTTGTCACCATCGACAAGAAGACATTGCAGGCAACGACCGCCTACGCATCAAACAGCCGTATCTATGCGCGCGCTGGTCTAAGGTCGGCGCATACAGCAATCAAGGCACGCCGGAAGCTGGAGCAACACGGCTATCTAATTCCAACGGGTAAAACCAAAGGCATGACAATCTATCGTCTCGCCAACCCGCATCAGGAGCGCGTGCAGATGCTCATTCAAGAGATGGAGGATCTAGCCAGAGAGCGAAGCAGCGACCGGAAAAGGATTGCACAAACTGCAACCTTGCCAGCGATAGGGATTGCAGAAAATGCAGCCCCTGAAAATCTCAAGGATTGCAATATTTGCACCCCAAGGATTGCAGAAAGTGCAAGGCAGGGATTGCAAGAAGTGCAACCAAATACCTTTAAGGAATACCTTACAGGATTACCTGTAATAAACGGCTATGAAGACAGCGACGGTTCTCCAGTTATGGGTGACGTTGAGGGGGAGCGAAGCGCGCAAATCAAAAGCGCTGTAGCAAGCTCCCCCGACTTCCCGGCAAAGAAAAAAAACGGGTACGCACTCGCTGCAAACGGTGAGGATGAAAGCACACCATTTTCGGCTCCATCATCACAGCAAGAGGCCGATAAATTTTTAGCGACCGTGTTTGGCTCAGATTTGAACCAGATGCATGAGCGCGTGCTGGATGGTTGCCGCAAACGCCTGATGAATGGATTGCTCACACCGGCGTTCGTCAGAGCGCGCATCGAAGCACTGGAGAAGCAGCCAGCTTTCGGAGGTGCTTCCCATGCTCGATAAGCTGACCAGCCTGCATGAAGGTTTCCCAATCGTTGACCTTTCGCGCCATCAATGTAAGTGGCCGGTCAATCGGGCGCACGCTGGAGAGCTTCACTTTTTCTGTGGTGAGGCAGTCCAAATTGGACAGCCATACTGCGAGGAACATTGCCGAAAAGCTTACAAGGTAAGGCAGGTCGCTTCATTGGTCAGAGCCTAAATAAGCTAATTTACGGGGAAGCTGTGAAACTGTTTGCATGGCAGGATGCCAGCGCCCCGCTGTGGGGAGAGAGGTAAAATTGCTCGTTGCCACTTGTGGGCAATTGCTTACAAGTCAGGTCGGCAGACTTTCCCAAGGTGGAATGCGACGCGGTTTCATGAGTTAGCTTGAAAAGGCCTTATTGATCCGTCATGGCAGCGATTTGCATAGCCAATGAGCTTTCTTACTCATCTAACTAAATCGCACGAAATACCGGAATAATCGCAATGATGACGCACGCTCTTATTATCTCGCTACATGTCGTTTCCGTCTTTTCTGGTGTTGCCGCCGCCATCTTGTGGTTTCGCTCAGCCGATATTGATATTCCGGATATCGCACCCACGAAACATCACAAGAACAAAGAAGGCAGCCTTTCAGATGAATGGGTTGAGCAGTTTTCGGCTAATTTGAAATCGCATCGCAAGCAATGGCTAAAATCTACGCGCTACAACAAGGCGGCAGCATCAGCGGCGGCAGCGGCGGCAATGGCTCAAGCAATTGTTTATCTGCTCAATCTTATCAATCTACTAGCTTAGCCGGAACAATTTGAAGGTCTGCCCAACTTGGACGCACCCCGCCAGACGAAAATGAATTGGGGTCTTTAAAACCCTTTGGCTCTTAGGCAAGGAGCCCCGTGACATTGGGAGACATGCCGGGGCTTTTTTATGCAACGGAAAAAAACCAGATGACTGGCGCAATGAGCAGAACAGCGACTGTGGACCAAACTACACGCCAGCCAACGCTATTCGTTGCCATGAACGCGGTTGCTACGATTGAACCAGCCACCAAGATTGTGACAGGCCAATAGATCGACATGTAAAAAATGATGGCAACCCACCAAGAAATCGTAATCATGAGACGGATTTAGGCTACATCTCGCTTTTGAGCAATTGCTATGGTTGGAGCAAATATTTTTAGCGTGACAGAAATGTCATCATATTGTCTCGGAACATATATGTGGCGTGGATGTTTATTATGCGCAAACACCTATAGGAGTAATGCAATGAAGAACGTTCTTATTGCTGCCGCTGCATTTGCAATGATTTCCGGCTCTGCCCTTGCGCAGGAGCCACCTAAGCCGCCTGCACCTCCCGAAGCTGGTGCACCGGGAACACCGCCACCACCTCCTCCACACGGTGGACCGCACCGCGCCCCTGATAAGTCCGCACATATCCGCGTGGAAGATAAGGGGTATAAGGTCGACGTAAAGTGTGCAGAAGACCAGTCGACGATTGAGTGCGCCGAGGTTGTTTACAAACTTCTCGACCGCGTAGGTCCGCCTAAGAAGTAAATTTGCAAGTCAAACCCCGCTTCGGTGGGGTTTTTTATTGCCCCCTTGACCACCAAGAGCACCTCTGCCAGCTTGCGGTAAACAGTGGGAGTGGTTTCATGTCAAACATTCGCGAATTTCTTGAAAGCCGTATTGAGGCATTGAGAGCAAATATCGAGCGCCACCACCAACACCTTGACCTCATTGAGCGACTTCCAAATCCTAATGCGGATATACACGCCGAGGAGGTTGAAGAGTACGAGCGCCGTCGTGATTTAGATCAAACGCTTCTTGACCGGAGAATTAACGAACTGGCCGCTTTGGCAGTGTGCAACTAAACCACAGATGCTAATTTGCGGGAGAGCATGGGATTAAATGGGCCTTTTCATAAAAATTATTGGCATACTCGCATTAATCCCCGGATTGACGATTGCTGTTTTCGGCGTTGGAGAGACAGGTAACGATAGGCTTGTTCTATTGTCTTGCGGCATAAGCCTATGTTTATCAGGTGTGGTTTTGATCTGCCTTGGTTTGGTTGTTGAGCACCTATACGATATGAAAAAAACTCACGAACGCCTCATCAAGCTTTTAGAAGAAACCAAATAGACCGGAAAGCTCAAGCCTCTGCGCATACCTTAAGGCGGGTGCAGGTATAACGTCCATCGTTTTAAGTCATCCGACGAAATCCGTCGCATCTGAGATTGGTATGAAATCTGTAGCGACCTCTTATCGGTGCCAGCGCCTTTTAAGGTCTCCTGAATTTTAAGGAGGGGGTATGCTCAAAATTGAGCAGACCTTCATTCGTTATAAGCAGAAAAACCCAGCGTACGAATTTTGTACGGGTGACGTGCCCCACCGTGGAGCGCTATCTGCAAGGGTGTAGTGCCCGTGCAGGCCGTTCGGTAAGAATTTACCGGGGGTATCAGTTCAATCGACACCCTTTCTCGGAACTATCCGAAAAACGACTTTCGGGACCAATACGCGCACGCGCGCGAGGCGTCACCGATTAATCTGACATCACTACGCGAGAGAAACACCGATTTAAGTGACATCATAACGCGAGCAGAAAAAGTGACGGCTCTCTCCAAATCTGGAGACACCCCGTTGCGGATGGTTTTGTGGCCGTGCTTTTATTTCAAGGATAGTATCAAGCTGCTCAAGCCGCCCCATGTCACGGAGACGCCGATAGCCAAGAGCAAGAATGCGGTTAGCCTCGTCAATACCGCCGTTCCCGCTGGACCGATTTTCTTAAAGATTGCGTCTGAGTACCTGTAGCAAATTGCAACGCAGATGAAGACCAAGACGATTCCGACAACCGCACCGGCGTAAGATGCCACTTCGTTCTGTAGGCTACCTTCCATTTTACTCGATAATGTGAGGATGATAGCAATCGTACCGGCCCCGGCTGTGATGGGCATAGTCAATGGGAAGAATGCTATATCTGCTGATTTATCACGACCAGTAGGCGCTTCTGCTACACCCGCTGGTGGTGCCGGGTCCGCAACTAGCATTTGCCAAGCAGTGAAGAATACGAAAATCCCTCCTGCCACCCGTATATCGGCAAGAGCGACACCAAAGAACTGGAGGACGCTTGGACCGGTGAACAACGTTATGATGAGCAGGATAGCTCCGTAACAGGCCACCCTATAGGCAAGCTTGTGACGTTCCTCTTTGGGCTGGCGACTGGTTTGAGCCAGAAACACAGGAGCCATGCCAATAGGATTAACCATTGAAAATACCGACATGAAGGTGAATGTCAGTGTGTGAATAAAAATCCATTCCATTGGTAGTGCCCCTTTTGTCCAAATCAAGCCGAGTTCAAGTTCATCACCAAAATACTGCGTTTTGGTGAATGGACACATCGCTGCGCATTGGAGAGGGCGCTTAGGCTGGCGTGTTGGCGCTATTAGACACGACATTCTAGTGGTCGGGCAGACAACGACAGATTGTCACACTCCGACATTCAAAGTATGTCGGAAAGATAAGTCCGAAAGCATTTTCAGAAACCGCTTATTTGACGGTTATTAGACGACTTTCTCTATCATTAACTTAAGTGTTTGATTTTATTGGTACGCCCAAGGGGAATCGAACCCCTGTTTGCGCCGTGAGAGGGCGCCGTCCTAACCGCTAGACGATGGGCGCGGAGTTTGGATCGTCGTTGCTGATATAGCCTCGACCGCGAAAAAGCGCAATGCCAGTATCTAGACCAGCATCTAGAAATAATATGGGCGGCAAAACCGCCGCCCGGAAATCCCGTTCACTCTACATTGCCAAGCTTAACGCGCCCCACAATTCGTGATTCGCGATAGTCATAAATAATGAGTTCAGTACCGCCATCCGGCAGAAGCGTTTCCAGGGAAAGCATCTCGCCGGAAAGGCTTTGCGACAACAAGCGTGTGCCCGGCGCAAGCTCAATCTGCGATTCAATCAGCTTTGGAGGCTCCGGCTTAAGAGGTTCCGCAACCTGTCCAGGGATGTCAGAACGCGCCTCAGCCGCAGGCGGAGTTTCCGGTGCGCGATTGATCTTGTAGACAACTGCGACAAGCACAGCCATAAGACCAATCAACATAACACCTATGGAAACCGCAAGCAGACGGATCATCTTGCGACGGACCTTCTCCATCGCCGGATCAAGCGGGGGTTCCGGTTGCTGTTGGTCCGGATAATAGCCCTGCTGATAGTCCTGATATCCTGAATCCTGCTGATTCTGATATCTGGGATAGTGTGGATCCTGCATTAAATGACTCCGGTTCATGCACCCGCGTGGCGCGTGATAACGAAGGGAAGAGACAATTGAAAGAACTAATTGCCGACACGGATGCTACGGGCAAGAGATTAGACCAGTGGTTGGCCGCAGCATTGGGGCCGGAACTCTCCCGCAGTCGCGTCCAGTCCCTGATTGCTGAAGGCCATGTGACCCTCGATGGTGTTCCTGCCAGCAGCGCAAAGCAGAAGCTGCGCGCAGGTATGAAGATTACCGTCGTGCTGCCCGAGCCTGAACCGGCTGATCCGCAAGGCGAGAACATCCCACTTGATATTCTCTTTGAGGACGATGATCTCATCGTCATCAATAAGCCCGCGAGGCTTGTCGTGCACCCTGGCAATGGCAACTGGACGGGAACAATGGTCAATGCCTTGATATACCATTGTGGCGATAGCTTGTCCGGCATCGGCGGTGTTCGCCGTCCCGGCATTGTGCATCGTCTGGATAAGGACACCAGCGGCGTGATGGTCGTTGCCAAGAACGATCACGCCCACCGGCATTTAAGTGAGCAATTTGCCGACCATGGCCGCACTGGCGATCTGGAACGCGCGTATCTCGCGCTTGTCTGGGGCATGACCGAGCGCCCCCAGGGCTATATCGACGCCTATCTTGGACGCTCGCATCGCGATCGCACCAAGCAGGCTGTCGTCAATGAAGAGCGTGAAGATGCCCGTCATGCCGTCACCCATTATGTGACAATTGAAAAATTTGCGCCGCAAGAGGATGCAACCTCACTTGCCTCGCTGGTGGAATGCCGTCTTGAAACAGGCCGAACACACCAGATCCGCGTGCACATGGCCCATATTGGTCATCCACTGGTTGGCGATATGGATTATGGCGGCGCTTACAAAACCAAGGCCAACAAGCTGCCAGAGCCGCTTAAAAATGCCGTAAATGGCTTCCAACGCCAGGCATTGCACGCAAGGCTTCTTGCCTTCACCCACCCCACAACAGAAGAACTGATGCGTTTTGAAGCGGACATGCCCGAAGATATGCAGCAGCTTCTGGAAAATTTCCGCCAGCACTCTATATAGAGCCCTGTCAATCATTCCGGCTCGGAAACAGCCAGCCGTCATGCGAATTTCGGCTGGCGTTCACATTCTAGTGACACATTGTTTCATGGGTTTAAAGATCGTGTTTTCGCCAAAATCATACCTATATATGTAAGTTCACGCAGGAAGTGCAGGAGGCAGCCAGCGTGACAGGTTCGCCAGACGGGAACCTGAAATTATAAAGGAGGGTGCTTTATGGCCCAGGTTAGTCTTCCAAGTATTACATCCGGTGACGGCGGGCTTACCCGTTATCTGGAAGAAATTCGCCGCTTTCCCATGCTTCAGCCGCAGGAAGAATACATGCTGGCGAAGCGTTATCATGAACATGCTGACCCCAAGGCTGCGCATAAGCTTGTGACAAGCCATCTGCGTCTTGTGGCAAAAATCGCCATGGGCTATCGCGGCTATGGCCTGCCAATCGGCGAAGTTATTTCCGAAGGCAATGTCGGCCTGATGCAGGCAGTCAAGCGTTTTGAACCCGAACGGGGTTTCCGTCTTGCCACGTATGCAATGTGGTGGATCAAGGCTTCGATCCAGGAATATATCCTGCGCTCGTGGAGTCTTGTGAAGATGGGCACGACGGCCAATCAGAAGCGCCTGTTTTTCAATCTGCGCAAGATGAAGAGTAAGATTCAGGCGCTCGATGATGGTGATCTCAACCCGGATCAGGTCAAGCAGATCGCAACCAAGCTGCAGGTCAGTGAAGACGAAGTGGTCTCGATGAACCGCCGTCTGTCGGGCGATGCTTCGCTCAACGCTCCTTTGCGCGCAGCCGAAGGTGAATCGGGTGAATGGCAGGACTGGCTTGTCGATGATAGCAGCAGCCAGGAGCAGGTTCTGATCGAACAGGACGAGCTGGACAGCCGCCGCTCGCTGCTTGAACAGGCGATGGATACACTGAACGAACGCGAACGGCTTATTTTTAAGGCACGCCGCCTTTCGGAAGATCCAATGACGCTGGAAGATCTTTCCGGCCAGTTCGGAATCAGCCGCGAACGCGTGCGTCAGATCGAAGTGCGCGCTTTTGAAAAAGTCCAGGCTGCAGTCAAGGCCGCAGCTTTCAAACAGCAAAAGGCACTCAATCATGTTGAGGATGCACAAGCCTGAACCTGACAAATTCGGATTGTTACTGCCGCAAATGGATCTTTCCATTTTGCGGCAGTTTCGTTTCTGTCATCCAATCAATAAGAATCTGTCAAATAACTGTAATGGAATGTCTTTAGGCAACGGTACATATTTCACCGAAGCCTGAAGGTCTCCCAATGAAAAAGCTCCTGCTTGCTGCAACGTTTGCTCTGAGCGCTGCCACTGCTGTATCTGCTTCTGAATATGTCTCTTATCTTGATTATCCTCAGAAAGAGCAGGACGGAAAAGAATTCTACACTGCCATTGAAATCCCTCAGGGTAGCTTCACCAAATATGAGATCGATGACAAGACCGGCCACATCGTGGTTGATCGCTATCAGTCGATGCCAGTCGTCTACCCAGCCAATTACGGTTCGATCACCAGCACGCTGGCAGGCGATGGCGATCCACTCGACGCCCTTATCTATACCCGTGAGCCGATCGTTCCGGGCGCCATCATCAAGGTTCGCCCAATTGGCGTTCTCAAGATGATTGATGGCGGCGAAAAGGACGACAAGATTGTGGCCGTCCCGACCTCAAAAATCGACCCGACCTATGACACCATCAAAGAAATTTCAGACCTTCCTAAGATTGAGCAGCAGCGCCTTGAAGCCTTCTTCCGCGTTTATAAGCAGCTGCCAGAAGGCCGAAAGCTCGTTGAGTTGAACGGTTTTGACAATGCTGAAACCGCTGCAAACGAAGTCGCTCAAGCGATTAAGGCTTTTTCTGAAAAGAAGTAACCGGACGAAATATCGGGTAAAAGAAAAGGCCGCTTCAAGCGGCCTTTTCTGATTCCGGTTTAAGTCTTAGCCGGCACCCAGAACGTCATTGAAGACCTTCTCGCCCGGAACGCCTTTTTCCAGGCTGATCAAGGCGCGGCGACCATTGCGATAAGAAATCGGAATGTCGATCCATTGCAGACGGCGCATCAGCGAAAGGTTGGTATCCTGCGCGGTCTTTGCATCGTTGAGCCAGATAATGAAGAAGTTATCGGCAATCTTCGACGGTACGGCGATCAGGGGATTGCCGGCGGCCTGCTCAGTATCCTTAAAAGTAATGCGTTGAACATTATCAATCGCACCGCCAACAAAATTCTCGGGCACTGTGAACACCATCTCAATTAGATGACTGGCCGGAATGGATTGATCGGTGTTCTTGCGAATCGTCATTTTCAGCTCGACGTTGCTTTCAGGCATCGTCACCGTTGCGCGAATGGCAGGCGCTGCCGGTTCGCCTTCGCTTGGGCTTTCTTCAATCTCAGACCAGACCACATTTCCGCGTTCGACCGAACCGGTTTCTGTTCCGCCGCGCTCTTCGTAAAGAAGCGCCTGCTGGCCAACAGCGACGGCTTGCTGAGACTGCGGCTGATTCTGCGTGTTTGTCTGCTCATTACCAGGCGTTGAAGCGGCGGTGGACTTGCCCTCACCAATGCCAGCATCACCACCCGAAGGGCCATTATCCACTTCACTGCCATCGGGCATCAGACGCTGCGTCATCTTCTGGTTTTCAGACGATGGTTGTTGTGCATTCTGCTGCGGCTCGGTGGCTGCCGGTGATGTGTTCGCATCTGACGGCGCTGTCGTCGTATCGCTGCTTGCAGGCGCATCGCTGCGGCCAAGGCTGGAGGCCATTTCCTGCAACGTGTCCTTGTTGCTCCAGAGCGCATAACCGCCTGCACCAACCACCAAAAGGGCGACAAGCCCAATCATCAAACCAGTGTAGGAACGCTTTGTCCCGGAACCATCAGCATCGGCATATTCTCTGCGGCGCGAAGAGGCTGGCTCATCCTCACCATCCCGATCACGTTCCACAATCCATTCATCCGGACGGCGCGCATATACGGGCGCTGCATCACCGTCATCATCGCCATTACTATCGGAGGCACGGCGATCTGCCGAAAACGGAACCTCATCATCATAGGAAGAGGTTGCGGCTGAAAGGGTTGATTCGTGCAGAAACTCTTCGAGTGCATCACTCTGCGGCTCTTCGGGCGCAGGCACCGAAGCAGGCGGCGCGTAGAAAGCTTCGACTTCTTCAATCGCATCTTCAAGAATTTTGCGTTGGCGAACAGCCACGGACTGCGAGGCATTAGCCGTCACAAGCTTCTGTTCAATCGTTGCACGTGCCTTTGCATAGACGCGCTGGCGCAGCTCCGGCGATTTGTCCGCCTGCGCATCGATTGTCTTTTTCAGAACCGCTACAAAATCAGCCATGCCGTCTTACCCAGTTTCCGCGAGTACGAAATGCAATAAATATCTCAATAATCACAATAATCGATAGAAAGCAAAGGCCTACGGCACGATTAAGCAAGGCCTTGCAAAATGATCGCAAAAAAACCTTAAAAAATTCCCCGGTCAGCCATGATGACAAACCGGGGATTTTTTCAGAATAATGTTGCTACGAAAATAAGTTAGTCCTGAAACGGGTCCGTGACAAGAATAGTATCTTCGCGTTCTGGGCTTGTCGAAAGCATTGCAACCGGAGCACCGATCAGTTCTTCAATGTGACGAACATATTTGACTGCCTGCGCCGGAAGATCGTTCCACGAACGTGCGCCTGCCGTCGTTTCCGACCAGCCCGGCAGCGTTTCATAGATCGGCTTGACGCGCGCCTGCGCACCCATCGAGGATGGCAGATAATCGATGCGCTTGCCATCAAGCTCGTAAGCCACGCAAATCTTGATTTCTTCAAGACCGTCGAGAACGTCGAGCTTGGTCAGTGCAATGCCGGTAATGCCCGAAGTGCGAACCGTCTGACGAACGATCACCGCATCGAACCAGCCGCAACGACGCTTACGACCCGTCACCACGCCGAATTCATGGCCCTTGGTGCCAAGGAATTCGCCGATTTCATCGTTGAGTTCGGTCGGAAACGGACCTTCTCCAACGCGGGTCGTGTAAGCTTTGGTGATGCCAAGTACATAACCGATTGCTGTTGGACCAAGGCCCGAACCAGCAGCGGCCTGACCGGCAACGGTGTTCGAAGAGGTCACAAACGGATAGGTGCCGTGGTCGTTATCAAGCAGCGCGCCCTGCGCACCTTCAAAAAGGATGCGGTCGCCAGCCTTGCGGCGTTCATCGAGAACACGCCAGACCTGATCAATATAGGGAAGGATCTTGTCCGCAACCGAGGTCAGCTCTTCAAGAATGGTCGCAACAGGAATTTCTTCAAGGCCCATGCCGCGGCGCAGCAGATTGTGATGCGCAAGCAGACGCTCAACCTTTGGCTCTAACGTGTCCAACTCGGTCAGATCGATTACGCGGATCGCGCGACGGCCAACCTTGTCTTCATATGCAGGGCCGATGCCACGCTTGGTGGTGCCGATCTTAAGGCCTTCGGTTGCCCCTTCGCGCATCGCGTCGAGTTCGCGGTGAACCGACAGAATCAGCGGTGCATTTTCTGCAATACGCAGAACGTCAGGGGTGATTTCGATCCCCTGCGCACGCAGCTTTTCAACTTCCATGACGAAATGATGCGGGTCAACCACAACACCATTACCGATCACGCTCAGTTTGCCACGCACAAGGCCGGATGGAAGAAGCGAAAGCTTGTAGCTGACGCCATCGATAACAAGTGTATGACCCGCGTTATGACCGCCCTGATAGCGCACGATGACATCGGCGCGTTCGGACAACCAGTCCACGATCTTTCCCTTGCCCTCGTCGCCCCATTGCGACCCGACGACAACTACATTCGCCATTGAGAAAACTCCTCGGTCCGGCATACAGCCGTTTAAAAAAACCCAAGGATCGCAAGCAGCCTCACATATGCAACGCGAGGTGCTGATCCCTCGTCTCTATACAGACTGAATACCGCTTGCGCGACTCTTTCATGCAAGAAACTAAGGAAAAATTGAAAATATTGGTGCGAAAGGCGTCCTCAACCCAGCCGAGCGGGTATATTTGTGATCTCTAACCTGCACGGACCATATACAGCGCTTCATCCGAATAGCCTTTCAGCTTTTCTTCGAGTGCTGGCACGTCGCGGGTAACAAAGCCTTTTTTCTCCCAGAACCCCTGCGAACCATTCACCGCAACTAAGGCCATGGTGACAAAACCATCGCGCTCTGCCTGAGCGGCCATCAGGTCGACCACACGCGATGCCTGCCCACCAGAGCGAACCTCCGGCAAAAGGGCGATATCGTGAATATAATAGGTGCTGGTTTCCTTGGGCAGTTCGCCCAGAACAGAATTCAGCGCAGGCACCGAATCGAGTTGCCATGGATGGCTGATGCCATAACCGAGGATTTCAGCGCCACGCACCAGCACAAAGCAACCCGCCGGATAGATTTTGAAGCGGTCCCGGAAGACCGCCTCGTCCTCGAAAAAATCGGGATGAACAATGTTGGCGACAGACGTAACACCCGCAATATCCAGCGCCTGCATCCGTCGCCATTCTGCCTGTTCAATCCCGTCTGCCATATCGCTCAAGCTTCCTCGATGTTGAATTCCAAAGGTCTTGCCGCCTTGATTGCCTCTTGAGCGATCAGTTCGTCAAGTGCTGCCTGTGGAATCTTGTCATCGACATAGAGCATCGCAATAGCATCGCCGCCTGGATGATCACGTCCGAGCGCGAAGTTTGCGATGTTGATTTTATGCTTGCCGCAGATCGTTCCCAGCAGACCGATCATGCCTGGAATGTCGACATTGGTGACATAAAGCATGTGCGGACCGACTTCCGCATCAAGGTTGATTCCCTTGATCTGGATGAAACGGGCCTTGCCATCCGAAAAGCAGGTGCCGGCAATCGAGCGTTCACGTTCTGTGGTTTTCACGGTCAGCTTGATATAGCCGTCAAA
Source organism: Brucella sp. TWI559 (assembly GCF_039674265.1). NCBI lineage: Bacteria > Pseudomonadati > Pseudomonadota > Alphaproteobacteria > Hyphomicrobiales > Brucellaceae > Brucella > Brucella sp. TWI559. The sequence continues at coordinate 60,856 of NZ_JBDJNE010000007.1, forward strand.
AATACCGGACTTGTCGCGCTTGATCTCGGAAACGATGATTCCGCGTTCCTTCACCATGATCGGTGCCGAAACCATATTCACATCGGCCACTTGCGGACGGATCAGACCAGCAAGAGCAGCACTGACCAGAGCACGGGTGTTCATGGCGGCTGTCGCGCCATCAAAAAGCACTTCCACCTCCTGAATAGGCTCGTCCGTCACCTGACCGACAAAAGCCCCCAGAACTTCTGCAAGCTTGATGAATGGTCTAAGACGCGGCGCTTCTTCTGCGGTGATCGAAGGCATGTTGATCGCGTTGGAAACTGCCCCTTTAACCAGATAGTCCGACATCTGCTCGGCCACCTGGATCGCCACATTTTCCTGCGCTTCGGACGTGGAAGCACCAAGATGCGGTGTGCAGACCACATTGGGCAGATTGAACAATTCGTTCTCTGTGGCGGGTTCGGTTTCGAAGACATCAATCCCGGCACCGGCAACATGACCGGATTTCAGCGCTGCGACTAAGTCTTTTTCAACGATCAGACCGCCGCGTGCACAATTGACAATGCGCACGCCCGGCTTTGTTTTCGCAAGTGCCTCAGCATTGATGATGCCGCGCGTTTTATCGGTCAGTGGTGTGTGCAGCGTGATGAAATCAGCGCGTGCCAAAAGTTCATCCAGCTCAAGCTTTTCGACGCCAAGCTCCTGCGCCCGTGCTTCCGACAGAAACGGATCGAACGCAACGACATGCATCTTGAGACCAATAGCGCGCGCAGCAACAACCGCGCCAATATTGCCGCAACCCACAACACCAAGCGTTTTGCCGGTAATTTCCACGCCCATGAAGCGGTTCTTTTCCCACTTGCCAGCGCGGGTGGAAACGTCTGCCTCTGGCAACTGCCGCGCAACTGCAAACATCAATGCAATGGCATGTTCGGCGGTGGTGATGGAATTGCCAAAAGGCGTGTTCATCACAATAATACCGCGGCGCGAGGCCGCTGGAATATCAACATTGTCCACGCCAATACCGGCGCGACCAATGACCTTGAGCTTGCTTGCTGCTGCAATCAGCTTTTCGGTTGCCTTGGTGGCAGAGCGAATGGCAAGGCCGTCATACTGACCAATAACTTCAAGCAGCTTTTCTTTGTCTTTGCCAAGCTCTGGCAGGTAATCAACTTCAACGCCGCGATCCTTGAAAATCTGAACGGCAGTCGGCGACAATTTATCGGATACGAGTACGCGAGGTGCCATAAGGGCCTCCTTCGGATTTCGGATGTGCACGATAATAAGATGCGGGCTATGGCCGTCCCAACTCCGGCCACAGCTCTCTGCATCGCTTGCGATTATGCAGCGGCTTTCAATGCAGCTTTCTGCGTGGCAAAAGCCCAATCAAGCCAGGCCGTCAGCGCTTCCAGATCAGAAGCCTCGACCGTCGCACCCGTCCAGATGCGAAGGCCAGAAGGCGCATCGCGATAAGAACCGATATCGAAAGCAACGCCTTCCTTTTCGAGAGACGAGACGATGCCCTTGGCAAAAGCTGCCTGTGCATCCGCCGAAAGTGCGCTTACTTCCGGATCAACAATTGTCAGACATATCGATGTGTTGGAGCGCGTTTCTGGCTTTTTGGCCAGATTGGCAATCCACGGCGTTCTCTCAACGAAGGCATTGAGCACGGCAAAATTTGCATCCGCACGTTCGACAACACCATCAAGGCCACCGATGGACCGCGCCCAGCTCAGTGCATCAAGATAATCTTCAACGCAGAGCATCGAAGGGGTGTTGATGGTTTCGCCAACGAAAATGCCTTCGATCAGCTTACCGCCGGACGTCATGCGGAAGATCTTTGGCAACGGCCATGCTGGCTTATAGCTCTCCAGACGCTCAACAGCGCGTGGGGAAAGAATGAGCATACCATGCGCGCCTTCACCGCCCAGCACTTTCTGCCAGGAGAATGTCACCACATCAAGCTTTGCAAAATCAAGGCGCTGCGCAAAAGCAGCCGAGGTCGCATCGCAAATGCTCAGACCCTTGCGGTTGGCCGGAATGAAATCGGCATTCGGCACACGCACACCCGAAGTGGTGCCATTCCATGTGAAAACCACGTCGCGGTCGAAATCAACTTCAGCAAAATCGACAATCTCACCATAGGGTGCAACAAAGGTGCGGGTGTCTTCAAGCTTGAGCTGCTTGATCACGTCTGTAACCCAGCCGGCGCCGAAGCTTTCCCATGCCACCATATCAACGCCGCGCTCACCAAGCATCGACCACAGCACCATTTCCATCGCACCTGTATCCGATGCAGGAACAATGCCTATGCGGTAATCAGCTGGAACGCCAAGAATTTCACGGGTAAGGTCGATGGCTTCTTTGAGCTTGTTCTTGCCGATTTTCGCGCGGTGCGAGCGGCCAAGCGGCGCATCGGCAAGCGCTTGAAGCGACCAGCCGGGACGTTTTGCACAGGGACCTGAAGAAAAATTAGGGTTAGCCGGGCGAACTGCCGGCTTCGCAATCGTCGTCATTTTGTTTCCTATCCTCTCAGATAGCACGCGCCTCGTTGGGGAGGCGTGGCCCGCTGATGAAAATACCGGAAAGCAAAATTTTCACAATATGGTGTGGCAGTTATTTTTACAAAACCCGCCACGGCAGCCGCAGCGGGTTCAACTGTTCAAAAGTTATTTGCTGGATGGCTTATCTTGCATGCGCCTATAAATACTTGCAACGAGCGCACCGGAAACATTGTGCCACACACTGAAAACAGCACTCGGAACAGCCGCCAAAGGCGAGAAATGCGCATTCGCAAGCGCCGCACCCAGACCGCTGTTCTGCATACCAACCTCAATACTGATGGCCTTGCGTTTGGCAAGCGAAAGACCGGCTGCGCGGGCCGCGAAATATCCCAGCAGCAAACCGAAACCATTATGCAGCACGACAACTGCGAAAATCATTGCACCTGACTGGGCGATCGCGGCTTTGTTGACGGCAACCACAGCCGCAACAATCAAAACGATACCGATAACCGACACCAGTGGCAGCATCGGTACCGCAGCCTTCACAAGACCAGGCATCAGCTTTTGCAGAATGAAGCCCAGCGCGAGCGGTACGAGAATAACCTTGAGGATGCTGATAAACATACTCATCGCATCGACCGGAAGATACTGACTGGCAAAAAACCACACGAGAAACGGTGTAACGAGGGGAGCAAGCAAAGTCGTAACACTGGTGCAGGCAACACTGAGCGCAACATCTCCTTTGCTGAGATAGGTCATAACATTGCTGGCTGTGCCACCCGGACAGCAGCCGACAAGAATGACACCGGCAGCAACCTCAGGTCCCATCGGAATAATCCGGGTCAACAAAACCGCAAGGAGCGGCATAATCAGGAATTGAGCCCCAACACCAATGAGCACTTCAAACGGCCGCTTTGCAACTTCCGCAAAATCCTTGGTCGAAATTGTAAGACCCATGCCAAACATGATGATGCCAAGCAACACAACGATCCATGGCGCAAACACGCTGAACGTCGATGGCAGCAGGAAGCCAAGCACGGCAAAGACGAGTATCCAGACAGCAAAGGAGCGTCCGACGAAATCTGACAAAGCGACGAGGGCTTTCATTTCTCTCCCTTCAGACTGCGCACAGTCTAATTTTTATTTTTGAGACAACATGAATTTCATGCGGCCTTTTATGCGCAATTTGAAATTTTAAAAACGAAAAATCGCTAAGTTGCTAACTTATGTGTGGTTTGGATGGGAAGTTAGGACATAAAAAGAAAAAGACCCGGCTTGCCGAGTCGTTGGTTCAATCAATGCGCTCTGTATGATCAGCCGCCAAACATATAGCGAAGGCCAACGCGTATATCGTGCACATTCATGCCCTTGTCGTAGCCGTTGCCGATAGTCGGGTTGCCCTCAAACATCTTTCCGCCGTTGATATGACGATATCGATATCCGGCATCAAGCTTGAGATTGTGTGTGAGATCAACCGAAGCGCCGGCCATCAGCGCATAGGTGAAACGCCAGTTCGCATCACCAGAATAGACATCATTGTTCTGCGTATCGACCACATCCGCCCATTTCACGCGCGTGCCGCCGATGCCAGCGCCCAGATAAGGGGTCACGCCTGCAAAATTTCCCAGATCAACATAGGCATTTGCCAGAAGCGACAAGCCGGACATGTGGCTTTCGTCACGCTCGCCAGCAAACTTAGAGCGTGCCATATAGTCGAGGGTTAGATCCGTGCGGAAATAATCCGTCACCTGATAGCCAACACCGCCACCAATAAGGAACGAGCCTTTGAGGTCGCCCGAAATGGTGTTGTTCTCAAATACGGAACTGCCACAATTGCTGGTGCAAGGGGACGTGGCGTAATCGGCGTGCTTAAAGCGGTTCCACGAATACCCGATATCGCCGCGCAGATACCAGCCACCAACCGCAGGTGGGGTAACAATTACTTCCGGAACCTCTTCAGTAAAATCTGCCGCAACAGCTGCCGGAGCGAAGGCCATTATGGACAACGACACAGCAAGGCTTGCGCAGAAAATTTTAATAAAGCCGTTCATCTATGCGTCCCATCAAGCTGTTACGCCGCAAACGCGTCGCAACTGAATTTCAAGAGCGAGACTAAAGATGAAAAGTTAAATACAACTTAACCTTATTTCTTAACCATATTTAATTAGCCTGCTAAATTACAACCCCGCCCGCTTCCGCCAATAAAAAAGCGCGGAATGTCCGCGCTTTCTGATACCTTATCTCGCATGCCGATCAGGCAGCGGCACTTTCCGAAGAAATGACGCTGATAATATCGTTGACGACCTTCTCAACAAGAACACGATCATCGCCTTCCGCCATAACACGGATAAGCGGCTCGGTTCCGGAAGGGCGAATAACCAGACGGCCTTGCGTACCAAGACGGTCCTGCGCCTCATTAATCGCGCTCTTGACCTTCTTGTTCTCAAGTGGCTTTCCGCCAGCGGTACGCACATTCTTGAGAAGCTGTGGAACCGGCTCAAACTTGCGGCACAATTCGCTCAGCGGCTTATTCTCTTCCTGTGCAACGGCAAGGATCTGCAATGCAGAAACCAAGCCATCACCCGTGGTCGCAAAATCTGACAGAACAATATGCCCTGACTGTTCGCCACCCACATTAAAGCCATGCTCACGCATATGCTCAACCACGTAACGATCACCGACCTTGGTGCGGGCGAGCGTCATGTTATGATCATGCAAAAAGCGTTCGAGGCCGAGATTCGACATAATTGTCGCAACGATACCGCCGCCTTGCAAACGGTCAGACCGAGCCCATGATTCGGCAATCACAGCCAAAAGCTGATCGCCATCAATCACCGTGCCGTTTTCATCGACAAGCAGAACACGATCAGCGTCGCCATCCAGTGCAATACCAACATCGGCGCGCACTTCATGCACTTTCTTCATCAACCCAATCGGATGGGTCGAGCCACAATCCTCATTGATGTTGATACCGTTTGGCTCGTCATTGATGGTAATGACCTCCGCGCCAAGCTCCCATAGCGCTGCAGGTGCAACCTTATAGCCCGCGCCATTGGCGCAATCGACCACAACCCGCAGACCATTGAGCGAAATATTGCGTGGCAGCGTGCGTTTCGCAAATTCGATATAGCGATAGATATCACCATCAACGCGCTTGGCCTTGCCCACTTCACCATGGGTCGCAAGATGCGCGGACAAATCACTGTCGATCAGGCTTTCGATCTTCAGCTCGATTTCATCGGACAGCTTGAAACCATCAGGACCGAAAAGCTTGATGCCATTATCATAGAAAGGATTATGCGAAGCCGAAATCATCACACCAATATCAGCACGCAAAGAACGGCAAAGCATAGCAACGGCCGGCGTTGGAATTGGACCAAGCAGGAAAACATCCATGCCGGCTGCGGTGAAGCCCGCAACCAGTGCATTTTCCAGCATATAGCCGGAACGCCGCGTATCCTTGCCAATCACAACGCGTGAGGCCTGTCCCTTGCGACGGAAGATATGACCGACAGCCATACCAACTTTCATGGCAATATCAGGCGTCATCGGAAAGCTGTTGGCCTTGCCGCGAATGCCATCGGTTCCAAAATACTTGCGTGTCATATTCTTAGCCTTGCGTTGCGCCATAGAGCTGTCTCGAAGCAAACAAATATCAGTCGCTGTTAATCCCTAAGGCAGCAATGGCATCCGAACTTTCCTGAGCCCGGCAATCGATTGTCTGCGTTATTAGCGCAAAACCACCCGTCATTGCAATTTCACCTTTCGGGGAAACAGACCACTTTAAAGCATCAATTTCCAAATCTGTCCTATGATGCGCCGAAATCCTTAACCGAGCCTTTCCGACAAAACTCGCTGTGAAAGCAGAAAAGCCGGGCAGACTGCCCGGCTATTCATAATCATTACAGATGCTTATTGCGGCTGCGGGTTCGGTTCCATGCCAGGCTCACTGCCCGGTTCATCACCCTTGCGCTTACGCTTGCTTCCCGCTTTCGGAACACCTGAACCGCGCGACGGCGTATCATTGCCCTGATCACGCGATGGCTTGTTGCCTGCGATCAGTTCCCTGATTTCATCGCCGCTGAGCGTTTCATATTCCAGAAGACCTTCCGCCAGTGCAATCCAGTCCGCACGCTTTTCCGTCAGGATGCGGGTGGCATCGGCATAGGCCTCATCAATCAGGCGGCGCACTTCGGCGTCGATGATCTGCGCGGTTTCTTCCGAAATATTCTGCGTGCGCGAAACCGAATGGCCCAGGAAAACCTCTTCCTGATTGTCACCATAAGCCACACGACCGAGCTTGTCGGAATAACCCCACTGCGTGACCATCGAACGAGCAAGTTTCGTCGCCTGCTGAATATCGGAAGAAGCACCAGACGTAATGTTTTCCTTGCCGAATTTCAGCTCTTCCGCCACACGGCCACCCATCATGATCGCCAGACGCGAGATCATCCATGTATAGGTCGCTGAATAACGATCACCTTCAGGAAGCTGCATCACCATACCCAGCGCACGCCCGCGCGGAATAATAGTTGCCTTGTGAACAGGATCCGAACTCGGAACATTGAGCGCAACGATCGCGTGCCCTGCTTCATGATAGGCCGTATTGGCCTTTTCTTCCTGCGTCATGGCGGAGCGGCGTTCCGCACCCATCATGATCTTGTCCTTGGCGTCTTCGAATTCCTGCATGGTCACAAGGCGCTTGTTACGGCGTGCGGCCATCAGGGCAGATTCGTTGACGAGATTGGCAAGATCAGCACCGGAAAAGCCCGGCGTACCGCGAGCGATAACCTTGAGATCAACATTGGGTGCAAGCGGAACATTGCGCACATGCACTTTGAGAATCTGCTCGCGGCCCACAATATCCGGGTTCGGAACGACGACCTGACGGTCAAAACGGCCCGGACGCAACAATGCAGGATCAAGAACGTCAGGACGGTTGGTTGCAGCAATCAAAATGATCGATTCATTGGCTTCAAAACCATCCATCTCAACCAGAAGCTGGTTAAGTGTCTGTTCGCGTTCGTCGTTACCGCCACCAAGACCGGCGCCACGATGACGACCGACAGCATCGATTTCGTCGATGAAGATAATGCAAGGCGCATTCTTCTTGGCCTGTTCGAACATGTCACGGACGCGGCTTGCACCAACACCGACGAACATTTCAACGAAGTCAGAACCCGAAATCGTGAAGAACGGCACATTGGCTTCGCCTGCAACAGAGCGCGCGAGCAAAGTCTTACCGGTTCCGGGAGGACCAACGAGCAGAACACCACGTGGAATCTTACCACCCAGACGCTGAAATTTCTGCGGATCGCGCAGGAATTCAACAATTTCTTCCAGATCCTGCTTGGCTTCTTCAACGCCCGCAACGTCCTGAAACGTCACGCGACCATGCGCTTCGGTCAAAAGCTTGGCCTTGGACTTGCCAAAGCCCATCGCACCGCGCGAACCACCCTGCATCTGACGCATGAAGAAAATCCACACGCCAAGAATAAGAATCATCGGCAACCAGGAAAGCAGAATGCCTAAAAGCGAGCTGGAACCATCGCTTTCAGGGCGAGCAGTAATCGTCACGCCTTTATCTTCAAGGCGCGAAACCAGCCCAGTATCGCCGGGTGAATAGGTCTGAAAGGTCGAGCCATTATCAGCAAACGTACCGCTAATCCGCTCACCAGTGATCGTAACCGACTTCACGCGCCCATTGGAAACGTCATCGATAAACTGGGAATAGGAAACTTCACGGGAATTCGTGCGCTGGCCAGGACTCTGGAACAGGTTGAACAGCGCGATCAAGAGCAGGGCAATGATCGCCCAAAGGGCGAAGTTGCGATAGTTCGGATTCATAACGGGTCCAATCGATACCACGGCCACCCCGCGAGAACGGGATGATGTTTCGTTCTAACATAGGATCGAAGGAAGGCCTTGCCAAGGCGCGAGAGCCGCACAGTCTTCGATTCTTATCAAACTGGTTTATAAAAATTAGGACATTGTCGTCCAAAACGCTGCTCAAAGGCTTTTGCCAGCGCAAAATCATAGCCAGGAAGAACGTGATCAAAGAGCGCGAAGTGCTTTTCGATGCTGATTCCCGCAGGCAATTTCTGCCCGTCGAGTATTGGAAGCTGCGAAAGTTTGCCGTCTTCATAAATCGCAGGCAAAACAAGCAAAGCTTCGCGCAGCGCAGAATCAACTTCCAGTCCCGCACCTTTAACGAAATCGCCAAACTCCTGCCGATCCGGTGCCGCCACCTTCAAGGAAGCTGTTCCATCATTGTGGAAACGGAACCGACCATCCCAGATGATCTGCTGCCCCGGATCAAGACGCATAACGGGAAGATTGCGCCGCTCACGTCGAAAGCAGTGCGGCTGGCCGTTTTTGCCAAGTTCGATAAGCGCGCCAAAAATTGTCAAGCGGTCCACTTTCTCATGACCTGACAGAAGCTTTTCAATGCGCGAGCGCTCGGCATCACCGGGCAAAAAGCGGCGCCCTCCGGCAAGCGAAGCAAGCAGCCCCGATAAAAGCCGCCGGATATTTTCTGGCAATGCAGCATAGACATCCGCATCGACCCCAATCGTGCCAAACGGGTCCATTTGAAGACAATGCGCATTTGCCAGAGCAGCAATCAGAATTGCGTTGTCACGCTGACGCGCAGCGCGCGCCACAGCGATTTTTTCGAGAACCATGGCGGGGTCAGCCAATGCTGCTGTGGTTGCGCGCACCCGCGGACGTTCATAACGCGTATTGACATTGCTTGGATCATCAATCCACACAACACCCCGCTGACAAAGCATATCGCGTAAGACAGCACGCGACAGATGAAGCAATGGCCGGATAAGCTCAACCGAATTTTCGAGCCTCGAACGCGATGCCATGGCCGCAAGTCCACGCGCTTCTGAATGCGAGCTGCGCTCTTTGCGCATCAGAAATGTTTCGATCTGATCGTCGCTTGTGTGGCCAGTGGCAATAACATCTGCACCAGCCTCATGTGCTGCCTGAACCAGCAGGCGATATCGGGCAGAACGTGCGGCTGCGGCAATGCCTGTCTTCGGCTTGGCGTCGTCCCATGTCAGCGTGCGATGAGAAAGCCCATGCGCTTTGCAAAGCTTCCCGACATCAGCCGCTTCTTTGGCCGATTCGGCCCGCAAACCATGATCAATGGTGACAACGGTGATCGACGGCGGGGACTTGAGCGTCGCGAGATAGTCTTTCAGCAAAAACAGCAATGCCAGTGAATCACTGCCACCTGAAACAGCAGCGACAATTCCTTTTGCATGCTCTAATTCGAAAGGTTTTAAAATATCGACCGGGGAAAGCCCCACGAATGATCTCCAAAATCAGCATTTAATCCGTTTACGTTCATCCGTAACCCGCTTCAAAATGGCAGGTGCGGCGCTCGGATAACGCTCGGGAATTTGCTTGAATGTCGCGCAGGCGACATCGTTATTGTCCATCTTTTCAAGCGTCATACCAAGCTTGAACATGTTTTCCGGGGCACGTTTGGACTCTGGATAATCGCGTTGCGTATCGATGAAAACAGTCGCAGCTTCAGGATAACGTGATTGGCCGTAAAGCGATTCACCCAACCAGTAACGCGCTTCGGCAGTGGCCGGATCGGCTGGATAGCGTTTAATATGTTCGCGAAAACCTGCTTCAGCCGCTTTGTAATCGCCCGACATAAGATATTGATAGGCAGCCTGATAAAGCGAATTCGGATTATCATCCGTCGGCAGAGACGCCACCGCATCGCCTCCCGGCACGGCTGCTCCCTGTTCCGCCGGACGCGGCTGAACATTGATCGTTTCGCCGATTACATTGCCATTGTTGTCAAACTCGATGGAGCCAAGCGTTTTTGGCGGCTCCCCACGTTGCGGCCCGCCTTGTGAGGCAGAGCCTGAACCAATAGCCATGGAATCGGCGCCCGATACATTATTGGTCGCCGTCTGTGAAGAAGAACCGAGATTCCCGCCCTGCATTGTGGTTCCCGAACCCCCGTTATCAGGGGTTCCGGTGGCTGTTGCGTCGGCAAGTGACGTTTCACCTGCCTCCTTGCCTGCATCAGCGCGCCCACCTTCGAGCTTCTGGAACCGGCGTTCATTTTCTTCCTGCATTTTCTGCATCTGGTCCTGAAATTCCAGAACCTGAAAATTCATGGCTTCCGCGCGGTTACCAAGCTTATCCGCAATATCAACCGGATTACCCATGCCCTGCGAACAAAGATCCCCACCCGGAGGTGGTGCTGCCAATGGTGCACTCTGACCAGCACTTGACTGGGTGGAAGCTGTGCCACCGTTTTTCTTTTCCAACTCTTCAAATCGGAAGAGATTGTCGTCCTGCGTTTTTTGCAGCAATTCGTCGGTAAAACGAATCTGCGCATCCACATCCTCAACCTTGCCGGTCAGGTTGCGAATGAGTTCCTGCTGCAAGCCGGGGCTCTGGTAGCCACCCTGCCCGCCTGTGCCACCGCTATCACGCATGGCGTCATCGAGAATGGCTGTCGAACCAATGACAACATGATTCTGTGCGCCGCCCTTGCCTTTTTCAAGTGCCCGGAAACGGGTTTCATTATCACGCTGAACCTGAAGCATCTTATCGCGAAGTTGCAGGATGCGGGCGTATGACTGCGCATTCTGATGCGCAAGATTGCATATCTGCTGCGAAAACTGGCCACCGCCGAGATCGCCCGCCTGCGCAATCTGGATGGTTCCCTGCTCAGAAGAAACAGATGCAGCCAGAACCGGAGCACCCGCCAAAAGCGGCAGCATGGCAAATGCCAGTGTCACTTTTCTCATTGGTTTCCTCATTCCCTTTCGCCCCTATTGCTCATGTACCCTAAAACCTTTCGACCGCGGTCATCATGTTCATGCTCATCGTGATATTTGATGCCTGAATATCAACTGAACACCCAACTTCGCGCGGCTCTCTTTCGCTTTTAGAGAAAATCCATAAAAAGCAAAGATGCTTTCCCTATCACACAGGTGAGTTCGGCCAAAATTTGTCGAAGATGCCAATAAGTCGGTCCCTGAAACAAAAAAAGCAGCCCAAAGGCCGCTTTTTCTGGATTAGGTTCAGGCGATTTTCTGAAACTTAGCTACCGGCACCGTTGAGAACGGTAACCGCACGGCGGTTCTGCGACCAGCAAGAGTTGTTGTCGCAAACAGCCACGGGACGTTCGTTGCCGTAGGAAACGGTACGCATACGGCTGGTTGGAACGCCACGAGCCGCAAGGAAATCGCGGGTTGCAGCAGCACGGCGCTGGCCGAGTGCAAGATTGTATTCGCGTGTGCCGCGCTCGTCCGCATGGCCTTCAATCGTGACCGAATACTGCGGATAACGCTGCAACCACTGAGCCTGCTTCGACAGAGTCTGCTGTGCGTCTGCACGGATCAGCGACGAGTCGAGGTCAAAAAGAATGCGGTCACCGACGTTCACAGTGAAATCCTGAGAAGAGCCAGGCGCTGCTGCACCACCAGCAAGACCAAGATCTCCGGCATTGTTCGGAAGGTTCTTCTTGGACGCACAACCGACAACGGCGAGCGACATGAAAAGGGCAATAGCGATAGGGCTACGTGCGATCGACTGGAAACGGCGCATGGGCCGGAGCTCCTTAAGATTTGATGTTCCTGCGTGACCAACCAATAATCATATTTAGGTTAAGGCAGGCTCAAGAAGTATGGTTAACAATTCCTTATGGCCAAATGCAGAACGGCTTTTCAGTTGCAATTCTCCTTTTAGGCCATGATGGCTAAATGCGGCAGAAACACGACCCAACGGCCTGAATTATGGCATTTTACCGAAAAAAGCATGAAACAAACAGATAGAGCATTTCCAATGTTTCAATCAAAACTGGAAATGCTCAACGTTTCACGCCCTTAGGCTCACCATGAAGGCAATTACTCAAGCAATGGCGACCAGGCTGGATCAGAACCGAAGTTCGGAGTCTGGATCTGACGTTCATTACGGCCTGTCAGATCAATCGTGAAAAGCTTGGGACCACCAGCACCAGCGGCCTTGCGGAAGAACATCAGCACGCGGCCATTGGGAGCCCAGGTCGGGCCTTCATTATGGAAGCCGGAAGTCAGAAGGCGCTCACCCGTACCGTCGGTTTTCATGACACCAATGGAGAACTGACCCTGCGACTGCTTCGTGAAAGCGATCAGATCACCGCGCGGAGACCAGACAGGCGTCGAATAGCTGCCATCCCCTGCCGAAATGCGGCGTGGATTGGAACCGTCAGCACCCATGACATAGAGCTGCGGACGACCGCCACGGTCCGACGAAAACACGATCTGCGAGCCATCGGGCGAATAAGAAGCACTCGTATCAATTGCCTGACTGCTGGTCAGACGTGTCGTCGTGCGGTTACGCAGATCCATCGTATAAATATTGGCGCTGCCATCGTCCTGCAAAAGGCTCATGACAACCTTCTGTCCGTCCGGCGAAAAGCGTGGTGCAATCGACATGCCGGGGAAGTTGCCAACCAGTTCGCGCTGACCGGTTTCCAGCTGCAACAGATAAACGCGCGGCTGACCACCGGCAAACGACATATATGTCACTTCCTGACGGTTCGGCGAGAAGCGTGGTGTCAGCGCCATGTCACGACCGTCAGAGAGATAGCGCACATTCGCGCCGTCCTGATCCATAATCGCCAGACGCTTCACGCGCTTCTGCGCAGGGCCCGATTCATCCACAAAAACAATGCGTGTATCGAAATAACCCTTTTCACCCGTCAGGCGCTCATAAATCGCATCTGCAATAATATGCGCAACACGACGCCAGTTATCGGGCGTTGTGAAGAACTGCTGACCGATCAGCTGCTGACCGCCAAACGTATCCCAAAGGCGGAATTCAGCCTTGAGCCGTCCATCGGGCTGCTTGGTGATACGACCTGTCACCAGTGCCTGCGCATTGATCACTTTCCAGTCTTCAAAACGCGGCGATGCATCAGGGTTGGATATCTTTTCAATGAAAGCCCCCTTGTTGATCGGCGCAAAAAGGCCCGAACGTTCAAGATCGGCTGCAATGACCGACGTGATATTCGCACCCAGCTGATCACCCGAAAGAAAATCGGTGACCGCAATTGGCAATGGCTCAACCACACCCTTGTTGATGTTGATTTCCACCACCGCACGCGCAGGCATGGTGGCCACCAGGCTCGCAGCAATCATACAGGCGAAAGCCGAAAAAACGATCCGGATCTTTTTGTTCATGATGCCGATTTTCATGTCTTTAGGGACCTCTTTTGTCCTTTGGCCTCGTTAAGGCAATCGATAGGAGTGACCAGCAAGGCTGATCAGAACATTTCACTCGGGTCGAAGTTGACGATCACTTCCGACCATGAATCATATTTGTCTGCTGGCAGGTTATAAGGTGCACAACGGGCCACAGCGCGTTTCGCACTTTCCGCTGCTGCACGACCAACACCGTCAGCGCCACCACCAGATGTCACTTCAGGAACACCCTGAATAGAACCATCCTGATTGAGATGCATCTTCACCGTGACAATCAGTCCTGGCGCGTCTGCCACACCGGCAGGCACATTCCAGCACTTGGAAATGGCACCACGAAGCGCATCCATTTCATTCTGGCTCAATTTTGAGCCACCCGTATTCTTCTTGCCGCCAAGCGATGCCTGATCGGTCGAACGCTTTGCACCGCCGCCTGATGTCTTCTGCTTGTTGAGAAGCGCTGCCACTTCATCAGCAATCGCATCATTTTTCGATTGCGACGTCTGCGAGGCCGACTGCGTCGGCTTCTTTTCTTCCACGGGCTTGCGATCCGGCGTTTTTGCCGTCTGCGCCTGCGGCGGTTTGGGCTTTGCCTGTGGCGCCGGCACATTATCCGGCAATTTCGGTGCCGTCTGGTCAGGAGCTTCCGCCTGTTTTTCGATCGCTTCTGCGACCGGATCAGGCTTCACGTCCTGTTTTGCTTCAGGCTTGGTTTGCACTTCCGTCGCAGGAACCGGTGTCGGCTTTTCCTGCGGCGTTGGTTCGGGCTTAGGATCAGGCTTCGGCTCCGGCTTTTTCACCGGCTCCGGCTGTGCCTTTGGTTCCTCAGCCGCTTCAATTGGCTTGGCCTTGTTGTCTGGTTTCGGCGGCGTCTGAAGATCGACTTCATTGTCACCGACATTCTGGGCATCCGGTACGGTGTTCGGCTTTTTGGTCGGAACGGGCGCCGACTTTTCCTTCATGGGCGCAGTTTTATCGCCCTGCTGGATTTGCGTGATCGATTCGATCGGCACGATGTCGACCGGAAATGATTCCGAATCCTGCACGTCGAAAGGCTTCGGCGAGGAAAACGAAACCACAACCAGCGCAAGCGCAACGGCATGGAGTGCAACAGAAGATATCAGGCCAGCCTTCATGATGCCGTCAGCTATCCTGCTCCTGGAGTGTCACAAGGCCGATATTCTTGAAACCGGCGGCGGAGATACGAGCCATAACCTTCATGACAGTGCCATAATCGGCAGCCTTGTCACCGCGCACAAAAATGCGCTCTTCATACCCGGTTTTGGCAATCGCCTGAAGCTTGGGAACCACTTCATCAATCGGGATTTCAGTTTCCTGAATAAAGATCCGACCTTCGTTGTTGACCGAAACAGTGATTGGCTGCGTATCGGCATTCATGGCCTTGGCCTGCGTATCGGGCAGATCAATCGGCACACCAACCGTCAGAAGCGGTGCGGAAACCATGAAAATGATAAGCAGCACCAGCATCACGTCCACGAATGGCGTAACGTTGATCTCGCTCATTAATGCCTTCTTGCGGCCACGCCTGCGGCGACCACCCGATTGCATTCCCTGATTTCCAACTGACATGCCCATTTCAATATTCCCGAAGGCTCGATTTAGCTTTGATGCTGGAACACGCTTAGTTGCGTGGCGTCAGCTTCTCATCAATTTGGCGCGACAGTATGGCGGAGAACTCGTCTGCAAAGCCTTCAAGGCGTCCGTTGATTTTGCCTGCATCACCCGAGAGCTTGTTATAGGCAATAACCGCAGGGATAGCTGCGAGCAAACCAATGGCCGTTGCAAGCAGCGCTTCCGCAATACCGGGAGCAACAACCGCGAGGCTGGTATTTTTCGAGGCCGCAATCGCCTGAAACGACGTCATAATACCGACAACAGTACCGAACAGCCCCACAAACGGCGCGGCTGAACCGGTCGTAGCCAGAAAGCCGAGACGCGATTCAAGTTTTTCACCTTCGCGGGCAAGCGCCACATCCATTGCCTTGTCGATACGCATTTGAAGCGCAATCGGCGAGCGCGCCCCTTTTTCGAACGATTTCTTCCATTCGCGCATGGCAGCAATAAAGATCGACGCCATTCCCGTGGTGCGGCGCTCATTAAGAGTGCGATAAAGCTCCTCAAGCGATTGCCCCGACCAGAAAGCCTGTTCAAAGCGATCGATGGCGCGACGTGCGCGGCCATAGGACACGATCTTGTCCACGATGATCGCCCACGTCCAGACCGAAGCGAGAATGAGACCAAGCATAACCAGCTTGACCACCCAGCCCGCATGCATAAACAGGCCCCAGAGGGTAATATCGGCGGCTGGGGCCGCAAGCGCAATATTTTCCATCGATCTACCGTCCTCGAATCCAAACGCCCGGCGTCAGAACCGGGCGGCATCACAAATTCTTCTTAAAACGCCCGCTACCGAACGCCCCAACCACCATAAACGGACTTCAAATTAAAATCCTCACAGCGCTTGTCATGGTTAATTTTGGTGAAAGGAAGGCGTTACACACGATCCAACCTCTCAACCGATTCCGTCATCATGATTAATCGGCCATTATGGTTAAAGATCAGTTAGCATTTAATAAGAGGCGATATAGGCCCGTTAATTATTGCAGATCGGCTGAAAATATCAGCCCGCTTTTGTGAAAGCCTCACGCCATTCGTCCGGTATGCGACGCGGATGACCCTGCTTGGTAATCATCACCGCTTCAACTTTTGCTTCCGAAAGCAGACGGTCGCCACAGGTAATCTTCTGCGCCATGATCACACGCGCGCCGCGGATTTCATGCACACGGGTTTCAATCAGAATGAGATCATCCATCTTTGCAGGCGATTTGTAATCGATCTCCATGCGACGAACGACCCAGACCATTTCTTCACCCAAGGCGCCTTCAGCAAGTTCGATGTGATGCACATCCTGAAGACGCAGAAAATCAGTGCGGCCGCGCTCGTAAAATTCGAGATAGCGGCCATGATACACAAAGCCGGAAAAATCCGTATCCGCATAATAGATACGCGCATAGAGATGATGCACCCCATCCTTTAATGCGCCTGAAACTGATTGTGCTGCTGCCTGATCGATTGTGTGCGTCATTCGTCTTCCATGAAAAGGCCAAACTGCGACTGCTGTGCCACTTCCGCAGGGGCAGCAAGTCCCATATGCTGCCAGGCAAGCGCCGTGAGAACACGCCCGCGCGGCGTGCGCTGCAAAAAGCCCTGCTGAATCATATAGGGTTCGATAATATCTTCAATGGCATCGCGCGGTTCGGATAGTCCGGCCGCAATGGTTTCGATCCCGACTGGTCCGCCGCCAAAATTTCGCGCGATCATATCAAGATAGCGCCGATCCAGCTGATCAAACCCGCGATTATCGACCTCAAGCCGCGAAAGCGCTTCATCGGCGATCTTGCGATCAATGACATCGGCACCGGCAACCAGCGCGAAATCACGAACACGCCGCAACAAACGGCCCGCAATACGCGGTGTGCCGCGCGAACGGCGTGCCACTTCCAGCGCGCCATCGGGCGAAATACCCATCTGCATGATGCGCGCACCGCGCCGCACAATATATTCGAGTTCTTCAACCGTATAGAAATTCAACCTGACAGGAATACCAAAGCGATCGCGCAAAGGCGTCGTCAAAAGCCCCAGACGCGTTGTCGCTGCAACCAGCGTGAATTTCGCAAGATCGATCTTCACCGAACGCGCTGCCGGACCTTCACCAATAATGAGATCAAGCTGAAAATCTTCCATTGCCGGATAGAGAATTTCTTCAACAGCCGGGCTGAGACGGTGAATTTCGTCGATAAACAGCACATCACGATCTTCGAGATTGGTCAGAAGCGCTGCGAGATCACCAGCCTTGGCAATCACCGGACCAGAGGTAGAGCGGAAATTGACGCCCAGTTCTTTGGCCATAATCTGCGCGAGCGTGGTTTTTCCCAGTCCCGGAGGACCGACGAAAAGCACGTGATCGAGTGCTTCGCCGCGCACTTTGGCGGCTTCAATAAAGACTTTGAGATTGGCGCGCGCTTGCGCTTGCCCTACAAAATCATCCAGCGTTTGCGGGCGCAAAGTTGTATCGGCATCTTCGCCGCGCAGATCAGCATCGATAAGGGGATTGCGGTCGCTCATGCCATCCCTCTCGCATGAACATTCAGCGCACACAAGTAGCTCACCGCGACAACTCCTTCAGACCGAGGCGAATAAGTTTGGCCGAATCGGCATCCTGACCGGCTTCTTTTAGCGCCGCAGCCACAGCATTGGCCGCCTGATCACGGGAATAACCGAGATTGGATAGCGCCGAGACAGCATCGCTGACCGGCGCCGAGGCAACACCTGAGCCAAGTTCCTGTTTGAGACCGATTGTTCCGCTGGCTTCTCCTGCAAAGGCCGGTGCTTTGTTCTTCAGCTCGGTGACAATCCGCTCGGCTACTTTTTTGCCAACGCCCGGCGCACGCGAAACCATGGCAATGTCTCTCAAAGCAATCGCATTGGCAAGTTCGGAAGGGGTCAGTGTTCCAAGCACAGCAAGCGCCACCTTCGCACCCACGCCCTGCACATTCTGCAACAGACGGAACCATTCGCGCTCAAGCTGCGACCCGAAACCATAAAGGCGGATCATGTCCTCGCGTACATAAGTCTCGATCAAGAGAACCGCAGCTTCCCCTACCCCGCCAAGGTTACCAAGCGTGCGCGCCGAACAAAAAGCGACATAGCCAACGCCATGCACGTCGATAACCGCATGATCATCTGCAATTTCATCGATCACACCCTTGAGCTTGCCGATCATTGGATACCTACCCCGCTATAAGCGCATCGCGAAAAATGTAGAACGGTCTTCGCAATAAGATGCGCGTTAACTCAAAAGCGCCTGCATTCTGCGAGCGCTGACAATGCTTTGACGATGATGCGCATGGCAAATGGCAATGGCAAGCGCATCGGCAGCGTCACTCGTATCGAACGTTGCGCGCGGCATCAGAACTTTCACCATCATATGGATTTGCTGCTTTTCGCCATGGCCAACGCCAATGACCGCCTTCTTGACGGCATTGGGCGCATATTCTGCCACCGGCAGTCCCGCCTGCGCAGGGGCCAGAAGTGCAATACCGCGTGCCTGCCCGAGCTTAAGCGTGGCAGTTGCATCCTTATTGACGAATGTGTGCTCAACCGCCGCTTCATGCGGGACAAAGTCATGCAGGACTTTTGACAGCCCTTCATGAAGCTGACAAAGCCGTGAAGCGAGATCCAGCTCGGCATTCGACGTCACGGTGCCGGAGCCGATAAAATGCAGGGAATTGCCAAGCGATTCGACAACGCCCCAGCCGGTACGACGAAGCCCCGGATCAATACCAATGATGCGAATCGTTTCTTTCATACGTGAACCCTATCCTCAGACAGGTTCACTTGACAGCACAAAAGTGAACAAAAGAGAAACATACGCAAGCCAACAGGCCACCTCTCATATCCAAAAAAATGGACACACTATATTTTGACCAATTTATTGGGCATTACAAATTTAGATTAATATTATAAAGTACTTATGCAAATTATCTTTGAAGCTAATAAATATTAGGAGAATAATTATGACTTTCTCTAAATTTTTTAGATTTATATCGGCAAAACAACATCAAGACTCTGTTGATTATATAGACGCAAAAAAAGCAACAAAAGGCGGCGGTGGATTTAGGTCTGAATCACCTCAGCTTTGGGATGATGGATTAAGTCAGTGAATGAATGATTAGACAGGCATGAGTGAGAATTCATGTCTGTCGAATTTTCAAGATAAATCTGGTGATGCGGTGCTCTCTATTTCAAACGACGATGCATTCGTATCGTCTGGATTTTTTAAATATTTAAAGCGTAAAGATTCTTCATCCTCTTGTGAAGTAAATCTATTCCTTTATTCTTTCTCCCCCATATTAAATGAAATGGTTCTTTATGGGCACCGCGGAGAATTCCACATCAAGCCAGCCGGAGGAGAAGTTACTGTCGAGAGACCACTCTGGTGCGCGCATGATATATTCTTTTTCTATAATAAAAATCAGTGGCTAATCTCAGATGATATGACCGCGATGACAGCTATGCAGGCCAAGCTCAAATCGAATCCTGGCTTCATCGCGAACTATCTATCATCAACTGAGTTTGCCACAGATCAAACGCCCTTTACCGGAATAGGCTGTGTCATGCCCGGAACCACTGCCATTCTTCATTCAAACGGGCAAATAACGTATAAACTCATCTGCGGTGAGACGTCTCAACTTGATAGCAATGAAATCCCTGAAACTCTCATTGAGCACATCAACAGCGCTGGCGGGCCAAACAGACCGTTCATTCTGGAACTGTCAGGAGGTCTTGATTCTTCAGGTGTTTTCTACGCTGCCCTGACACAGCCACGAACGGCTGAACAACTATATCCCGTTACCTATTACGACCCCAATATATCGAATTCTTCCGATGTGGTTGCCGCTCAGGCGCTTTGCGGCAAGCATGGCGTTAATCTTCACCTGATACCAATCCGTTCGGACGGCATATTCACCGATCTGTTCGCCGGACCTGCTTACAAACCAAAGCGCCCATCTCTATGGCTGCTTCATTCGGCTTCGCAACGAGACCTGATCGATTATGCTCAGTCTTTGCCGACTGACTGCATGATTTTAAATGGGCACGGTGGCGACCACATATTTCTGGCAAATCCTGTGGCGAGTGCAGTCATTGATCATCTTTGGAAGAAACACCCCAATATTACCAAAGCCTTTGAAACGGCGCGCAAACTTACCGTTTTGAACCAAAAATCATGGTTGCGGCTTGCTCGTGAGAGCTTATCAGACTGCCAGGCACGGCTGTATTTCCATATCTACGGCGCGGCCAATATTGGTTCCTCTCAAGATAAAAAAGCAATATTCAATAGCGAGCTGTATAGAATTGCGTTTAATGAGCAAAAACGCGTTAACAGCATTTTCCAAAATCAATCCGTATCGAGTGATTGGATACGGCATCGCCGATCACTCATGGCAGCGGTCCATCATGGCGCGGCAGACCGTCTAACAGACATCCGATATCAGACTGTCTATCCATACCTTAATGAAACGCTGATCCGTTGGTCGGAAAACAGGTCGGACAGCTCAACCTTTTCTTATGAATTCAATAGATTGCCGCAAAGAGAAAGCTTCCATCGTCGTTTCGGCGCCACGAGTTTCATGCGTAAGGGAAAAGGAGATATCAGCGGTATTGTCCAGCGTATGATCCGTGCGGAAAGTGAACACATCGTTGAGTTGATACTCAATGGCGAAGCAGCCAAATGTGGCTTTATCAATAAAGCGAATGTGCTTGACGATATTCGCAGATGCCAAATGGGCGGCGAATTCATTTCGCCGTCAACGCTGCTGCTTTTGTCGCTCGAACTTTATTACAAATGCTGGAAAAGCGAAATGTAATGGGCATCACATTCAGGGATTATTACCATCCATGCTTCACAAGAGACGGCGGTGTCATTTTTGACAGTAAGAATGACCAATATATACTGCTCTCGGATGAGGAAACGACAATCATTCAGGCTGCGCTATTGAATCCTGAATTCAATGATGCATTGTCACCCAAACTTGAAACACTGATTGCGCCGTCAGTGACCGGTGAAAGGGAGCCTGTCGCCTCTCAGATAGCCAGAGGCATGAATGATTATTCATGGCGCTACCTGCCAGAAAACCCAACCGCCTATGTCTCGGGCCGCGCCAAACCTCGTTTGATTCTATGGGTTTATTTGATCCAGATCCTGATAAAGCGTCGCGGAATTGTTGGAGCGGTAAATTTTATCACGCGCCACAGGTGGTTGTTCCGAAAATGGCTTCCTATTCTGGATATAAACGCGTTTTCCGACGACATAATGGTGGCGTCTCGACTTTCGCCATTCCGCTTTGAATGTCTTGAATTTGCAATCGCAGTGCGATGCTATGCACTGGTGCGGTCTATAGCAAATACCCGATTGTATCTTGGCATACAGCGTTTCCCGTTCGTCGCACATGCCTGGGTTGAGCATAACGAAAAACCAATCGGCGACGATCAAAACCTTCGCAATCGCGCCGCTGTCATTTTCCAGATTTAGAGAGACCTTTGTGCGCCCAACACGGTCTCGGCGCTCTCAAGTACAACGCGGAAAGGCGGGTTCCCGCTACGTTTCAAGAACGACATGCGTGAGAACAAGAAGATAGAGCGAGCCTATTGGGTACGATTAAGCGCGGCACGCTCTAAGATGCGCCGAAAGCCGTCTTCAGCAAAACGATCTGATCCGATACGGGATTGCCATGGGGTGCGCTTTGCAATGAAACAACTTCACCGTAAACATTGCGGTCCATGCGGCGCACACGCGCCTGAAGGCGCATTGAGCGTTCGATGAGTTCAATGAAGGCGAACGGCAATTCGTTCCAGCCCGGCGCAATATCACCGGCAGACGGCGTATCAAGACGCACCTTTGCCTTTTCGGCTTCGACCTGTTTGCGGGACATTTCGCCATTGCGCGCGGCACGCTGCAACAAGAGCCACGAAGCCACCTGCATGAGCCGTGTGGTCAGGCGCATCGATTCGGCTGCATAAAGGGTTGCAGCAACGCGCGAAAGACTGCGCGCTTCTTCACGGCCCTCCCCGTCGAGATAGCTCGCGGCTTCCTCAACCATATCCATGCCTTCACTGTAAATCGGCTTAAAGGAATCCGAGAAAACCATGCGCTCGGCGAGGCTGATCATATTACCCGGCATCTGTCCCTGTTCGCTAATCACTGCTCTGCCACCTTACATGAACGCGTTCACGTCCATTTTGTTGCTCGCATACCGCCAAGGTATGCAAATGAATTATTTGAACTGCTGTTCGACCATGGGGAGAGCGAAGACGGAACAGGCAGTTTTCATGAGTCCACGATAAACTGCACCTTCATGCACCGTCGCGCAAGAATATGTTTAACGAAAGGTTAAAAATTTGGGGAGGATTTTCAGGAATGGTAAATGGCTGCGGCTGCAAACTGGCAAAAAGGCATAAAAAAAGAGCCGCAAAGGCGGCTCTCAGGAGTTTAACAGGGAGGCGTCAAACAGAGTGGCTAAACCACTCGGTAAGAATCCAGCCGAACTGGATATGAACTATTTAACGGTATTAAGATTAATGAATGGTTAACATCGTGTGTTTCAGGCCCGACAGACATAAAAGCCGCCCGGAGGCGGCTTTTAAAATCCGTATTTTTAAGCCTGCTGCAATGCGGGCTTGGGGCTTGAAACAACCGGAGCCTTTGCACCCTCGGCAGAAACCGGCTTAAGTACAGGCTTCTTGCCCCAGCCAATGGTCGGCAGCCATTCAAGATAATAAGCCAAAGCGAACTGCATCACGACACCGGTTGCAATCAGCAACGTGTCATATGGAAAGCCGCCCGGATTAACGAGCTTCATTACCTGTGCAACCATCGCCAGAAGAGTCCCGGCAATAAACACAGGCAGCGAATGCTTGCCCAGAATGGCCAGCGGGTTTTGTGGTGACGTACGCGCAATGCTGTTAAGCGTCGGCACAACCGCGATCAGATAGGCCATCGCCAGCACATGCAAAAGACGGGGCGCCGAAAGGAACGTCTTGTCGAAACCGGTCAGCACCGCAGGCATGCCCATTGAGGCATCAATACCCCAAAGCGGAAGACGAACCCATGCAAGCGACAGCACCAGATAGCCAACAGCAGCTGCAATCAATGCAGGATGTGCCGGAATTTTATCGCCGCGACGCACATACATGACGCCGGCAATACCGATGGCAAACAGAAACTGCCACGATAGTGGATTGAGGAACCAGACACCCGGCGTTGGATAATTCACTGGCGCGACATGATAAAGACCCGACAGCAACCACACCATGCCCGACACACCAAGCATCAGCGACAGGCTGATACGCGCAAGCAGCAGCAGCAGCGGCGTCAGCAGAAGCACGACCGCATACATCGACAAAATGTTGTTATAGCCAAGCTGATGGCCGAGTGTGACAAGGCCAAGAAGCGCCTCGACCGGCTGTTTGACCAGCGGTCCGATATTGATCTGTGTGAGAAGCTCACGATGCTTGAGGAAAATGGCAGCGGAAGCAAAAATACCCACCGTCGCAAGCGTGGTCATAATATGCGCTGTATAAAGAACACATGCACGGCGCCACATTTTCAGTGTCAGAACCAGACGGTTGCCCGGTGCAAACTTGGAACCATAGGCCAATGCAACGGCCATACCTGAAATCAGAACAAAAGCTTCGGCAGAATCAGAAAAGCCAAGATTCTTATGCGTGAAGTGCTCATAAATCGTACCCGGCACATGATTGATGAAAATGGTAAGCAGAGCCAGAGCGCGAAACACATCAATGCGTGTATCGCGGACTTTTGGCACTATTTTCGCCGTTTCATTCGTCATTTCGTCTGCCTGCTGTTTGTTTTCTGTCTGCAATAGCGCAACACTCATTGCCGCCTATATAGCTGTTAATTCGGGCAGAACCCGGTTGGTTCCAATCAACTTTCGTTCCAGTGGATAACATTATGCCAGCACCCAGACAGCGCATGTCGGACAAGGCTGAGTCCGCCTAAAGGGGCTGTTCAACGAACGCCTCTTACTTTATGCCCGAATTCCATCAACATTTTTCGCTAGGTTTGGTTTATGAACGCGCCAACTGCAAAACAAAACAATGAACGCTGCCGCCTTTTGCTGGTTGCACCACCCATGGCCAATGGGGATGCACTGGCGAAACTCCTGACCGCAGCGCTTTCAGGCGGCGATGTGGCAAGTGTGATCCTTGATGGCAGCGATCTTGATGAAGCAACATTTCAGGCATCCGCTGCAAAAGCGGTTCCTGTGATTCAGGCCAAAGCTGCCGCAGCCATCATTCTCAATGATACGCGCATCGCAGGCCGTGTGGGTGCGGACGGCATTCATATTGAAGGCAAGGCGGCGGAACTTGCCGAAGCCATTGAGAAGCACACACCTAAATTCATTATTGGCACTGGCAATCTGCGTGATCGCCATAGCGCCATGGAAATTGGTGAGTTGCAGCCCGATTATGTTTTCTTTGGCAAAATTGGTGCGGATAACAAGCCCGATGCCCATCCCCGCAATCTGTCATTGGCTGAATGGTGGTCGGAGATGGTCGAAATCCCAAGCATCGCCCAGGCAGGCAACACGGTTGAAAGTGTCATCCCCGCATCTAAAACCGGCGCTGATTTTGTTGCCCTTGGCCGTGCTGTCTTTGAGGCGGAAGACCCGGCAGAGGCCGTAGCACATGCCAATCGGCTTCTGGATGAACACGCTCCACGTTTCGATAAATAACGTTCAAGGTTTGCACGCCCCATGAAGAGCAGAATTCTTCTCGCCACGGCTTTGATCTTTGCTGCATCCACTCCAGCCGTCATGGCTGCAAGCGCTGCAGACAAACCCGCAGGCGCGCAAGCAAAACACGACAGCAAAAGCGACAAACCGGCTGAGAAGCCAAAAATGTTGCCGCAACCGGCAACAACAGCACATTTGCCAGCCATCGATCCACGCCGGTTTGGGGACAAGCCGGTTGATGAAGCATTTGGTGCCTATCAGCGCGGCCTCTATCTGACAGCTTTCAATCTTGCCCTGCCACAAGCTGAAGAAGGCGATCCAGCATCCCAAACTCTGGTTGCCGAAATCTATGCCCGTGGTCTTGGCGTGCCAGCCGATCAGACAAAGGCGGCAGAATGGTATGCGAAAGCCGCCGAAAAAGGCGTGAACGAAGCACAGTTTCGCTATGCAGCCCTGCTTTTACAGGGCAGATATATTCACAAAGATACGGCCAAGGCCACCAAGCTGATGCATGAGGCGGCTGAAGGCGGCAATGCAATGGCACAGTTTAATTACGGCCAGCTTGTCATCATGAAGACGCCCGGACCAAAGGGATTGGATGAAGCTTTCCCGTGGTTTGAAAAAGCTGCAACAGCAAAATTGCCGGATGCTGAGTATGCGCTCAGTCAGATCTACGCCAACGGCACTGACAAAATCACTCATGACGATAAGAAGGCTCGCGACTATCTGTTGCTTTCGGCGCGCAAAGGCTATGACACAGCGCAATATGATCTTGCGCGCTGGCTTATTGAAGGGCGTGGCGGCGATCGCAATTACGAACAAGGCTTTGGCTGGATGCAGATTGCCGCCCAGCGTGGCACAGTGATGGCGCAGGCATGGCTTGCCCGGCTCTATCGCGATGGTATCGGCACAGATGGCGATCTGGTCAAGGCTGCGGCATGGTACATCGTCGCGCAACGGGCCGGTTATCGCTCACCCGACCTCAACGATATGATGGATGGACTCGCCGACGAACAGCTTAAAGAGGCTGTTCAAACAGCAAACAGTCTGCGCGTGCGGTAAATTCCGGGTAGTTTTTTGGGTGTCTGATCCGCTCATTGACGCCGCAGACTTGCACAAAGCGCCAATTTATGGTCTTGGAGAGCCCGATTATCGTGGTTCGAGTTAAAGATGGACGCAATCCCCGAAAAGATGCGGGAGATTGCCTTTCTGTCGTGATGCGCCGGGCCGCAACAGTTTTCACATTTATTCCCGGATTAAACTCATGAAGATCAATGGTAACGAAATCCGCCCCGGCAACGTCATTGAGCATGATGGCGGCCTGTGGGTTGCGGTCAAGACCAATGCGGTCAAGCCAGGCAAAGGCGGCGCATACAATCAGGTCGAACTGAAAAACCTCATCACCGGCACCAAGCTCAACGAACGTTTCCGTGCAGCAGAAACCGTTGAACGGGTTCGTTTGGAACAGAAGGACTTCTCGTTCCTCTACGAACAGGGCGAAGCGCTGATTTTCATGGATACCGAATCCTACGAGCAGCTCGAACTCCTCAAGGATTTCGTCGGCGACCGCGCAGCCTTCCTTCAGGACGGCATGATGGTTACGGTTGAACTTTACGAAGAAAAGCCAATCGGCATTCGTCTTCCGGAACAGGTAACTTTGGCAATCGTCGAAGCTGACCCGGTCGTCAAAGGCCAGACCGCTGCTTCTTCCTATAAGCCAGCAGTGCTTGAAAACGGTATCCGCATCCTCGTTCCGCCATTCATTGAATCGGGCGAACGCGTGATCGTTGACACCAGCGAACTGACCTATATCAGCCGCGCATAACGTCTTTTTTCAAAATTGAGCGGCGCCGGCACATGCCCGGCGCCGCAGTCCCCCCTTCTCAAGGGGATGTGACAGTTCTTTCTCAGCTTGCTCAGTTTTGAGTGTCAGTGGTCTGATCGCGTCAGATCGACACTCACAGGTTTATTAACGCGCATATGTATCGAAAACCGGCTCACAGGTTTCGTTATGCGCTCTCAAAGGATGATCAGATGGCCCGTTCAGCCCTCCTCAATGTTATGGTTCAAACCGCCATGAAAGCCGGTCGCGGCCTTGCGCGCGATTTCGGTGAAGTGCAAAATCTTCAGGTTTCACTGAAGGGCCCCGGCGACTATGTCAGTCAGGCGGACCGCAAAGCGGAAAAAATCATCTACACCGAACTGAGCCGCGCCCGCCCGGATTTTGGCTTCCTGATGGAAGAATCGGGCGAAGTTCCTTCCAAGGACGGACAGCATCGCTGGCTGGTCGATCCATTGGATGGAACCACCAACTTCCTGCATGGTATTCCGGTTTTTGCAGTCTCTATCGCTCTCGAGCGTCAGGGACAGATTGTTGCTGGCGTCATTTACAACCCAGCGATGGATGAGCTTTATACCGCTGAACGCGGCGGTGGCGCGTTCCTCAATGATCGCCGTCTGCGCGTTGCAGCGCGCACAAAGCTGGTCGATTGCGTGATCGGCACCGGCATCCCGCATCTGGGTCGCCCCGGCCACGGCCATTATCTGGTCGAACTGCGCAACGTCATGGGTGAAACCGCCGGTATCCGCCGTATGGGTGCGGTTGCTCTCGATCTCGCTTATGTCGCCGCAGGCCGTCTCGACGGCTTCTGGGAAGACGGTATGCACCCGTGGGATCTCGGTGCTGGCATGCTGATGATCCGTGAAGCCGGTGGCTTTGTATCCGATAAAAAGGGTGGTCAGGACATTTTCGGCACCAAGACCATCGTTGCAGGCAATGAAAGCATTCAGAAAGCCCTGCTCAAGACGATCAACAAACCAATCTGATCATACGTTTCTTTCAACAAAGCACCCCGGCATGATTGCCGGGGTGCTTTGTTTTGCGCATATTTTTTTCACGCCGGACGATTCCGCTTCACCAAATTATGCAGTAGGCTCCCCCACGACAGATTATCCCTGCGGATATCCACGGAGCGAAACGCATGAGCGATTTGAGACTTTCTCGGGAACGACTGGACGACACGCGGGATTATGATCCCTACCGCCTGAGCAGTCCGAGAATTGTCATTCTGTCCATGGTGATCTTTCTGATCATCGTCGCCTTTCTGGCGGCTGTGCTGATACGACAGATACATACATTCTTCATCACCAATCCCGTCCTTAACGGCCTGATTTTCGGCGTTCTGCTCGTCGGCATCCTGCTTGCCTTCGGACAGGTTCTGCGATTGCTGCCTGAAATTCGCTGGGTCAATTCCTTCCGCGACGGGGATCGCGACGGCGCCACGCGCCCACCGGTTCTCCTTGCACCGATGCGCGCATTGATTGGCCGCAGACAATCAATGGCACTCACCACCAACTCCACCCGCTCCATTCTCGAATCGATTGCCACGCGCCTTGATGAAAGCCGCGATATTTCGCGTTATCTCATCGGCCTTCTGGTCTTTCTGGGCCTGCTCGGTACATTCTGGGGGCTGCTTGGGACGGTCGGCTCGATCGGCCAGACTATCCAATCCCTTGATCCAAGCTCAGGCAGCACCACAGATGTTCTTGATTCGCTCAAAGCCGGATTACAGGCACCACTTTCGGGCATGGGAACGGCCTTCTCATCCTCGCTGTTTGGTCTTTCGGGATCGCTGATTCTCGGCTTCCTTGATCTTCAGGCTGGCCGCGCCCAGAATCGTTTTTACACCGAGCTTGAAAACTGGCTGTCATCCGTGACCGATCTTGGCTCTGATCTTGGCATCGATGAGCATCTCGGCGGTATTCGCAATCTTGCCGAACGCGTGCAGAATTTGCAGGGTGGCGAGGCTTCCAGCCAGCGCACATCAGCAGCCCTTGCCAATCTTGCCGAAGGCATTCAGGGTCTGGTCAAGAGCATGCGCAGCGAACAGCAGATGATGCGCGACTGGGTTGAAAAACAGGCAGAAGAGCAAAAGGCCATCCGCGAAACGCTTGACCGTCTTAACAAGACGATAAGTGCCAAAACCCCAAGCGAACGTTCGGAGTAAGCACCATGGCTCTTGCCCGTAACCGTCGCCCGCAGCGCCATATTGATTACTGGCCCGGTTTTGTTGATGCGCTCACAACATTGCTGCTGGCCATCATGTTCCTGCTGACGGTCTTCGTGCTCGGGCAATTTCTGCTCAGCCGCGATGTTGATAGCAAAGACAGCGCTTTGGCGCGCCTGAACAGCCAGATACAGGAACTCACGCAACTCCTATCGCTTGAAAAAAGCAATTCGCAGGACCTGCAGGACACGATTGCCAATCTGCAAGCCTCGCTCTCGGGTGCGGAAAGCGAACGCTCTCGCCTGCAAGCCCTGCTCAATGAAGGCAGTGGTGCAGGAGCTGCCGCAGAAAAGCGCGCAGGTGAATTAAGCCAGAGTCTCGACGCGGAAAAACAGGTCAGTGCACAGGCACTTTCTCAGGTGGAATTGCTCAACCAGCAGATTTCAGCACTCCGCCGCCAGATCGCAGCGCTTGAAGATGCGTTGAATGCTTCCGAATCGCGTGATCGCGAATCGACAGCCAAGATCGCCGATCTCGGTCGCCGTCTTAATGTGGCGCTTGCGCAGCGCGTACAAGAACTTAACCGCTACCGCTCCGACTTCTTTGGCCGCCTGCGTGCTATACTGTCAGACAAGGAAAACATCCGCATTGTCGGCGACCGTTTCGTGTTCCAGTCAGAGGTGCTTTTCCCAACGGGCTCGGCTGATCTCAACCCTGCCGGTCTAGAAGAGATGAAAAAGCTTGCGGCAGCCGTCATCACGCTCAATCAGGAAATCCCGGATGACATCAACTGGGTTCTGCGCGTGGACGGTCATACCGATAATGTACCCCTGACAGGCACTGGCCGCTTCCGCGACAATTGGGAACTGTCTTCCGCGCGCGCAACGGCAGTGGTCAAATATCTGATCGCCAATGGCGTGCCAGCCAACCGCCTGGTTGCAGCAGGTTTTGGCGAATATCAGCCACTCGACAATTCCGATACCGCCGATGCCCGTGCGAGAAACCGCCGCATCGAGCTTAAGCTTACTGAGAGATAATGAGTTAAAGGGGCTTGAAGCCCCCCTTATTCATTTACCGAAGACGCCTGCGCCTGCTTCAAATTGCAGCTTGGCGAGGCGGGCATAAATGCCACCCTTCTCAACCAGCGTCTGATGCGTGCCCTCTTCGACGATCTGGCCCTTGTCAAGCACCAGAATACGGTCGGCTTTGAGAACTGTTGCCAGACGATGCGCCACGACAAGCGTCGTGCGGTTGTCCATGAGACTGTCGAGCGCCTTCTGCACCAGCATTTCGCTTTCTGCATCCAGCGCCGAAGTGGCTTCATCCAGCAACAGAATAGGCGCGGCACGCAGAATCGCACGCGCAATCGCAATGCGCTGACGCTGGCCGCCTGAAAGTGTCACGCCGCGTTCACCGACTTGCGTATCATAACCCTTGTCCAGCGCCATAATGAAGTCATGCGCAAGCGCCGCTTTGGCTGCGGCTTCAATGTCCGCATCGCTCGCACCGGGCTTACCAAAACCAATATTTTCGCGAATGCTGGTGGCAAAGATCGCCACATCCTGTGGCACCACCGCAATGCGTTCGCGCACCTTCGCAGGATCAGCTTGAGGCAAAGCAACACCATCCATCATCACCGAGCCGCTCTGCGGATCGTAATAACGCATCACCAGCGAGAAGATCGTGCTTTTACCAGCCCCGGATGGGCCGACAATCGCAACTGTCTCTCCCGGCTTTACAGCGAAGCTTAAGCCATGAAGCGAAGGCGCATGAGGCCGTGTCGGATAGGAAAAAGACACATTGTCAAAGCTGATTTCGCCACGCGGCGGTTCAGGCAAAGCAACGGGATTTGCAGGAGCAGAAATGCCGGGATTTTCATCAAGAATTTCTGCAAGACGTTCTGTGGCACCTGCGGCCTGCGCAAGCTCGCCCCCCACTTCTGAAAGCGCACCAAAGGCGCTGGCCGCAAACACCGCATAAAGGACGAACTGCCCCAGCGTGCCCGCGCTCATTGTGCCAGACAGCACATCACGCGAACCGAACCAGAGCACAGCAACCACACTGGAGAAAATCAGAAAAATCGCAAAACCTGTGAGAATGGCCCGCGCCTTGATCGAAGAGCGCGCTGCCTGATAGGCCTTCTCGACCGCATTTGCAAAATGCCGAACCACCATATTTTCGTTGGTAAAAGCTTGCAGTGTGCGCATGGCACCGATCTGTTCGCTGGCATAGGCATTGGCATGCGCCAGCATATCCTGCGTCATGCGTGAACGGCGGCGCACCGAACGACCAAAGGCAATCAGTGGAATCACGATCAGCGGAATCGCGGCGATCACAAGTGCGGACAGCTTGGGGCTGGTGACAACCATCATAATCAGCGCACCGACACCCAGAATCACATTGCGCAGCGCCACAGACGCCGTAGCCCCCACAACAGATTTGATCTGTGTGGTATCGACAGAGAGGCGCGAGACGATCTCGCCGGATTGCGAGCGATCAAAGAATTCCGGCGAAAGGCTGGTTACATGAGAGAAGACGGCATTGCGCAAATCCGCAACCACGCGCTCGCCCAGCGATATGACGAAGAAATAGCGCAGACCCGATGCCAGCGCCAGAACCAGCGCCAGCGCGACCAGCATACCGAAGTAATTATTGACGAAGACGGCATTGGCGCCGGTGAAGCCATGATCAATCATGCGACGCACAGCAACGGGAACGGCAAGCGTTGTGGCGGCTGCAAGGACCAGCGAAAAAAGCGCGCCGACCACAAGAGTCTTGTAGCGTGCAAGAAAGGGAATCATCCGCTTTAACGGCTTCAGCGAACGACGTTTACGTTCTCCCCGCGCGTCTAAATCTGGATTCATGCGAATTTGACTGTCTCTGCTGGCCATTCTTGAGATTGCGCCCTTGTTATTGCCGTGCGCCTGATGTATAGGCTCGCCAACCCTTTTGGAAGCCGTTGCTGTTGGTAACGGGTCTTCATATCTGTCATTGGGCGAAAGTGCCGCAGTTTTAAAATTAGAGCTGGGCTTTTGCTCCCAGACTTTCAGGATTGAGAAGATGAAAGCTGATATCCATCCCGACTACCACACCATCAAGGTCGTGATGACCGATGGCACCGAATACATGACCCGTTCTACATGGGGCAAGGAAGGCGATACGATGAACCTCGATATCGATCCATCCACGCATCCAGCATGGACCGGTGGCTCGCAGACCCTGCTTGATCGCGGTGGCCGCGTAACCAAGTTCAAGAATCGTTTCGGCAATCTCGGTATCTAATACCGCCGAATATGAACTGACGAAAAACCTCGCTTAGGCGAGGTTTTTTGTTGTCTGCATTTCAAAGAATGACGCCCGATAAAAAACTCCCGGACAAGCCGGGAGTTTTCATATTCGGAACTGATACCAGAACTTAGGCGCTCAGCTTTTCCATCACTTCGTCGCTGACTTCAAAGTTGCTGTAGACGTTCTGAACGTCATCATCATCTTCGAGCACATTGAGAAGCTTGAGCACCGAGCGTGCCTTTTCCTCATCCAGTTCAGTATTGGTCTGCGGCTTCCAAATCGTTTTGATCGATTCGGCTTCGCCAAGTGCTGCTTCCAGCGCCTTTGACACTTCACCAATGTCTTCAAAAGCGCAGAGGATCACGTGCTCTTCTTCGCCGGACTGAACATCATCAGCACCCGCCTCGATCGCGGCTTCCATAATTGTGTCAGCATCACCAGCTGACGACTTATAGATGATTTCCCCAACGCGATCGAACATGAACGCGGCAGAGCCGGTTTCGCCCAGTGCACCACCCGACTTGGTGAAAGCCGCACGCACATTGGATGCGGTGCGGTTGCGGTTGTCGGTCAGCGCTTCAACGATAACCATGACGCCGCCCGGACCACGGCCCTCGTAGCGCACTTCATCATAGTTTTCGCCGTCATTGCCGGCAGCCTTCTTGATGGCACGCTCGATGTTATCTTTCGGCATCGACTGCGCCTTGGCGTTCTGGATTGCCAGACGCAGGCGCGGGTTCATCAACGGGTCAGGCAGACCCTGCTTGGCCGCAACGGTAATTTCGCGTCCGAGCTTGGAAAACATTTTCGACCGCACGGCATCCTGACGCCCTTTGCGGTGCATGATATTCTTAAACTGTGAATGGCCAGCCATGGCACCCCTGTTCTGTTCATATGATGCGCACGGAGAAAGCGTCACATAAGAATGGGTCTGGCCGTAGGCATATCGGCCACCGCGCTTTCCGTGCTGAATGGCCGCGTTATAAGGAATTGAGCCGCATTCGTCCAGCAAAAGCGCCAAATTACAAAATCCTATGTTGATCGCTCACTTATCGGTCGACGCGCATAATCAAAAAATATTATCTATAAAACCATGAATCAGCACACCAGCGACACGCCCGGCGAAACAATCGCCGCCCGTATCAGCCGCATTCTTGCGGACCGGATTATTGCGGGCGAAATCGAACCCGGCACCAAATTGCGGCAAGACCATATCGCCGAGGAGTTCGAAACAAGCCACGTGCCGGTGCGCGAGGCTTTCAGGCGGCTTGAGGCGCAGGGGCTTGCGGTTTCAGAACCACGCCGGGGCGTTCGCGTTGCATCTTTCAGTATCAGCGAAATCCGCGAAGTTGCAGAAATGCGCGCAGCCCTTGAAGTGCTCGCACTCCACCATGCTGCACCCCACATTACACGCGCCACACTGGATGCGGCCGAACAGGCCACCGTTGAAGGCGACAAATCGCGCGATGTAAAAAGCTGGGAGGCAGCCAATCGGCGCTTTCACCGCCTGATTCTTGAACCCTGCAACATGCCGCGGCTACTCGCCGCCATCGACGATCTCCATGCCGCCAGCGCACGATTTCTGTTCGCCACATGGCGTTCGGAATGGGAAACCCGCACAGATCATGATCACCGTGCGATACTCGACGCGCTGCGTCAAAACGATGTCGATACTGCCGCAGGCATCCTAGCGCGTCATGTTCAATGGATCGGTCATCGCCCGGTAAAAACGGCCTCGGGCAAGACGCGTGATTCCTTTGCAATTGTAGGCTAATCCCCCACAACCAGTTTTCAGTTTTCTGCTTTTCATCCCAAAGTTCGACCAAACTTGGGATTGTTTGGTGTGCGCAAACAGCATTTTATCTATTCAATGAATTTCTTACTTGCCAAGCACGCCACTTATCTGGAATTTAAATAGATCGAATCTCTATTTTATCTATAATTTGAGGACGCCATGACAAGCATCACCCAAACCCGCCCTTCCTTCAGCCCGCTTAACCTTGAATCCCGTTCACCGGCCCTGCGTCTTGCAGCCGTTGTTTTCGGCACGTTTGTACTCGCCATCTCATCGCAGATCGAAGTTCCAATGGTGCCGGTTCCCGTCACACTACAGACACTGGTCGTGCCGTTGATCGGCGCACTCTATGGCTGGCGTCTTGGCCTTGCCACGGTTCTTGCATGGCTCGGCGAAGCCATGATCGGCCTGCCGGTTCTGGCTGGTGGTGCTGGCGGCATCGCACATTTCGCAGGCCCGACAGCTGGCTATCTGGTCTCGTTCCCGATTATGGCAGCCCTGACCGGATATCTTGCGGAACGTGGCTGGAACGGCAAAAACGTCATGCTGGCATTTGTATCATTCGGCACTGCCAACCTGCTTGGCCTTGCACTCGGTGCCATGTGGCTTTCGAGCGTGATAGGCATTGAAAAAGCCGTTGCCTTTGGTGTCACGCCGTTCCTCGTTGGCGCGCTGATCAAGTCGGCACTCGGCGCTGCAATTCTCAAAGCAGCAGCACGATAAACGATCAATGACAGTACGCCTGCGCGGTCATCATCTTCTTTGTATGCTGACCTATATCGGCAAGGGCTACAGCCCGGCTTTC
Organism: Brucella sp. TWI559; assembly: GCF_039674265.1. Classification (NCBI taxonomy): domain Bacteria; kingdom Pseudomonadati; phylum Pseudomonadota; class Alphaproteobacteria; order Hyphomicrobiales; family Brucellaceae; genus Brucella; species Brucella sp. TWI559. The sequence continues at coordinate 95,798 of NZ_JBDJNE010000007.1, forward strand.
GTGGAAAATTACGATGCGATTGCCGGGCGTTTGTCGAACGGGGAAGACATTGAGATCATCGATGGCCCCGACGACATCTGCCAGCCACTGCTCTGCGAGAGTGATTGCCACTGTTTTCAAGCAAGCGTGGCTGTTCGGGACAGGCTGGCTATAAAAGATATAGCGGAGCTGTTTGGCCGAACGATCTTAGTTGGCGCACAACTCTCACCTGATTCCCTACAGCTTGGCCAGATGCGAGCGGCTTTCGCCGATGGCAGCATTCGCAAAGCCTGTACATCTTGCGAATGGTCAGAGCTTTGCACCCGCATCGCCGTCACCGACGATTATGCGGGCGTTCGGATAAAATTATAAAGACCTACCGCCAGAAAGCAGGGATCGTTTCTTCGAGCCTTGCGCCAATGCGCAAAGGGGCAGCCTTTTCCGCAAGTCCGGTGCGATCAGAAATCTCGATGCCGACCCCGCAAACAGTGGCAGGACCACTGGCAGCTTCAAAACGACCCTTGGGCACCTTCGACAAGAAGCGGTTGAGCGGCTCTTCCTTATCCATGCCAAGAGACGAATCATAATCGCCACACATACCGGCATCCGACATATAGGCCGTGCCGTTGCGCAGAATCTGGCAATCGGCAGTCGGCACATGGGTATGCGTTCCCACAACCGCGCTGGCCCGACCATCGACAAAATGGCCAAAGCACTGCTTTTCGCTGGTAGCTTCTGCATGGAAATCAAAAAATACAGCATCCGCCTGCTCGCCAAGCGGGCAAGCTTCGAGGATTTTTTCGGCAGCGATAAACGGATCATCCAGATCCGGGTGCATGAACACGCGACCCATCACATTGGATACCAGCACGCGGGCACCATTTTTGGCGATATAAAGCCCCTCGCCCTTGCCAGCCGTTCCTTTCGGAAAATTCGCAGGGCGAAGGAAACGGTCTTCACGCTTGGAGAAATCCAGCGCCTCACGCTGATCCCACACGTGATTGCCGGTCGTCACCACATCCGCGCCCGCGCGGATCGTGTCGTGAAAAATCTCTTCGGTAATACCAAAGCCGCCAGCGGCGTTCTCACCGTTGACGATCACGAAATCCAGCTTCAGATCAGAAATCAAGCCCGGCAGCTTTTCATAAACCGCCGTGCGCCCTGACCGGCCCACCATGTCACCAAGAAAAAGTAATCTCATAAATTCGTCTTTATCAGCCCTGATCGAAGGAGCGCAAGCCAGTCTCTGTCAGTATCTGGTGAAGAGCAATATCATGCGGCTCATTGGGCACATGTGGCACTTGCTGACAATCAAAAGCCATGCCGATCAACAGCGGCTCCAGGCCACGCTCCGCAAAACGCGCCAGCGCGCGGTCATAGTGACCGGCACCATAGCCGAGCCTATGGCCGCGTCTGTCAAAACCGGCAAGCGGCATAAGCATAATGGCAGGATCAACCAGCGGCGCATTTTCATCGGGTCCCATCGTCCCAAAGCCGGTTTGAACCAGCTCTGCATCCGGCAAAAATTCACGAAAAGCGATTGTTTCCTTATCCAGAACCACCGGCAGACACAGGCGAGCCCCCTTATCACGCATGAAAGATAAAAGCGGACGCGGATCGATCTCGGAGCGGATCGGCCAATAGCCGGCAATAATGATGCCCTTGCGTGCGGGAATTGCAGTTTCTGCTTTTTTTGCTGCCGTTAGAGAAGCCTCATAGCGAAACCGCGGATCAAGCGCATCGCGACGCGAAAGCACCGCTCGCCTCAATTGTTGTTTATCGCCGTATCGCGGCTGTCCGTGATCACTCATCCAACGCCTCCACCAATTGCTGATAGTGGAACCGGAATGCGCTTATCCGTCAAGCCGCTGTTGCTAATCTCTCCGCGCGATCGCGAATGACTTTCACAACAACCCCATGGAAATCATTCAGAAAGACCTGGCCCCACAGGTCGCAGTAGAAGTTAATCGGCGTTGCAATCCGGTAGCGTGTGGTGAGTGTGAGCCGTGTATGACCATTGGGCAGCGCTTCAAGGCGATAATCACCATTGGTAAGCTTGAGATAAGAACTATCCACGTTGATATGGGCTTCAACAGCCGCCGGTATCGACTCCGGACCAAAATTGAAATCCCAAGCCAGAAGGCGGTTTTCTTCCCAACGCGTCACAATCTCCTGAAATCGGACGCCACGAGTCCATTCAAGCTGGCGTATAGCACCAACACCCTCCCCCTCCAAACGCGCATCAACAGGCTGCGGAACACCAACAATGCCGTGACTGAATGTCCATGACAGTTCATCCGGGCGGACATGGCGGATTTCAGCGGTCTGCGCCCACACGACATCAGGCGAAGCTGCAATATCGATAATTGTCGTGACCGCTCCCTCATGCGGCTCATAGTGTAGCAATGGTTCAAATGGGTAGAACATCAACGGCAATGCAATCACCAGCATTGTGGAGCGTGGTGTGCGAAAGCGGCGGATGAGCGAAAGCGTCAACCATGATCCAATTGCGGAAAAAACAGCGAAAAATGGGGCCGCCATAATCACGCAAATGCCACCTTCCCGGAAGAAGACCATGCTGATGACGACAAGGCCGCCAATAATCATCCAGCTCATTTTTACATGGCGCCAAAGAGTCTTTTGCGCCCGTGGATCGCTGATACTGGATGCAAGGCTGGCAATCCCCATCGGCAACAGCATGAGTCCGGCGATAAAAGGCATCATGTCAGAAACAGGCGTCAGCCAGATCAGGACATAAAGCAACAGCCCATACACCGCAGCAATCGGAACAGCGATGCTGATACGTTCAGAAAAAGGGGGCAGATCGGGCGAAGAAGAAGTCATCAGAAAACGCACATAACTTTGAAGGATAAGGCGTTTTAAAACATATTTGCCTTCAATAACAAAGCGCTTGGCCCCGAACGGCACAAAAGCGAAAGAAAGTGGCGACCACGACGACCGATGGTAGTGTTTGATCCCGGGAACCTACAACGTAGGTGGGCGCCATATGCGAAAGCCCACGGGCCTTCACAGGGACAGCTCCCTTAGAGATCAATAAGGCCCCGGGGATGCTGTTACACCTGTCGGGAAGCGCAGTACGCCAATGCCATATATAGGCTTAGTCAGGCGGGAGCGCCAGTGGCGTAAGCGCCAGATACAGAAATCTTTTTTAGATCACACCGACCCTGGGCGCGGCGCGATGCGTGATGCCACCTGCTCAAGCCGTGTGGCAACATCTGCGAGCACACCAGTGATGGCAGCATCGTTCTGATCAGCATTGGTCAGAGCCTCGTCGCGCGACCGTCTTAACGCCTCGACCTCGCTTTCAAGGCCCTTGATGCGCTTTTGCATTTCTGCAAGCTCATCCATGACCATAATGCCAGCCATGACCGTCAAGCGAAGATCGCCAATTTCACCGAACGATGATTTGAGATGCGTGACATATTGGTCAAAAAGATCAGCCAGCCCGGAAAGATGCTCTTCCTGACCTTCATCGCAGGCCATGCGATACGCTTTGCCATCGATGGTAACGGTTACAGTCGCCATGCTTGTATCCTTTATCGATCCAGAACGGCGCGAATGGTTTCCATAGCTGTCACAAGACGGCGCGAAACTTCGCGGTTCGCAGCTTCAAGCCGTTCAGCGCGCGCCTCAGACTGATCGAGTTCCTGTGCAAGACGGCTACGGTCAGCGTTCATACGCTGCACCTCTTCCTCAGCTTCGGCGAAATCGCCTTCCTTGTCCAGCCGCAGGTCCACCGCTTGTTCAAGCGTGTTGAGTGCCTTTTCCAGCCTTTCAAGAACCTGCCTGAGGGTCGTATCGGGTGCCATCCATTTCCTTTCCAATGCCAGATCACAGACATCGAATCGCGCCTGCCGGACGGGCATCTTTGAAAAGACTGTAATAATCGACCGCCCGATAAGCAACAAATGAGGGGGCCGAGAGGCCATTCATGCACCGTTATCCGCGCAAAAAAGGCTTTTCAGTGATGAACACCCCATAAATTAGCTGGTATAGCACGATGATCGCAGACTGTTTATTGTCGAAAAGCTATCGTTTTGTTGACTCCACAAATGCAGCTGCTATGTGTCCCAAAGCCTTCTGCAGCGCGAGCATCTCAAGCATTTAATCGGTTTAAAGAGATTAAATCGTTTAGTATAAGGAGTTCGTGCTTCAGTTCCGAGGCATCGCCGCAACCCCGTTAAAACCACTATGGAAAGACGGCCGAGACCATGACGAATTCCGATAAACAAAACCAGTTGGCCAACGCAATCCGCTTCCTGTCGATTGATGCGGTTGAAAAAGCCAATTCCGGCCATCCCGGACTCCCGATGGGTGCAGCCGACATCGCGACGACGCTTTATACGCGTTTCCTGTCACACGACCCGCAGAACCCGCATTGGCCAGATCGCGACCGTTTCGTGCTCTCAGCCGGTCACGGCTCGATGCTTCTTTATTCGCTGCTCTATCTTTCGGGCTACGAAGACATCACCATCGATGAAATCAAGAATTTCCGCCAGCTCGGCGCGCGCACCGCAGGCCACCCTGAATATGGCCATGCCGCTGGTATCGAAACCACGACCGGTCCGCTCGGTCAGGGCATCGCCAATGCTGTTGGCATGGCGCTCTCCGAACGCATTCTCAATGCACAGTTTGGCGACAGCCTTGTTGACCACTACACCTATGTGATTGCTGGCGACGGCTGCCTCATGGAAGGCATCAGCCAGGAAGCCATTGCCCTTGCTGGCCATCTGCAGCTCAACAAGCTCATCGTCTTCTGGGATGACAACAACATCTCCATCGACGGCCCGATCTCGCTTTCTGACAACACTGACCAGCCTGCACGCTTCGCCGCTTCCGGCTGGAACACGCTCGCTGTTGACGGCCACGATCAGGACGCGATTGCCAAAGCCATCGAAATGGCCAAGGTTTCGGAAAAGCCAACCTTCATCGCCTGCAAGACCACCATTGGTTTTGGCTCGCCAAACAAGGCTGGCACCAACAAGGTCCACGGCTCGCCACTCGGCGCAGAAGAAATCGCTGCGACCCGCAAGGCACTCGGCTGGACAGCAGAGCCATTCGTCGTACCTGCAGAAGTTCTCGACGCATGGCGCGTTGCCGGTCTGAACGCTGCCAAGAAGCGTCAGGAATGGGAAAAGCGTCTGGCAAATGTCGATGCTGAAACCCGCGCAGAATTCGAACGTCGTATGCGCGGCGACATGCCGGCAAACTTCGATGACGCGATCAACGAATACAAAAAGAAGCTTTCCGCTGAAAAGCCGAAGGTTGCGACCCGCAAATCTTCGGAAATGGCTCTGGAAGTCATCAACGGCGTTGTGCCTGAAACGCTGGGCGGCTCTGCCGACCTCACCGGTTCCAACAACACCAAGACCAGTCAGACCAAGGCTGTGACGCCGGAAAACTACGGTGGCCGCTACATCCATTACGGCATTCGTGAACACGGCATGGCTGCTGCCATGAACGGCATCACACTGCATGGCGGTCTGATCCCTTATTCGGGCACCTTCATGTGCTTCTCGGATTATTGCCGTCCGGCAATGCGTCTGTCATCACTGATGGGCATCCGCGTTGTTTACGTCATGACCCATGATTCGATCGGTCTTGGCGAAGACGGCCCGACGCATCAGCCCGTCGAGCATCTCGCAGCTCTGCGCGCCATTCCAAACCACAATGTCTTCCGTCCGGCAGATGCTGTGGAAGTGGCCGAATGCTGGCAGATTGCACTGCATTCGAAGGGTACACCGTCAACACTGGCTCTGACCCGTCAGAACCTGCCGGTCGTGCGCACTGAACATCGCGAAGAAAACCTCTCCGCATTCGGCGCCTACGAACTCGCTGCTGCAAACGGCGATGCAAAGGTTTCGATCTTCGCAACCGGTTCGGAAGTGGAAATCGCCCTCAAAGCCCGCGACCTTCTCGAAGGCAAAGGCATTGCAACCCGCGTTGTTTCCGTTCCTTGCTTTGAACTGTTCGAAGAACAGAGCGATGCCTACAAGCAGGCCACACTCGGCAATGCACAGGTCAGGGTCGCAATCGAAGCAGGTCTGGCGCTCGGCTGGGAACGCTTCATCGGCGAAAACGGCGTGTTTATCGGCATGAAGGGCTTCGGCGCTTCGGGCGAAATCAACGATCTCTACAAGCATTTCGGCATCACAGCAGAAGCTGCTGCCGAAGCTGCGGAAAAGAAACTCAACGCCGCCGCATAATTATCAAACGCCGGCGTTAAACACGCCGGCGTTTACATTTCCAGCTGAAGCATTTGCAAAAACCTTCAACTGTTTTATCAAGCCACTGCATAGGCAGAACCCTTTTGGGAGATATAGAGAAAATGGCAGTTCGCGTCGCAATCAACGGTTTTGGCCGCATCGGCCGCAATGTCCTTCGCGCTATCGTCGAGTCGGGCCGCACCGACATTCAGGTCGTTGCAATCAATGACCTCGGCCCAGTAGAAACAAATGCACATCTTTTGCGCTATGACAGCGTTCATGGTCGTTTTCCAAAGGACGTGAAAGTCGCTGGCGACACCATCGACGTCGGCTACGGCCCGATCAAAGTTCACGCTGTCCGCAACCCGGCTGAACTTCCATGGAAGGAAGAAGGCGTCGATATCGCACTGGAATGCACCGGTATCTTCACCGCACGCGACAAGGCAGCCCTTCACCTTGAAGCTGGCGCAAAGCGTGTCATCGTTTCGGCTCCTGCCGACGGCGCGGACCTGACTGTCGTTTACGGTGTCAACCATGACAAGCTGACGAAGGACCATCAGGTCATTTCCAACGCTTCGTGCACCACCAACTGCCTTGCACCCGTGGCTCAGGTTCTCAACGATGTCATCGGCATCGAAAAGGGCTTCATGACCACGATCCACTCCTATACGGGCGACCAGCCGACGCTGGACACCATGCACAAGGATCTCTACCGCGCTCGCGCAGCAGCGCTTTCCATGATCCCGACTTCAACGGGTGCTGCGAAGGCTGTTGGTCTGGTTCTGCCGGAACTTAAAGGCAAACTCGATGGCGTTGCAATCCGCGTTCCAACGCCCAACGTTTCGGTTGTCGATCTCACCTTCATCGCCAAGCGCGAAACAACCGTTGAAGAAGTCAACAATGCAATCCGTGAAGCCGCCAATGGCCGTCTCAAGGGCATTCTCGGCTACACCGATGAGAAGCTTGTTTCGCACGACTTCAACCATGATTCGCATTCGTCGGTTTTCCACACCGACCAGACCAAGGTCATGGACGGCACCATGGTGCGCATCCTGTCGTGGTATGACAATGAATGGGGCTTCTCAAGCCGCATGAGCGACACCGCAGTCGCCTTCGGCAAGCTGATCTAATGACTGACAACGCCCCTTCAATCATGAAGGGGCGTTTTCACTTACATTTTCAAAACCGAGAGAAGAAAAATGTCCTTTCGCACCCTCGATGATGCCGACGTCAAATCCAAACGCGTTCTGGTCCGTGTAGATCTTAACGTGCCGATGGCGAACGGCGAGGTCACTGACCTCACCCGTATTGAACGTATTGTTCCAACCATTACGGAACTGTCAAAGAAAGGTGCGAAGGTTATCCTGCTCGCCCATTTCGGACGCCCCAAAGGCGTTGCTTCTGACGAGAACTCGCTCAACCACGTCGTCAAGCCACTCTCAAAAGTGCTGGGGCACGCCGTGCATTTTGCTGAAGACTGCATTGGTGACAAGGCCAAGGCTGCGGTTGACGCGCTGAAAGACGGCGATGTCCTGCTTCTCGAAAATACCCGCTTCCATAAGGGCGAAGAAAAGAACGACCCGGAATTTGTGAGCGCACTCGCAGCCAATGGCGACATCTATGTCAACGATGCCTTCTCGGCTGCTCACCGCGCCCACGCTTCGACCGAAGGTCTCGCGCATGTGCTGCCGGCCTATGCTGGACGCGCCATGCAGGCAGAGCTCGAAGCACTTGAAAAAGGCCTCGGCCAGCCAGCGCGCCCAGTTGTGGCAATCGTGGGCGGTGCCAAGGTTTCGACCAAGCTCGACCTGCTTTCAAACCTGATTGAAAAGGTCGATGCCTTGGTGATCGGCGGCGGCATGGCCAACACCTTCCTCGCAGCACAGGGCCACGATGTCGGCAAATCGCTTTGCGAACATGATCTTGCCCACACTGCGCGCGAAATTATGGCCAAGGCTGAAAAGACCAAATGCGCCATCATCCTGCCGGTTGATGCGGTTGTGGGCTGGCACTTTGCTGCCAACACGCCAAATCAAACCTATGGTGTGGAAGCGATCCCAAGCGACGGCATGATTCTCGACGCGGGCGCGCTTTCGACGGATCTGATTGCCTCAGCCATTGACGATGCGGCAACGCTCGTCTGGAACGGTCCGCTGGGTGCCTTTGAACTGCATCCGTTCGATGCGGCAACCGTCAAGACCGCCAAGCATGTTGCGGAGCGTACCAAAGCTGGCAAGCTGGTATCGGTCGGCGGCGGTGGCGACACAGTTGCAGCCCTTAATCAAGCAGGCGTTGCCGATGACTTCACCTATATCTCAACCGCTGGCGGCGCTTTCCTTGAATGGATGGAAGGCAAGCCGCTTCCCGGCGTTGATGTTCTCAAGAAGTAAAAATCAGGCCCCGGAAATCCGGGGCCTGATTTTTATGGTTTGGGCGTCAGTTTCAACAACCGACCCGGATGAGCATCTTCGATTACCCAGATCGCGCCGTCAGGCCCAACCGCCACATCACGGATTCGATTTTCCATAGCGAACCGATCGACTTCATGCGGCTGACCATCACTGTCGATAGTCACGCGAATAAGTGCCTGGGACGACAGGCCCGCAATCAGCGCAGAGCCGTTCCAGTCACCAGACATCTTGCCCTTGTAAAACGCCAGTCCACCCGGCGAAATCACCGGCGTCCAGTACAACATCGGCGCCTCAAATTCCGGGCGCGTGCTGTGGCGCGGAATCGGCCTGCCGCTGTAATTGTCGCCATTGGAAACAATCGGCCAACCATAGTTCAGACCCGGTTTAATCAGGTTGAATTCATCACCGCCGCGTGGTCCCATCTCGTGTTCCCACAGCTTGCCATCGGGTGCGAAAGCAAGGCCATAGGGATTGCGATGACCGGTCGTCCAGGTCAGCGCCTTGATGCCATCATCTGATGCATTGGGATTATCCTTTGGCGTTGAACCATCCAGATTCATCCGCAAAATCTTGCCCATCGGCGCATTCTCATCCTGCGCAGTAGCAGGGATCATACGATCCCCAACCGACAGAAACAGATGCTTTTTATCGGGTGAAAAGGCGATTTTACCGCCGGGCTGCCCACCCTTTGCCACCGTCGATTGCTTCCAGATCGTCTTAAGATCTTTGAGTTCCGCTTTGCCTTTGCTCTCGGATAAAACAGCGCGATCAAGCACAAGGCTTCCGCCACCATTTTCCGGCATAACATAGGTAAAATAGATCGCGTTGCTTTTCGTAAAGTCAGGCGCAGGAACCACATCCAGCAAACCATTCTGGCCACTGAAAAGCACCTCGGGAACACCTGAGACTTCTGTCTTCTCACCCTTTTGGGTCACGACAAAAATCTTGCCGCCCTTCTCGGTAAGGATCAGTTTGCCGCCCGGCAGAAATGCAAGCGCCCATGGTGTGTCGAATTCCGCCACGGCTGCACCGTTAAACGGCAGCTCAGTGGTGGCTTCCCTGTCTCCCGCATTGATGCTTTCTGCAAACGCGGTGTGAACTGGAAGGCCTATCATCGATGCGGCCAGAATAAATGGCAGGCTTAGTAGGGCACGTCGCATCTCTCCTCCTTGTACTTCATATCCTTTAGATGGGATTATAGGGAGCTATGTCAAAACCCAATTATGGCTAAAATCACCATGGCGGCGGCATTTTGCCAATAAAAAGTCGTTTCAGATCAAAATTTTAGTTTTCAGTAAAATGAAAACCGACCACCAGTGCCATAACGAACAGGGCAAAGGCTGCAATCTTCCAGAAATCGCCGCGCTTTTTCAGACCCGGCAAGCCAAGTGGCTTGATGATGTGCAGCCCCATCAGGACAAGAAGCAGTACAGGCAGGACCTTGCTCACAAAAACACCTTTCATTCCTTTTCGTGGCAAGCGATCAGCATCCTGCAAGCCGCGTCAATTTATGCCTATTCGTGATACACTTATTCGTCTTAAGTTTCATGGACGAAGCTTTAATCCTCGGCGTAAACTAATAGCCGAAGGAGATGAAAAGCGTTTGGAGGAGACAAAGCCAGATGGCGTCGAACCAGAGTGGTCTGTCTAACGCTTTCATCCCGCATGGTATCGCGATGCTTTAATGGATCATCTGGTCCGATAAAGCATGTGCTTCTGGGAGGAACAGCATGACATCAAAATATGCAGAAACCTACGCCGGTTGGCAGAATGACCCTGAGGGCTTCTGGGCTGAAGCAGCCGGAGCTATAGACTGGTTCAAGCCATGGGATCAGGTTCTCGCAAGCGATGAAGGTGTGTATGGCCGCTGGTTCAAGGGTGCGGAGTGCAACACCTGTTACAATGCGCTTGATCGTCATGTCGCCAATGGGCGCGGCGATCAGGTCGCTCTGATTTATGAAAGCCCGATCACCGGTACGGCGCGCAAGCTGACATACCGGGAACTGCTTGAGGAAGTCGAAGCCCTTTCTGCCGTCATGATCGATAACGGCGTAACCAAAGGCGACCGCGTGCTCATTTATATGCCAATGGTCCCGGAGGCTGCGGCGGCAATGCTTGCCTGTGCGCGTATCGGCGCAATACATTCCGTTGTCTTTGGCGGCTTTGCCGCAAACGAGCTTGCCACGCGCATTGATGATGCAAAGCCAGTGATGATCATTGCGGGCTCATGCGGCATCGAGCCCAATCGCGTCGTTCCCTATCAGGACATGCTCGATAAGGCGGTGGAAACAGCGCATCATAAGGTCAGCCACTGCATCATTCTGCAGCGCGACCAGCATTGGCACACGCCGCTGGAAGGCCGTGACATTGACTACCGCACAGCGGTTGATGCTGCCCGCGGTCGCCATGTTCCCTGCACGCCTGTGGCGGCAACCGATCCTCTTTATATACTTTACACCTCCGGCACCACGGGTGAGCCCAAAGGCGTCGTGCGCGACAATGGCGGCCATATGGTCGCCCTTGCCTGGTCGCTGAAAAATGTATTCGGCATTGACCCGGGACAGGTATTCTGGGCCGCTTCCGATGTCGGCTGGGTGGTCGGCCATTCCTATATCGTCTATGCGCCGCTCCTTGCCGGTGCCACCAGCATTCTCTTTGAAGGCAAGCCCATTGGAACGCCAGATGCAGGCACCTATTGGCGCATTATTGCCGAGCATGGCGTGGAGGGGATGTTCACAGCACCGACTGCTTTGCGCGCGATCAAAAAGGAAGATGCAGACGGCAACTTTGTACGCCAATACGACCTTTCCAAATTACGTGCGCTTTATCTGGCTGGCGAACGCGCCGACCCAGACACGATCCATTGGGCGGAAAACCTGCTGGGTTGTCCGGTCATTGACCACTGGTGGCAGACGGAAAGCGGCTGGCCGATGGTTGCCAATCCGCTCGGTCTTGGGTTGCTCGAAACCAAATATGGTTCACCCGCAGTCTGCCTGCCCGGCTATGATATTCAGGTGCTCGATGATGCAGGCCATGAGGTCGAACGTGGCCAGCTTGGCAATATCCTCATCAAATTGCCATTGCCGCCCGGCTGCCTTCCAACTTTATGGAATGCCGATGAGCGCTTCCGCAAAGCCTATCTCCATGAGTTTCCCGGCTATTACAAAACGGCCGACGCGGGTTACATGGATGAAGACGGCTATCTCTACATCATGAGCCGCACTGACGACATTATCAATGTCGCCGGCCACCGTCTGTCGACGGGTGCTATGGAGGAAGTGCTCTCCAGTCATCCAGATGTTGCCGAATGTGCAGTGCTTGGCATTTCCGATGCCGTAAAAGGTCAAGTGCCTTGCGGCTTTATCGTTCTCAAATCCAACATCGACCGCGACCCGCGAGAGGTCGAAAAGGAATGCGTGAGCATGATTCGCGATGCCATTGGTCCGGTGGCGGCTTTCCGGCTTGCTCTGACGGTCAAACGTTTGCCCAAAACCCGTTCCGGCAAGATCTTGCGCTCCACGATTCAGAAAATCGCCGATGGCGAACAGTGGAAAATGCCCGCGACCATCGATGATCCGGCGATTCTCGACGAAATCGGTGCCACTTTGCGTGAGCGGCACATTGGTCTGGCCTTTGCCTGACGTTTGTTATCGCACCGCATGGTCTTGACCGGCGAAAATCGCCGGTCCACTCTCCGGCAAAAATCGGAGAATGATCCATGCAATTAGAAGGCAAAGTGGCAATTGTCACCGGTGCTGCCCGCGGTATTGGCTATGCCATATCTGGCTGGCGAACGCGCCGACCCAGACACGATCCATTGGGCGGAAAACCTGCTGGGTTGTCCGGTCATTGACCACTGGTGGCAGACGGAAAGCGGCTGGCCGATGGTTGCCAATCCGCTCGGTCTTGGGTTGCTCGAAACCAAATATGGTTCACCCGCAGTCTGCCTGCCCGGCTATGATATTCAGGTGCTCGATGATGCAGGCCATGAGGTCGAACGTGGCCAGCTTGGCAATATCCTCATCAAATTGCCATTGCCGCCCGGCTGCCTTCCAACTTTATGGAATGCCGATGAGCGCTTCCGCAAAGCCTATCTCCATGAGTTTCCCGGCTATTACAAAACGGCCGACGCGGGTTACATGGATGAAGACGGCTATCTCTACATCATGAGCCGCACTGACGACATTATCAATGTCGCCGGCCACCGTCTGTCGACGGGTGCTATGGAGGAAGTGCTCTCCAGTCATCCAGATGTTGCCGAATGTGCAGTGCTTGGCATTTCCGATGCCGTAAAAGGTCAAGTGCCTTGCGGCTTTATCGTTCTCAAATCCAACATCGACCGCGACCCGCGAGAGGTCGAAAAGGAATGCGTGAGCATGATTCGCGATGCCATTGGTCCGGTGGCGGCTTTCCGGCTTGCTCTGACGGTCAAACGTTTGCCCAAAACCCGTTCCGGCAAGATCTTGCGCTCCACGATTCAGAAAATCGCCGATGGCGAACAGTGGAAAATGCCCGCGACCATCGATGATCCGGCGATTCTCGACGAAATCGGTGCCACTTTGCGTGAGCGGCACATTGGTCTGGCCTTTGCCTGACGTTTGTTATCGCACCGCATGGTCTTGACCGGCGAAAATCGCCGGTCCACTCTCCGGCAAAAATCGGAGAATGATCCATGCAATTAGAAGGCAAAGTGGCAATTGTCACCGGTGCTGCCCGCGGTATTGGCTATGCCATTGCCAGGCGTTTCCTTATGGACGGTGCAAGCGTCGTTTTGTCAGATATTGACGGCGCGGCGGCAACGAAAGCCGTCAAAGACTTGGAACAATATGGCCGCATTCTTTCGATTGCCTGCGATGTCGCCGATAAACTTGATATCCATAATCTGCTGACTTATGCCACGGCCAATCTTGGGGAGATCGATATTCTCGTCAACAATGCTGGCATCGTACATCAGGCAGATTTTCTCGATCTGAAAGAAGACGATTTCGACCGCGTTATGCGCGTCAATCTCAAAGGGGCGTTTCTCTGCTCTCAGGCGGTTGCAAAGCGTATGGTTGCACGCGTGGAAGCGGGTGGCGAGGCTGGCAGCATTATCAATATGTCGTCGATCAACGCGATATTCGGCCTGCCCGACCAGCTTGCTTATTCCGTATCCAAAGGTGGCGTGAACCAGCTGACACGTACGATGGCAATAGCGCTCGCAAAATGGGGCATTCGCGTTAATGCAATCGGCCCCGGGTCCATCGAAACCGATATGCTGTCTGCCGTAAACAGCGATACAGGCGCGCGAAACGCGATACTGGAACGCACGCCTTTGGGAAGAATCGGTCAACCATCTGAAATGGCTGCCATTGCTTCATTTCTCGCGTCGAGCGATTCAAGCTTTGTGACCGGCCAGACAATCTATGCAGATGGAGGCCGCTTGCCGCTGAGCTATAAAGCAGCACCGCCCTTCAAGGCGTGATAAAATAATCGCTGATCGCGCATGTCAGAAAGACAGGAGTGAAGATCGCTCCTGACAGACAGTTGTCAGGAGGTCTGTGCCATAATGCATTCTCAAAGATGAGGGATCACCATGGCATTCGCAATCGCACCACTGCTCGCAATTCTCAAGGAATACAGGCGCAAGCAGGACGAACGTCGACGCTTCATACGAACACAGCGCGCGCTCGACAATCTCCCAAGCGACCTGCGCAAGGATATGGGTTGGCCAGACCGTTATCTGGAACAGCGCAAAGCAAAACAATGTAACGGAGAATAAGCCAGGAATGCGCCGCGCAGACCGCCTTTTCCAGATTGTTCAGCACTTGCGTGGTGGCAGACTTGTCACCGCACGCCAGCTTGCCGAACGGCTGGAAGTTTCCGAACGCACCATCTATCGCGACATTGCCGACCTGCAATCAACAGGCGTTCCCATCGATGGTGAGGCCGGTGTCGGCTATATTCTCAGGCAGGGCTTTGAACTGCCGCCGCTGATGTTTACGCGCGACGAAATCGTGGCATTGGTTGCAGGCGCACGCCTGATCCGTGCATGGGGCGGCGTTTCGATGGCACGTGGCGCAGAGGAGGCGCTGGTAAAGATTGAAGCCGTGCTGCCCAAGGAAGAACGCGCCCGCATTACCAGCACACAAATCCATGCACCGTCTGCATCGATCAGTGTGGATGAACGGCGCATCATTGATGCCGTAGAACGGGCTGTCGATGAAGGGAAGGTTCTCAATATCCGCTATCGCGACCTTGAAGCGCGCGAAAGCGAGCGCGACATTCGTCCGCTTGGCCTTTGGTTCTGGGGCAAGGTCTGGACGGTGATTGGCTGGTGCGAATTGCGCAATGCTTTCCGCACATTTCGAACAGACCGCATCATTGCAGCGGGCAATGCCGGGCGCACATTCCGCTCTGAACGCGGAAAAACACTGGCTGACTTTTACCGACTGATGGAAATGAGTGAATACAACGCGTTTAAGGATTAAAAAAACCCGCCGGACAGGCGGGTTTTTTGTTCAATCGAAGAAATCTTATTCTTCGTCTTCGTCGGTGTTCGAGCCCTTCAGCGAAGACAGCTTTGCGAAAACCTTGTCCGCATCCAGCTCCTCTTCTTCAGGCGCTTCATCACGGTAATCGAAGTTTTCCGTGGCCGATGCCGGCAGCAATGTGCTGTCAGTTTCAGCAGCCGGACGGTTGCGCGCTGCGCGATCAACTTCAAGGTCGAGATCGATCTGCGAGCAAAGGCCGAGCGTCACAGGGTCCATGGCCGTCAGATTGGCAGAATTCCAGTGACTGCGGTTGCGAATCTGTTCGATGGTCGACTTGGTTGTGCCGATCAGGCGGGAAATCTGCGCATCTTTCAATTCCGGGTGGTTACGCACCAGCCAGAGAATCGCATTGGGACGATCCTGACGCTTTGAAAGCGGCGTATAGCGTGGTCCCTTGCGCTTGGCTTCCGGCACACGCACCTTAGGGTCGGAAAGCTTCAGACGATGGTATGGGTCCTTCTCACCCTTGGCAATTTCTTCGCGAGAAATCTGGCCGGTGATAACGGGATCAAGCCCCTTGATGCCCTGCGAAGCTTCACCGTCCGCAATTGCCTTCACCTCAAGCGGATGCAGCTTGCAGAAAGCAGCAATCTGGTCAAAAGACAAAGCCGTATTATCGACGAGCCAGACGGCCGTTGCCTTCGGCATAAGAAGCTGGGTGGCCATTAGATATAATCCTTCTGTTCGTCCGCTCCGGTGGCGCGGGACGTGGGAAAAACCACAAATTCCGGGAAATCATGGCCTATATATATTTTTTTTGGTCATAGAGCAAGAAACTGCTGTTAAGCCATCCCATGTTCTCTTCTTGTGAAAAGAAATCAGGCGACATCCAGCACAATTTTACCAACATGCTGACTGCCTTCCATACGCTCATGTGCCCGCCACGCTTCTTTAAGCGGAAAAACCATATCCATGACAGGCACAACGCGTCGATCTTCCAGCAGCGGCCAGACTTTCGCTTCCAGTTCACGCGCAATACCTGCTTTGAACGCGACAGAACGCGAGCGCAATGTCGAACCGGTATGGGTCAGACGCTTGGTCATCAGAATCGCGAAATTGGCAGTCGCCTTGGCACCATTCAAAAATGCGATTTGAACAATGCGCCCGTCTTCGGCGGCAGCCTTATAGTTGCGATCAACATAATCGCCACCCACCATATCGAGAATAACATCGGCACCTTTGCCGCCCGTTATCTCTTTAACCACCGTCACAAAATCCTCTTCACGATAATTGATGGCCCGGTCCGCACCCAATTTTGTGCAGGCTTCACATTTATCTTTTGAGCCTGCCGTAACGATCACCTGCGCACCAAAGGCCTTTGCAAGCTGGATGGCCGTCGTTCCAATGCCTGATGATCCACCATGGATGAGCAAGGTCTCGCCTTTCTTCAATCCACCGCGCTCAAACACATTATGCCAGACTGTGAAAAAGGTTTCTGGAATTGCCGCAGCTTCGCGATAACCATAGCCGGAAGGCAGCGTTAGGGCGTTGGTTTCATGCACCGTTGCATATTCTGCATAACCGCCACCGGCAAGCAGCGCGACAACCTGATCACCAATGCGATAGCGCTCAACGCCTTCACCCAGAGCCACGACATCACCGGCGATCTCAAGCCCCGGTATATCCGATGCGCCGGGTGGCGGAGCGTAGCTGCCCTGGCGCTGCAAAACATCGGGCCGGTTGACACCAGCCGCACGAATTCGAACCAGAATTTCCCCCGCTTGTGGCTTTGGCACAGCCCGTTCGGTAGGGCGCAACACATGCGCTCCACCCGGTTGCGCAATTTCGATTGCAGTCATCTGGGAAGGCAATTGTGTTGTCATGGTCTGACCCCTGTTCGAATTTCTCATCAAAGAGCACTCCACATAGAGTACGCTTCGCATTTGAGAATAATTCATCATCGATTTTTGAAAATATATATGCGAAGATTCAAGGTGTTAAATCTTTTTTGTCTTTATAGACACGCCATAGACTCCGGAGGAAGGCCATGAGCGGTATCGATGAAGATGCAGGACAACCGCGCAAGAGTGTGGTTCTGAGCGATGAGGAACTGTCTGTGTTATCTCTGAGAGAGATTGATCAGCACATCGCTTTGCTGCAATCCGAAATTGAGCGTCTGAAAGTCGAAAGGCTGAAAAAGGGCGACAGCCGGGCTGCCGCCGAGGCGCTTTTTCGCTGATATGTCGTCTCATAACGATCAAACGAGGCCGCTTTCATGCGGCTTCATAAAATCCCGGGAACGTGATCTTGCGTATTTACATTCAGGTTCTGGCGCTGCTCTGCGGCACAGCCTTTCTTTTAATGGCCTCGGGCCTGCATGGCCTGCTTCTGCCACTGCGCGGCGGACTTGAAGGCTTCTCCGTTGCATCTCTTGGTATGCTCGGCACCACATGGGCGGGTGGCTTTGTTGCAGGCTGCCTTTTCGCCCCGCGCCTCGTGCGCCGTGTCGGCCATGTTCGTGCATTCGGATGTTTTGCAGCCTCCGCGGCCATTATCGCACTTTTATCCGGCATCTATATTGATGCAATTTCGTGGATCATTCTGCGCACCTTCACCGGTTTCTCGATGGCAGGCGCATTCATGGTCATCGAAAGCTGGCTCAATGAGCGTGCCACCAATGAATCGCGCGGCAAGATTTTCGGCCTCTATATGATGGTCAACTATGGTGCCACGATGAGTGGCCAGATGATGGTGGCAAATGGCGACATTCGTTCCGATCATCTGTTCATGGTGACCGGCATTCTCTTCTGTCTCGCGCTGATCCCGACCGCCATGTCAACGGCGGTCAGTCCAAAGCCGCTTACGGAAGTTCAGCTTGATCTCAAAGCGCTCTACCGAAACTCCCCCGCGGCTTTCGTTGGCTGTATCCTGATCGGCATTGCCAATGGCGCATGGGGCACGCTTGGCGCAGTTTTCGGTGCAAAATCCGGCATTTCCACAACCGAAATCGCGCTCATGGTCAGCGTCACCATTGCTGCCGGCGCGCTTATGCAAATTCCTGTCGGGCGCATTTCAGACCTCATCGACCGACGCTATGTTCTGGCAGGTGTCGCATCCCTCGCTGCGCTTGTCGGGCTGCTGGCATTCATCATCGCTCCATCCAACGGCACCGTGATCATCATCATGACCGGCTGCTACGGCGCTCTGGCCTACGCGCTCTATCCCGTTGCGGTTGCCCATGCAAATGACCATGCGAGCTCGGAAAGCTTTGTCAAAGTATCGAGTGGCTTGTTGCTGCTTTACGGCTTTGGCACCATGCTCGGGCCTCTGCTGGCTGCTGCCGCGATGGACATCTTCTGGCCGTCCGGGCTTTTTGCCATCACCGCGCTCTCGCATATTTCAATTACGGCCTATGCGCTGTTCCGCTCACGCAAGCGGGCATCGGTACCCAAGGACGAAAAAGAACAGTTCAAAAGCATGCCTTCGGTCAAAAGCGCCACCCCTGAAGCCATGAATTTGGACCCGCGTGCCGAAGTGGAAGGCTGACAATAAAAAAGCAGCGAATATTCGCTGCTTTTTACGATGCTTTTGAACAGGATTGCCTTGTCAAAAAGATCTTCTTAAATGGCGATGCGCGGCGGCTGACACGCAGCCGCCAACATCGTTAGACCAGAAGTCTGGCAGTATAAACCCTTTTGATCCTCACCAATTGCGGTCCCTACTGCCGTTCAAACAAACCCAAATTAATGACGGGTTACCTGCGTTTTTAGTTTTTCAATCTGCTCCTTGAGAGCCAGCTTTTTGCGCTTAAGAGAAGTAACATGCAGATCATCAGTTGCCGGTGACGCTAAAGCCTCGGAGATTTCCTCTTCCAAAGCGCCGTGCTTCTGTTCGAGCGTGGCAAGATGGGACTCGATAGCCATCATCATTTCTCCTTTGATTGGTTACTCAAAGGACAGAGCCATGTCGCGTTTTGCCAACAAATGGCTCTATCCGCTCTCACCTGCGCAAACGCCCGGCACACCTCCTGCTATCCGGGCCAGTTACGCAGTCCCGGCTGCCATTCAACAGTTCATACAGCAACCGTTATTCATGACAGAACAGTGACACTGTGGCATGAGTTTGGTCTAAAGTCGAATTTGTTTTGGTAGCATTTTCCAATCACAAAAAATGTGATAAAGGCTTTGCTTGAAACGGGTCTGCCCCAATCTGGTGCGGCCCGTAATATCATTCTGGAACAATATGGGGCAAACCGCATGTCCGATCAGGAACAGGCCGAAATCAGATTGGCCGTCGCACGTCTGAAACAGGAACACGCGGATTTCGATGCAGCCATAAATGCCATGATGCAGGTGGGTTGCGATCAGCTGCGCATTCAGCGCATGAAAAAGAAAAAACTCGCCATCAAGGATAAGCTGCAGGAAATGGAAGATCAGGTCATTCCTGACATCATCGCCTGATCCTTTGATCACAAAAAGTTTATAGCCGGGATTTGCCCGGCTTTGTTTTTCAATAGAAGCAGGAAAGATCAATGAGTGTGAATGCAGACGTCGCCATCATCATGGGCAGCCAATCCGATTGGGAAACCATGCGTCATGCAGCAGACACATTGGAGGCGCTGGGCATTTCTTTTGACGCACGCATCGTTTCCGCACACCGCACGCCGGACCGCCTTGTCGCTTTCGCCAAAGGTGCAAAGGCTGAAGGCTTCAAGGTCGTGATCGCTGGTGCAGGCGGTGCGGCGCACCTTCCTGGCATGGCCGCAGCCATGACCCCTCTCCCGGTTTTTGGCGTTCCAGTACAATCAAAAGCGCTTTCCGGCCAGGATTCGCTCCTGTCCATTGTGCAGATGCCAGCCGGTATTCCGGTCGGCACCTTGGCGATTGGTCGCGCCGGTGCCGTCAATGCAGCGCTCCTCGCAGCAGCCGTGCTGGCTCTTTACAACAACGCACTTGCGGCCCGTCTTGATGAGTGGCGTGCAGCGCAAACCGAAAGCGTTGCTGAACGCCCATCCAACGAGGTTTGATATGGCACATTCCGCATTAAAAGCCGGATCAACAATCGGCATTATCGGCGGTGGCCAGTTGGGCCGTATGCTCGCCATGGCAGCAGCCCGCCTTGGCTATGAAACAATCATTTTGGAGCCACAGGCAGATTGCCCGGCGGCACAGGTGGCAAACCGCCAGATCATTGCAGCCTATGACGATCCGGCAGCTCTTGCTGAGCTTGCAGCAACCTCTGACGTTATCACCTATGAATTCGAAAACGTGCCTGTATCCGCAGCCGACAAGCTCGCAGAATCGGCGCTTGTTTTCCCGCCTCCGGCAGCGCTTGAGATTTCACAGGATCGCTTCACCGAAAAGCAGTTCCTCAATGAAAGCGGCATCCAGACAGCGCCTTGGCGTCTGGTTGACGATGAAGAATCACTCATTGCCGCACTTGGTGCACTGGGTGAGCGCGGTATTCTGAAAACCCGCCGCCTTGGCTATGATGGCAAAGGTCAGGTTCGTCTGACTTCACTTGATGAGAATGAAGTGCGTGCAGCCCTTGAGGCAATCAAACACGCGCCGGCAATTCTTGAAGGCTTCATCGCTTTTGAACGTGAGGTTTCTGTGATCGCAGCTCGTGATCGCGCCGGCAATGTTTCAATCTTTGACATCGCCGAGAACGTTCATAAGGACGGCATTCTCGCAACCTCGACCGTTCCAGCTTCAATCTCAGCTGAGACAGCCGATGCTGCAAGCCAGGCGGCTTCAAAGCTTCTGCATGCACTTGATTATGTCGGCGTGCTTGGTCTCGAATTCTTCGTGCTCGCGGACGGCACGCTGCTTGCCAATGAATTTGCGCCACGCGTGCACAATTCAGGCCACTGGACGGAAGCCGCTTGTGCCATCTCGCAGTTCGAGCAGCACATTCGTGCGGTGGCAAGCCTGCCGCTTGGCGATACGGTGCGCCATTCGGATTGCGTCATGGAGAATCTGATTGGCGATGATATAGAGAACCTTCCGGCGATTCTGACAGAATCGAATGCCGTGCTGCACCTCTACGGCAAAAAAGAAGCCCGTCCGGGCCGCAAGATGGGTCATGTCACCCGCATAAAGCCCCGTGTAAACTAAACTTCACAGAGGAATCGGGCAGATTCCTCTATGAACAGCCCCTGCGGCAAGATTTTCCGAGTCCAGCTTCGTGAATCTGCGGCGCAGCAGTTGACATTTGGCTGAAATATTGTGTATTTCGGCCAACCCTTCGGGCAGGAATACTGCCTGTAACCAATTGGCGCCTTGGGCGCCTGTTTTTATGCAGCCCGGCGGCATGTCCTGTCGATGGGCCAACCAAGACCGGTGATTGACATGAAGATCAAGAATTCGCTCAAGGCGCTCAAGGCTCGTCATCGTGACTGCCAGCTCGTTCGCCGCAAGGGCCGCGTTTACATCATCAATAAGACTGCTCCGCGCTTTAAGGCACGTCAGGGCTAATCTTATTTCTGATTTTGCATTTGACGTTCCGCCGCGTATAATGAAAGTTATACGCATGCGGAACGTTTTTGCATATCTGAACACATCTTCGCTCTCGATAGCAATCGCACTTACCGCAATGTTAAGTGCGTCTTTGGCTTATGCCGAAACAAATCCCTCACCGACAGCACCGATAACGCCGGTGCAAATCGGCACAGACGGCGACCAGAAGCCCGCTCCCAAAGAACAAAATCAAGCCGACCAAACGCCGGAAGAGCGCCTCAACAAGCTGTTTGCCGAACTCAAGCGCACATCCGATGAGACCAAAGCCCGTCGCCTCACTATTCAAATCAATCAGATCTGGCAGCAATCCGGCAGCGCAACGGTCGATCTTTTGCTGCAGTGGGCGAGCAACGCCATGCTCGAAAAGCGCTATACATCAGCGCTTGATTTCCTGAATGAAGCCATCGCGATCAACCCGGACTATGCAGAAGCATGGAACCGTCGTGCGACGGTCTATTATCTGCGCAATGACTATGCGCATGCGATGTATGACATCAATCGCACACTGGAGCTTGAGCCACGCCATTATGGCGCCTTGACCGGCATGGCCGATATTCTGCGCGCTCGCGGCCTCAAGGAGCAGGCTCTAAAGGCCTATGAGAAGGCGCTTGAGGTTAATCCGATGATGCGTGATGCGCAGAAGAATTTCCTCGATCTGACAGAAGAACTTAGCGACACCCGCACCTGATTCTCTGACAATCGACCAAACAAAAACGCGCTCCGAAAGAAGCGCGTTTTTTCGTATCTATAAGGCTCACCCAAAACTGGGTGGGATTCGGGATTATGGTGCGGCGAAAATGGTGAGGTTTGAGACCCGGCGCGCAGCGTACTTAAAGTACGTGAGCACCGGAAACGAAAAACCACGCCATTTGCAGGCCACCGGAAACCGAAGGCCGCCGGTTTAATCTGTCGATTGACCGTCAGCGCCAATATAGGCAATGCGCAGGAGATTGGTTGCGCCTGGCGTTCCAAATGGCACGCCTGCGGTGATGATCAAACGATCACCAGCCTTGCCGAACTCTTCCTTGAAAGCGACCTGACACGCGTGATCAACCATATCTTCCAAATCATGCGCATCTTCGGTCACAACGCAATGCAGACCCCAGACGACCGAAAGACGACGCGCAGTATCAACCACCGGCGAAAGCGCGATAATCGGGGTACGTGGGCGCTCACGCGCGGCACGAAGACCAGTGGTGCCGGAAGCCGTATAGGTGACGATTGCCGACAGATTCAGCGTTTCAGCAATCTGGCGTGCAGCAAGCGAAATCGCATCTGCACCCGTTGGCTCTGGAATTGCACGCTGTGCGTCCAGAATACCCGGATAAGTCGGCTCACGCTCAACTTTTTCCGCGATACGGTTCATCGTCGCCACAGCTTCAACCGGATACTGACCGGAAGCTGATTCTGCCGAAAGCATGACGGCATCCGCACCTTCAAACACAGCCGTTGCAACGTCTGACACTTCGGCACGGGTTGGCACCGGTGCGGTGATCATCGATTCAAGCATCTGCGTTGCAACCACAACCGGCTTACCGGCGCGGCGGGCTTTGCGGATCATCTGCTTCTGAATGCCCGGCACACTTTCCAGCGGCATTTCAACGCCCAGATCGCCACGGGCAACCATGATCGCGTCAGAAAGCTCAATAATCTCATCAAGACGGGTCACAGCCTGCGGCTTTTCGATCTTCGACATGAGACTGACTTTGCCGCCAGAGAATTTGCGGGCTTCGATCAAATCTTCAGGGCGCTGAATAAACGACAGGGCAACCCAGTCGATTTCTTCCTTGAGAACGGCCTCAAAATCCTTGTAATCCTTCTCGGTCAGCGCGCCGACACCCAGCGTGGTGTCTGGAAGGCTGACGCCCTTACGGTCGGAAATGCTAGTTCCGGCAACCACTTTACAGCGAATAGACTTGCCATCACAGGCTTCGGCAATCAGTTCCAGCTTGCCGTCATCGATGAGAAGACGATGGCCCGGCTCCACCGCTTCCAGAATTTCCGGATGCGGGAGATACACACGGGTTTCATCACCCGGCTCTTGATTGTCATCGAGCGTGAAGGTCTGACCTGCGACAAGCGTGACCTTTGTGTTCTTGAACTTGCCAACGCGCAGCTTTGGCCCCTGCAGATCCGCCAGAATTCCGATAGGACGGCCAAGTTCTTTTTCGACATTTCGAATACGCTTTACGAGTGTGCGCATCGTGTCATGATCGGCATGACTCATATTGATACGAAAGACGTCTGCACCAGCTTCAAAAAGCTGACGGATAACGGCTTCTTCGCCAGACGCCGGGCCGAGTGTGGCGAGAATCTTGACCTTGCGGTTGCGCTTCATGGGTTATTCGTTCCTGTAACTGTAGAGTTTTCTAACGGTGTTTCATCCGTGAGCTGTACCATCCAGCTCGACTGTTCCCCGGTATCGTATTCCTGGAAGCCGTTGCGCTGAAAACCGCGAGCAAAACAATCCTGAACGCCCGTAATGCGGAATTCCTTTTCCGCAACGCACATATTCACTTTGCCTTCCCAGCGACCGCCGCTTTGAGAGTCCTCAGCGTAAAGATAATAATAGCGTGAAGACAAAGGCCCTTCGAGCAACGTCTTGCAGGTTGAGCCGTCAATATGCCACCAGCCCTCAGTCACCCAGCCGGATTTGGCCCGATAGCCAATCGCAACACCAACAAGGTTTTGAGTTGAGTTACACACTCGAAAATCGGCCCGCGCTTCCAGAGAAGTCATACCCAGAGCACCAACAAGCACACTGGAAAATAAACCCAAAAACAATGGAAGTCGCATTCGCCGAACTCCTTCAGCCCGCAATCGCTTTTGTCTCACGCAAGGATATCCTCTTTCGGTCGCTCTCTTTTCGGCAGTTTCGCCTTTGATGTCAACGCAATCCCGGAGAGAACCAACCAGTTACAGCATTTCCAATCAAACTGCATGCGATTTCAGCACGATTTAAACGATTAGATTCGTAGCTTTGCCGCATTCTGAAAACTGCTTCGCTTTTCAATTAAGAATGATCGTTGCAATCGCGACTTTCTCATGACAGAGCTGAAACGACTTGCGATGTATGACAGAAATCCCATTCAAGAAGCCTCTCCCATGTCATGTGATCCGTCCTTCTCACCCTTCCATCAAGTTGACGGCAATCTCAGCCTCGGTCTTCTTCTGACAGCCGACCACGCCCGCCGCGACTTGCCTGTTGAATATGGTAGTCTCGGCCTCGCAAAAAACGAGTTCGAACGCCACATTGCCTATGATATCGGCGTTGAGGAGCTGACACATCAATTGGCTGCAAAGCTTGATGCACCAGCGGTCATGGGAGGCTTTTCGCGTCTGCTGATCGATCCCAATCGCGGCGAAGACGATCCCACACTCATCATGCAATTGTCGGATGGCGCGGTGATTTCCGGCAATTACCCAATGTCGCCCGAAGAACGCGAAATCCGCCTTGACCGTTTCTATCGTCCCTATCACGATGCCGTTGCATCCATGAGTGCGCGTGTCGCGACTGAGAGCAGCAAAGCGCCCTTCATCGTTTCGATCCATTCTTTTACGCCCAACTGGCGTGGAAAGGATCGCCCATGGCATATAGGACTTTTATGGGATTCTGACCCGCGGGCAGTGATACCGCTTCTTTCCATGCTGCGTGATGAGCCGGGCCTCATCGTCGGCGACAACGAACCCTATGACGGCGCACTCAAGAACGATGCCATGTATCGCCATGCGACGGCGCGTGGCTATGCGCATGTGCTCATTGAGGTGCGGCAGGATTTGATCGCTGATAAAGCTGGAGCCATTGAATGGGCGGATCGGCTTTCGCCAATGCTGGCGAAAATCAACACAATGCCGGAAATCCATGAAATCCGGCATTTCGGCTCCCGATCTGGACCGATTGATTGAGGCTTTGCCCGTTATCCACAGCCGGAAGGCAATAAAACAGGGTTTTATGACCCCACAGCCCCTTAATTTCGCCTGCGACTCGCAGGAAAACCATGTCCGACTTTCGGCATGTGTTTTGTTGCTGTAACGAAACACTGTTGCCCCTCATTGATCATCGAGCTGAATTGGAGACCCCCGTGAGCGACGATATTACCAGCGAAGCCCAGACGATTGCCGTTGGCCAGTTGCGTGCCTTCATCGAGCGCATTGAGCGCCTTGAAGAAGAAAAAAAGACCATCGCCGACGATATCAAGGAAGTTTACGCGGAATTGAAGGGTTCGGGGTTTGACAGCAAGGTCGTAAGGACCATTATTCGTCTGCGTAAAAAAGAAGACCATGAACGTCAGGAAGAAGAAGCCATGCTCCAGCTTTATATGGATGCACTTGGCATGGGCTGACACTGAGGGCGCAATGCGCCTGACCCGCTCTTCTTCCTGAAATCGAAGCCCTGCGAATTCTTCGGAATTCGTACATACAGGAAGGGGATAGGGTCCATGGAGTTTAGAAAACTCGGACGTACTGAACTCGAGGTTTCGCCGCTTTGTTTTGGCGGCAATGTATTTGGCTGGACGGTCGATGAAGGAACATCCTTTTCGCTTCTCGACCGTTTTGTCGATGCAGGATTTAGTTTTATCGACACTGCGGATGTCTATTCCGCATGGGCGCCGGGCAATGCCGGTGGTGAATCCGAAACCATTATCGGCAACTGGCTGAAATCCCGCGGCCTGCGCCACAAGGTTGTGATCGCCACCAAAGTTGGCTCCGAAATGGGGCCGAATGAAAAAGGCCTTTCACCAAACTATATTCGCAAAGCCGTCGATGCCTCCCTCAAGCGGCTGCAGACCGATTATATCGATCTCTACCAGTCACACTGGGATGATCCGGAGACACCGTTTGCAGATGTTCTTGGCACCTATCAGGAGCTGATCAAGGCAGGTAAAGTGCGCGCAATCGGCGCATCCAACCTGACATCGGAACGCCTGACAGAATCGCTTGATGTTGCAAAGCAGCATGGCCTGCCGCGTTATGAAACCCTGCAGCCGCTTTACAATCTCTATGACCGAGCCGTTTTTGAAGATGGTCTTGAAGCGATCTGCCGCGACAATGATCTGGGCGTGATCAATTATTATTCGCTGGCTTCCGGCTTTCTGACGGGCAAATACCGCTCAAAAGATGATCTTGGTCAAAGTGCGCGCGGTCAAACGGTTGAAAAATACCTGACAGATCGCGGGTCGCGGATTATTGCAGCACTTGATCAGGTAGCCTGTGCCAATGACGCCACACCAGCACAAATCGCCATTGCCTGGCTGATTGCACGCCCCTCCGTCACAGCCCCGATTGCCAGCGCCACGCGCCTCACCCAGCTTAATGAGCTGCTCGATGCCGCACAGATCAAGCTGGATGCTGATGCGATTGCCCTGCTCGACAAAGCGAGCGCTTAGAGAGTTTTCGAGGGATAATAATTATCCCTCGATTTCCTCGCGCAACATCTCCAGCTCCAGCCATTCTTCTTCCATGGCTGCGTTTTCGTTGCGCTTCTTTTCAAGAAGATCGGCCGTTTTCGCAAACAGTGTCGGGTCTTTGGCATAAAGCTGCGGATCGGCAAGCTTGCCTTCCAGCACGCTGATTTCCTTCGCAAGCGCATCCATTTTGCCGGGTAAGGTTTCGAGCGCGAATTTCTGCTTATAGGAAAGCTTACGCTTTTCATCACGCTTGGCCTGCGGCGCTTCACTACCCTTGTTATCAGTGCCAGCGGTCGCCGTTTTGACGTTGCGTCGTGCCAGCGCTTGTTCCTTACGCTGCGCCATCATATCGGCATAGCCACCGGCATATTCGAGCCAGTTGCCATCACCTTCCGGCGCGATCACAGACGTCACAGTGCGATCAAGGAAATCGCGGTCGTGGCTGACAAGAATGACGGTCCCCGGAAAACCGGAAACCAGCTCCTGCAACAGATCAAGCGTTTCCATGTCGAGATCGTTGGTCGGCTCGTCGAGGATCAAAAGATTGGCAGGCCGCGCCAGAACGCGCGCCAGCATCAGGCGTGCCCGCTCACCGCCGGACAGTTCGCGGATTGGCGTCCGCGCCTGTTCGGGCTGGAACAGGAAGTCTTTCATATAAGAAACGACATGACGCTGTTCGCCGTTGACCACGAGGTTTTCACCGCGCCCATCAGTGAGATAATGCGCGAGCGTATCATCAAGGTTCAGACTTTCGCGCTTCTGATCAAGCTCAGCCATTTCCAGATTAACGCCAAGACGCAACGTGCCTGAATCGGGTGCGAGTTTGCCGGTCAGCATCGACAAAAGCGTCGTCTTGCCAGCCCCATTGGGTCCGACAAGACCAATACGATCACCGCGCTGCACACGGATCGAGAAATCATGAACGAGAACACGCTCGCCATACGCCTTGTTAAGCTTCTTCGCTTCAATCACCAGCTTGCCCGATTCCTTGGAATCACTGGCCGTCAGAACAGCTGTACCCTGCGCCTTGCGATGATCGCGGAAATCGGCGCGCATGGAATGCAGCTCACCGAGGCGGCGCATATTGCGCTTGCGGCGTGCGGTCACGCCATAGCGCAGCCAATGTTCCTCGCGCGCAATCTGACGCCCAAGCTTGTGATGGTCACGCTCTTCTTCTTCAAGAACCTTGTCCCGCCATTCCTCAAAATGCCCAAAGCCCTGATCGATACGGCGGGTGATGCCGCGATCAAGCCAGACTGTCGAGCGGCTGACATTTTCCAGAAAGCGGCGGTCGTGCGAAATCAGAACAATGGCTGAGCGAATCTGGCGCAGCTCATCTTCGAGCCATTCAATGGTCGTCAGGTCGAGATGGTTGGTCGGCTCGTCAAGCAGCAGCACATCCGGCTGCGGAGCAATCACGCGGGCAAGGGCTGCGCGACGCGCTTCCCCGCCAGAAAGATGATCGGGCTTTTCCTCGCCAGTCAAGCCCAGATGTTCCAGCAGATAGGTCACGCGGTGCGGATCGTCTGTTGGTCCAAGACCTGCTTCCACATAAGCGCGGACATTGGCAAAGCCTTCAAGATCGGGCACCTGCGGCAGATAGCGGATGGTGGCACCCGGATGCTTGTAAATTTCGCCGGAGGTTGCTTCGACCATAGAAGCGGCAATTTTAAGCAGGGTGGATTTGCCGGAACCATTGCGTCCGACCAGCGCGATGCGGTCACCGTCACTCACCGAAAGGGCTGCATCTTCCAAAAGCGGCGTGCCGCCAAAGGTAAGCTTGATCTGATCGAGGCGAAGAAGCGGAGGTGCCATGGTTCTCTTTGAAAAATGCCGTTGAAATTTCTGCCCTGCTTGTCGGGGACAAAACGCATTCTGTCAAATGATAAGGCCAAAAAAGCAAACAGGCCGGGTTAACCCGGCCTGCTTTTGAATTCGAAACCGCTAAACGGTCAGCTTAGTTACAAGGTGCTTCGTAAACGCGACCGTAATTGTCGCGGTAACGGCAGTACTGAACACCATTACGGGTCTGTGCTGCACCAAGAAGCGTACCGGCAACGCCACCGATCGCAGCGCCAGCCAGAGCACCACGGCCATTGCCGCCGATAGCACCGCCAGCAAGTGCACCAAGAGCTGCACCACCAACACCATAGCCGGCAGTACGCTGTTCATTCGTCGTGCATGCTGCCGTTGAGAACGCAAGCGCACCGACGATTGCAATCATGGTAAGACGTGACTTCATGAAACAATCTCCTAATAGAGTTACACCAACACCGACTTTGCGTCCCCAATTTCGGCGCAAGGCGGACAATTCCCGCTGAGGCTATTTACAATACGTTTCGCTCGTCAGCGTCAAGCGGTTTCAATTGGTAAGGTTAGCAGCCATAGTAAAGATCAGCCCCCTCATTCAAGTTGGCTACAAGTATCGCAAGTCCTGAACGCACGGAAACGCAAAGAGTTCCACGCACAATATTGGAAACCGTCCATGAAGAACCAAAAGGAAGGGTCACGTTGTCTAACGGCCACTCTGCATTTGTGATTGAAAGTCCTTCGACTTTGCAGAAATTCACGACGCTGAAAGACGTGCCATCGGGAAAATCATAAACATAGTCTCCCCTAACAACCGGCCAGGCTTCCTCGACCCCGCTTGAAAGCAGAATATCCCGCCCCTCTGCGGCCTGCGCCGTTGCCATCGTAAGATGCAGCAAGGTGTGATCCGTGCGCGGGCCACCAAATGCCCCACATAAAAT
The DNA here is from genome assembly GCF_039674265.1 of Brucella sp. TWI559. NCBI lineage: Bacteria > Pseudomonadati > Pseudomonadota > Alphaproteobacteria > Hyphomicrobiales > Brucellaceae > Brucella > Brucella sp. TWI559. The sequence goes on from NZ_JBDJNE010000007.1 coordinate 125,564, forward strand.
GACCTTCTCAGCGCCGCGCGCAAAAGCTTCCGAAAGTGCAAGCTCGCCATCAGTCATATCTTTGGCACGTGGAAAACTCTTCTGCGGAATATGCGCATACTGCTCTTTCAACGCCTCAGAAGCGGAATCAAAGTCCCCCAGCCACAGCTCAGGTTCAACACCCAGCTCCGCTGCATGGCGTATGCCACTGTCGGCGGCAAGAACGCGCGCTCCCGCAATCTGATTTTTCAGACGATCCGTGACAACGAGATCGCCGCCAAGTAAAATGACAAATGTGCTCATAAACCGCTCATAACATGCGGAAATTCTAGCTGAAAGCCCGCATTGCGAACCCTTGCCCTTCCTGAAGCAAACATCTATTGTTGCCGTGCTCTAACGGGGTGCCATTCGTTCTTAGAATGGCTGAGAAGCCGCACACCGGCTAACCCGCTGAACCTGATCCGGTTTGTACCGGCGGAGGGATTAGATGCTGACCGATTTCCCAAGCGGCGCTCAATCTTTTCGAATAAAAGAAAGGAATGCCGTTATGCGGCTTTTATCTCTGCTTACCCTGTCGCTGAGCGCAGCTTTTGCCTTTGCGCATGTTGCCCACGCCAAAGACAAGCTGACCATCTACACCTATGACAGCTTTGTTTCCGAGTGGGGTCCCGGCCCAAAGGTCAAGGAAAACTTCGAGAAAGAATGCGATTGCACGCTCGAATGGGTTGCATCGGCTGATGGCGTCGCCCTGCTCAATCGCCTCAAGCTTGAGGGCGGCAATACCAAAGCAGACATCGTCCTTGGCCTCGACACGAACCTGACGACCGAAGCGCGCGCCACCGGCTATTTCGCGCCGAGCGGCATTGATCTTTCCAATGTCAAAGTGCCGGGCGACTTCAAAGACGATGTTTTCGTGCCTTATGACTATGGCTATTTCGCCGTTGTCTATGATTCCGAGAAGCTGCCCAATCCGCCGAAAAGCCTCAAAGAGCTGGTCGAAGGCGATCCGTCGCAAAAAATCGTCATTCAGGACCCGCGCACATCGACACCGGGCCTTGGCATTCTGCTCTGGATCAAATCGGTCTATGGCGATCAGGCAGCCGAAGCATGGGAAAAGCTGCAGAAGCGCATTCTCACAGTGACGCCGGGCTGGTCGGAAGCCTATGGCCTGTTCACCAAAGGTGAAGCACCAATGGTGCTCTCTTACACCACCTCCCCTGCCTATCACATGATTGCCGAGAAAACCGAGCGCTATAAGGCACTGGCATATCCTGAAGGCAATTACCTTCAGATCGAACTTGCTGCCCAGACAACAACAGGCGCCAAAAACCCGCTTGCACAAAAATTTCTCGCGTTCATGACCGGCCCCGGCTTTCAGGATGTGATTCCCGAAACCAACTGGATGTATCCGGCAGGCAAGACTTCGCAGCCGCTTGCACCGGCTTTCGACACATTGCCGAAGCCTGAAAAGACCCTTCTGATCCCAGCCGACGCGGTTGCAAAGAACCGCAAGGCATGGGTCGATGAATGGCTTGACGCTTCAAGCAAATGATCAAAGCACCGACCAGAACCAGCGCTGCTCACACCATGCCTGCGATAAAACAACTCGCTGGCATGCTGGCGCTTGGCTTTCTTGCAGTGCTGGTCGGTGGTTCGCTTCTTGCGCTGGCATTAGAAGCCAGCGGCTTTGATACGGATGTCTATTTCGACAGTTATCTGCTGCGCGTCGCCCGTTTCACACTCACGCAAGCTGCGGCATCGGCTCTGCTGTCAGTGCTGTTTGCCATTCCGGTAGCGCGGGCGCTTTATGCAGAATCAAACTTTCCGGGTCGAAGCCTGATCCTGCGCCTTTTCGCGCTGCCACTCGCCTTGCCTGCCCTTGTGACGGTGCTGGGCATCACCAGCATTTACGGGCGCAACGGCTTTATTGCGCAGCTTTCGCAAGCAAGCAGCTATCCGCTCTCACCCGATATTTACGGCATCACCGGCATTTTGATCGCGCATGTGTTTTTCAATATGCCGCTGGCTGTCAGACTCATTCTCGCGACTTATGACTCAATACCCGCCGATTACTGGAAGCTTTCAGCACAACTTGGCATGGGAAGCCCGTCGCGCTTTCGCCTGATTGAATGGCCCGTCATTCGGCGCAATCTGCCCGGCATGTTCGGTCTGATCTTCATGCTCTGCGTCACAAGCTTCACAACGGTTCTCACCCTTGGCGGCGGCCCACGCGCCACAACGCTGGAAGTTGCAATTTACCAAAGCCTGCATTTCGATTTCGATCCGGCGCGCGCGGTTGCTCTCACCTTCGCACAGCTTGCACTGACACTTCTCATTTTGCTGGCCCTGCGCATGACCGGACGCCCATCGGAAGAAGGCTTTACGCTTACACGTAACGCGAGACGCTATGCGAAGCCCTCCGTGCCAGAACGCTTTTTCAATATCACAGCCATTGCGATTGGCTTCCTCTATGTCGCGCTTCCCGTCATCGGCATCGTCATTTCAGGTCTTGCCGCCGATCTGGTCGGGCTTTTGAGGGAGAAGACCGTCTGGCGAGCAATCAGCACCAGTCTGGCACTTGGATTTTCAGCAGCCCTCCTCTCTGTCATCCTCTCCCTCTCCCTGGTCATCGCACGCGAGGCCACAAAGAGCGTGCGCCTTGCCGGGCTTTTTGACACAGGCGCAAGCCTCATTCTGGTCATGCCGCCCATCGTTCTGGGTGCGGGCTGGTTCATTTTGCTGCGCCATTTCACAGATCCCTTCCTGATGGCTCCGTTGATGGTGATAACAGTCAATGCCGCGATGGCCATGCCGTTTGCCGTGCGCCTGCTGCGACCTTCATGGGACACAGCGGCTGCGCGCCACAACAGGCTCTGTGCACAGCTTGGCATCACAGGCTTCAACCGGCTGAAACTGATCGACTGGCCATCCATTCAAAAACCCTTCGGAATGGCCTTTGCCTTTGCCATGGCGCTTTCGCTGGGCGATCTCGGCACCATCGCACTTTTCGGCAGCGATGCATTGTTAACGCTGCCTTATCTTCTGTTCCAGCGTATGGGCAGCTACCGCACATTCGACGCAGCAGGCCTTGCATTGATCCTCGGAATCTTATGTCTTGGCCTGATGATGATTGCAGATCGTGCTGCCTCGCGAAAGGAAACGCCGCTTCTATGAATGTCAAAGCCGACATCAGGCTTCGCGATCTATATTTCAGCTATGGCGAAACCAAAATGCATTTCGACGCGACCATACCGGGCGGCGTAATTGCGGCCATTGTCGGCCCCAGCGGCTCGGGAAAGTCCACACTGCTCAATCTGATTGCAGGATTTGAAAAACCTGAAATCGGGCAGATTTTGATCGGCGATCTTGATGTTACCGATCTGCCGCCTGCATCCCGGCCCGTTTCAATGGTCTTTCAGGAGAATAATCTTTTCGCACATCTAAGCGTCGAGCAGAATGTCGGGCTTGGCCGTTCTCCCAATCTGAAGCTGAACCAACAGGATCGGGACGCAATCGCAACTGCATTGGAACGCGTGGGACTTAAAGGCAAAGAGACCCGCAAACCCGAAGCGCTTTCGGGTGGCGAACGTCAGCGGGTGGCTATCGCACGCGCTCTGGTGCGCGCAAGACCGGTATTGTTGCTGGACGAAGCCTTTGCTTCCCTTGGACCCGCACTACGCCATCAGATGCTTGATCTTGTGCGTGCATTGCATGAAGAAAACAAAATGACGGTGCTGATGGTTACACATACGCCAGAAGACGCACTCTATCTCAATGCTTTGTTGCTGTTTCTCGACAATGGCCGGATTTCCGCACAAGGGCCTGCCCATGAATTACTCTCGCCATCTGGACCCGAAGCTTTGAAGCACTATATCGGTGCACAGACGCCAAAGCTCAAATAGAGTTACGGCAGTGGACATATTTTGTTCGCAATCGGCTTAAAGAACGCTTTGAACACTGATCAGCTTCTTGTAGGCAATTCAGTGAGCGGCTAAATTTATGCCACGACATCGACGCCCATTCATTGCGAGGATAAAATACTGATCCGTCAACAGACCCGTGCCCGGGCCTCCCTGTGCCTTCCAGTCCCCCTGCCAGAACGGACACAGCGCAATTGGCGGAAACCAGCCATTGGTCTTGGCTTGCTGGCGATTGCCTTGATTTCGGGCTGCCAGTCGTTCAATTCGAGCAAGGATCTCGGCCTTCAGCCATCGTCCAATCCGGTCACCGTTGAAAACGTCACGCGCAACGACCGGCTGGCGCAAATCGGCGCGCAGCAGCATCCGCGCATCCTCGCCACTTATGGCGGCGAGTATAAAGACCCGAAGCTGGAGCGCATGGTCGCCAAGATCGTCGGCAATCTCACAACGGTTTCCGACAAGCCGGATCAGACCTATCGCATCACAATCCTCGACAGCCCCAACATCAATGCCTTCGCTTTGCCGGGCGGGTTTCTTTATGTAACACGCGGTTTGCTGGCGCTTGCCAACGACTCATCCGAAGTCGCAGCCGTTATCGCCCATGAAATGGGCCACGTGGTCGCCAATCACGGTATTCTTCGTCAGGAGAAAGAGGCAGAAACAGCAATTGCCGGGCGGGTCGCCACAGAAGTTCTGCACAATGAAAATGCAAGTCGTGAAGCAACCATTCGCGGCAAACTCCGCCTTGCGCAGTTCTCGCGCAATCAGGAACTGCAAGCCGACGCCATCGGCATCAAAATGATCGGTGAAGCGGGGTATGACCCGTTCGCTTCCGCACGCTTCCTGCAATCGATGGAAGCTTACACAGATTTCCGGTCTGTCTCTGGTGCCACCGATGCGAGCCTCGACTTTCTCGCAAGCCACCCTGCAACGCCACAACGCATTCAGCTGGCGCTCGGACACGCGCGCCGCATTGGCGCGCCGGGCGTTGGCACAACGGATCGCGATTCCTTCCTCAACGGCATTGATGGCCTGCTCTATGGCGATTCGCCCAATGAAGGCTATGTGCGCGAACAGACCTTCATCCATCCAAAGCTCGGCGTAACCTTTACCGCGCCGGCCGGCTTCACCATTGACAATTCGGCCAATGCCGTCATGGCCAGTGGACCGGGCGAAGTGGCAATCCGCTTTGACGGCGCATCGCTGCCTGCAGGCTCCAGCCTTACCGATTATATCAAATCGGGCTGGGTGACGGGCCTAGATGAAAGCTCAATCCGCGCCATCACGATCAACGGCCTGCCTGCGGCAACCGCGCGCGCGAGTGCCGATCGCTGGCAATTCGACATTGTGGTGATCGGTGCCAACAACAAGGTCTATCGCTTTCTGACAGCAGCGCCAAAGGGCAGCAATGCACTCATGCCTGCATCGCAAAGCGTAACACAATCCTTCCGCCTGCTTTCGGCAGCCGAGCAACAAGCCATCAAACCTTTGCGCATTCGCGTGGTGACTGTGAAGCCGGGGGATACAATGGCCAGCCTTTCAGCACGCATGCAGGGAACAACCCGCAAGCTTGAACTGTTCCGCCTGCTCAACGCCATGCCTGCGGGCGCAACTGTATCTGTGGGCGATCGCGTCAAAATCATAAGCGAGTAAGTCAATGGAAGTCATGCTTGAATCATTGCTGGCAGGCCAGATCGCCCCACTAGGACCGCGTGCCGCACCGAGCGGGATCGATAAGAAGCCTATATCGGGGCCTGTTCGCTTGCTGCGCGAAGGCCTCGAATGCGACGAGCAAGGCGACAGAAAAGTCCACGGCGGTCCCGAAAAGGCCATTCACCATTATCCGCACGATCATTATGCCCTCTGGCGCGAGGATATTGGCGACCATCCCTGTTTTGATGCGCCCGGCGCTTTTGGAGAGAACATCTCAACCACCGGACTGACCGAACATAATGTTGCTATCGGCGACCGTTTTCGCTTGGGAACAGCTTTGGTTGAGGTGTCACAGGGCAGGCAGCCCTGCTGGAAACTCAATGCGCGCTTCGATGTACCGGACATGGCAACCCGCGTGCAAAAAACCGGACGCACCGGCTGGTATTATCGGGTTTTGGAAGAAGGTGTGGTCAGCGCTGACGACACGATAACGCGTGTCGAACGCCTTTCCCCAGAATGGACGTTGCACCGGGTTTGGCATCTTCTCTACGTCGATATGCTTAATTATGACGAACTTGCACGGATGGCCAACCTTGCGCACCTTGCCGACGGCTGGAAGCGCTATGCCATCCGCCGTCTGGAAAACCGCAAGGTCGAAGACTGGTCATCGCGCCTTGAAGGCAGCCGCGATTAGCGTATGTCTCCCCAAAGTGGGACCCGGTTTTGGGATAAAGACATCCGTAAAAAGTCTATGCCTGATAGGCTGCCATTTCATGCTGATCAAGCAGCGCCAGCTTAAGCTTTTCCATGGCGCGGCTTTCAATCTGCCGAACACGCTCTTTTGAGATTCCCAATTTTTCGCCGAGTGCTTCAAGTGTCACGCCATCATCGCCCAGACGCCGTTGTCGGATGATGTGCAATTCACGCTCGTTAAGCGCATGAAGCGCGGTGCGCAACCAACCCACACGGCGTTCCATATCAATCGTGCTTTCAACGACCTCATCCTGCAAGGGATGGTCATCGACAAGAAAATCCATACGGGTGGAGGTGCCCGATTCATCATTACCGATTGACGCCGAAAGCGAACTATCAGACCCTGAAAGTCTGCTGTCCATGACTTCGACATCACTCGCTGATACGCCAAGCTGCGTCGAGATCTGGCGGTAAATTTCTGCCTTGCTCATGGTCTCATCTTCCTGCGCAAGCTTCGAACGCAGGCGACGCAGATTGAAGAACAGCGACTTCTGAGCCGAACTCGTCCCACCGCGCACGATAGACCAGTTGCGCAGGATATAATCCTGCATGGACGCCCTTATCCACCATGATGCATAGGTGGAAAAACGAACTTCGCGCTCAGGATCAAAGCGCGCAGCCGCTTCAAGCAATCCAACATAGCCCTCCTGAATCAGATCGCTCATCGGAAGCTTGAACTTACGAAACCGTCCGGCCATCGAAATCACCAGTCGCATATGCGAGGCCGTGATGCGATGAAGTGCTTCCTGATCCTTGTTATCTTTCCAGCGGATGGCGAGGTCGCGTTCTTCTTCTCGTTCAAGATAAGGCGCTGACATCGCATTGCGGATCATCGACTGCGAGGACGCAGCAGGCGCTTGAAGACCGCACGCCGGAATCGGCAAACGAGTTGGCGGAACGATGGAGGAACTGCTCATGGATGACTGCTTCATCTGGCTCTCCTGTTCTGGCTGCGATGTTCCAGAGAAGTCTGAAACCCGAAACGGAAACGATACCAGCCCTAAAAAGGGATTAAGCAAACATTTTTCGTTCGTTCAAAACGTCTTTTACAGACCTGCTCTGAGGCCAGATTGCTACGCCACAAAACAAACCCGCTCAGAGCTGGTTTGATAATAACGCAAGAAGAACCCTCCGGTTCCATCCGAAGTGCTATAAATATCTGACATTCTATGAAAATAGAGAGACAAGCCGCTTGGGCAAGTATCCACCCCCCTCTCATCAGTCCGAAAATAAGAATTATTTTTGGAAGACGCGAGGCGCACGGTGCTCTATGCAGAAAAATAAAAAGCCCCACATCAGCGGGGCTCTTTAGAAAAGAATGCAGGCGTTATTACGCTGCTTCGACTTCATCACCGTCCACTTCACCTTCGGCATCAGCCTTGGTGCGTTTCGGGCTCTTGGCAAGATTTGCTTCGATAAGGCGAACTGCTTCCGTATCGGAAAGCTTGTTCACGGCAGCGATTTCGCGCGCCATGCGATCCAGCGCTGCTTCGTAAAGCTGACGCTCGGAATAGGACTGCTCCGGCTGATTGTCAGCACGATGCAGATCACGAACAACTTCAGAAATCATAATCAGATCGCCGGAATTGATCTTTGCATCATATTCCTGCGCGCGGCGCGACCACATGGTGCGCTTTACGCGTGCACGACCCTGCACGACTTTCAGGGCACGTTCGACATAATCGGTCTCGGACAGCTTGCGCATACCAATGCTGACAGCCTTGGCGACCGGCACCTTGAGGCGCATCTTGTCTTTTTCAAAGTCGATAACAAAAAGCTCAAGCTTATGGCCGGCAACTTCCTGGTCTTCGATCGCTACGATCTGACCAACACCATGAGCCGGGTAAACAATGGACTCGCCGGTCTTAAATCCCTGGCGGGCCGGAGTTTTTTTCTGCTGGGATGTCATACGCTCTAATACTCCCTGTTGTGCCCGGCACTACACGCCGGTTAACACATGATTTCGACCACACCCCCTTGGGAGAGGTGCGGAAGCCATTACGGTCTTGAACTGAAAGCGCTTCCCAGGCACAAATTGATTTACCGGGAAGCTCTGGTGGGGAACGTGTGCTGAAACCGCAATAATCCGTCCCGGTGCCATAAAGCCCAGTAAAAAAATATAGCCCTTTCAGAGATTAACGCATTTGCGCCACGATTTGACGTCCAGTCACCGAAATTATTGGCACAGGTTAACACAATTTTACGCAAGAATCAACAAATGGCCAAAAAAGAGGATTCCGGCCATTTTCGACATGCATAAAATCAGCTTCAACAACTCAGCAATACACGAAACTACGACAGCAAAAGTGCCAATCTGACGGATTGCTCTTGCGCTCAACCAATCCGAAAAAAGCGTCAAGCCTTTCGAACCTGTTTAGAGCGCCATGCACCCTATTGGGCACACAAAGCCGGTCTAATCACCGGAACCCGGCTCAGGCGAAAAGAACTGTTCGAGCTTGCCCGAAACGCCATCCATTTCCTTGGCTTCTGGAAGCTCATCTTTTTTCGCAGTCAGGTTTGGCCATTTCGCTGCATATTCGGCATTCAGCTCAAGCCATTTGTCGAGGCCCGGTTCGGTATCCGGGCTGATGGCTTCCGCCGGACATTCCGGCTCGCAAACGCCGCAATCGATACACTCATCGGGATTGATGACGAGCATATTCTCGCCTTCATAGAAACAGTCGACCGGACAAACCTCGACGCAGTCCGTATATTTGCAGCGAATGCAATTATCGGTCACGACATAAGTCATTGTCCAACTCCTGTTGCCTCTCCCTTGATGAAGAGTAAGCTTATCTATTCAGAACCGGCTGTTTGAACATTCAGATCGGGCACCTGAATGGTTCCGCTCCGTTCACTCCATAGACTATCCCACGGGGTGTTTTGGCGTGTGGCATGCATGCCAGTTCATGTGCTTGCGATTGCCAAGCGTGAGGTAACGATTTTATCGGTCCATGACAAGGGCCGAAACGACGCAATAACAATATGTCACGAACATCGGAAATGACATTCCAATTATGGTGCAAAAGTCGAAAAGAGCTTTTAACGTAAAGCTTTAACGCGCAATTTCTGTCGCACCCGATGGCTATCCTGCGGCATCGCGTCCGGTTTAATTTCCGCGCAGACGATCCGTTTCGCGCCGTTCTTTCTTTGTTGGACGCCCGGCACCGCTCTCACGATGTGGCTGCATCGCTCCAACGCTGTCAGATTGCGGGGCAGGTTTGGGCGTCATGTCCTGATATAGAAGTTGTGCTTCAGGGGCTGGCCCGCGCCTGTGACCGGGTGCAAGCACCTTATAGACGAGAATTTGCCGATCAAGGGTTATGGTCAGAACATCGCCGATCTTCACCGGATAAGCGGCCTGATCAATCTTGTCACGATTGACCCTGACTTTGCCGCCGACGGCGAGTTTCGCCGCCAGCGATCTTGATTTAACCACGCGTGCAAAGAACAGCCACTTGTCAATACGCTGTCTTGCAATCGCCTCAGTCGCCATCTTACTTCTTCAATTGCTCCTTAAGAGCAAGAAGCTTGGCAAAAGGCGAATCAGGATCAACACGCACCGGACGTTCTTGCTCAACGCGCTTGTTGCCCTGATGATTAGCATGGTCCCGCTTAGGCTGACGCTGATCGCGGTTGCCACCATCACGCGGTTTGCCCTTGAAGCTTTCGCGCTTGTTCTGGCCACGATCCTGATTTTCACCATCATTATTACGACGGTTCTTATCAAAACGCTTGCCACCGCCACGGTTTTCACGCGCAGCCGCGGCTTCACCAGCTTCACCACCCTGCTGCGAGCGATTCTGGCGCTGACGATTCTGATCCTGCGTGCGATTACGTCCTTCAAAGCGCCCCTGACGCCAGAGCAGAACAGGCTTGGCCTCTTCTGCTGGCGCGTCGGTTGCTTCGGTTGCGGGCTTTTCCTCCGCTGCGGCCTCAACAGAGACAACTGGAGCAGGAACCGGCTCGGCTGCCGGAACAACAGGCTTGGCTTCGCTTACGGTGGCAGCAGGTACCGCTGGCTTAAAGACAGTATCTTCGACAACCGCCTCAGCCTGTGCCTGTGCCTTAGCAGCAAAGGCATCAAGCTCGGCAAGCTTTGCGCTCACATCAGCCGCATCAACAGCCTCATGGCGATAACCAAGGCTTTTCAGGATCTCTTCCATATCCTCAACCGTGGCGCCCAGAATAGACATCATGGCAGGGGTAACAATGAAGCGTCCGCCATCATAAGCGCCATCGGGACGTGTGCCCGAACCCGGACGCCAGGCCAGTGCCGGACGAATGAGATCGGCAAGGCGTTCCAGAATATCAATGCGCACGGCACGACGACCGAGCACGCGATACCCACCCAGACGATAGAACATTGGATCGAAAGCCGGATCAACAACCACCGATGTGCGGCCTGCGGCCAGCACATTGACCACATCGCCATAACCGGCGCGTTCGCGGCCATCATTCTTCAATGCCCAAAGCAGCGTGATCAGGCCAGCCGGAGCAGGCTTTAACAGCATGGGCATGAAAACATGATAAGCACCGAAGCGCACACCCAGACGACGCAGTGCTGCACGCGAATCCTGATCAAGTCCGCGGACTTCCTCAGCAACATCGCGGCGCTGAAGACTGCCAAGGCCTTCAACGATCTGGAAAGCCAGACCGCGTGTCATACCGGTCAGGGCATCGGCAGCGTTAAGATCGGTCAACGGCTTGAGAACCGTTTCGATGTGATGCGCAACAAAACGCTCAATACGGGCCGCAACCTTGTCGCGTGCCGGTCCGGTCAATTGTTCGTCGGCAAAAATGATCGTGCGCGGTTTCAACACATGATCGGCTGCAACCAGCGTTGCGACCGGTGCACCGATCCAGCGCAACACGCCATCCGAACCGAGCGCAAAGTCGCCATTCGGCGCTGCGGAAAACCGCTCGGCACGGCGTTCGAACTCGGCGGCAAGCGCCTTTTGTGCAGCCGTTCTCACAGCCTTCGCGTCCGGCCCCTCGGCCTGAACGTCGGCAGTGAACCGGAATCCTTCTAGTTGCCCAACATTGTGGCCCTCGACAATTACGTCACCGGCCGGGCTGATTTCTGCTTCTAGCATGGCATTCTCTCTCAGGCGCCTCATAAGCACGCTTGTCCTGCGGTCTACAAAGCGTTTCGTCAACCTTTCATGCAGCGCATCGGACAGTCTGTCCTCAATTTCGCGCGTCTTTTCCTGCCAGTGTGTCGGATCGGCAAGCCATCCCGGCCTGTGCGACACAAAAGTCCAGGTACGGATTTGCGCCACGCGATGAGACAGAGTGTCGATTTCCCCCTCTGTATTGTCGGCGCGGCGCACCTGTTCGCTCATATAATCTTCATCAACGCTCCCTCGGCGGACCAGATCCTGATAAATGGTTGCTATGATATCGGCATGTTGTGCCGGCGCAATCTTACGATAATCGGGAAGCGCACAGGTATCCCACAAAAGTTCGATCCGCGCAGGCATCGTTGCAAGCCGCACAATGTCTTCATCTTTCGACAAATTTTCAAGCGCCTGCTGATCAACAGCAGGCAGTGCCTTGGTAAGACCTTCAATCGGCGTTGGCGTTTCCAGAGAATGGCGTAAAGCGTTCAGCGATGAAAAATCAAAGCGACTTGTTCGCCATTGCAACACTTTCACCGGATCGAACGCATGCGCTTCAACCCGCTCCACCAGTTCATCGTCCAGGGGCTGAACCTGCCCGGTGACGCCAAATGTACCATCGCGCAAATGGCGACCCGCACGACCGGCGATCTGGCCAACCTCCGCAGGCGTCAGATCACGAAACTGATAACCGTCAAATTTACGGTTCTGTGCGAAAGCCACATGATCGACATCAAGATTGAGTCCCATGCCGATGGCATCCGTTGCCACCAGAAAATCCACATCACCTGACTGATAAAGCTCGACCTGTGCGTTGCGCGTGCGAGGGCTCAGCGCGCCCATTACAACCGCTGCACCACCACGCTGGCGACGGATCAGCTCGGCAATGGCGTAAACCTCATCCGCCGAAAAGGCGACAATTGCTGAGCGGTTCGGCAGTCGGATAATCTTCTTGGAACCCGCATAAGAAAGCTGAGACAAGCGCGGACGCGTCACAACAGTGATGCCCGGCAGAAGCTTTTCCAGAATGGCGCGCATGGTCCCGGCGCCCAAAAGCAGCGTTTCCTGTCGCCCACGCAGATGCAGAATGCGGTCCGTAAAAATATGTCCGCGCTCAAGATCACCGGCAAGCTGCACTTCATCAATCGCCACAAAGGGCATATCCGTGCGGCGCGGCATGGCTTCAACGGTGCACACGGAATAGCGCGAGCCGGGCGGCGTGATTTTTTCCTCGCCGGTGATCAGCGAGACATTGGCAACACCCACGCGCTCAGCCACACGATTGTAAACCTCGCGCGCCAGCAATCGCAGCGGAAGACCAATCATACCACGACCATGCGACAACATCCGTTCGATCGCCAGATGCGTCTTGCCGGTATTGGTCGGCCCCAGCACTGCAGTGACATCGCGGCCACTCACACTCAGCGGCAGATCATGGGCAGGGAGTTGGTTCATGCCAATAATAGAATTCCCGGAACAAAGGCCATACGTTGGACATGCGATAGCACTATATCACTTGAGCCGAAAGCGCTCCTGTTAAGTTTCAATCTGTGTTTTAGGCTCTGTGGTCGTTAATAAATACTCATTTTAACAAATAGAACGACTCTGGAACGAATCGGCGACGAATCGATCACAGGAGCCCATTCACCTTTTGTTCACGACAACATCTAGTGGACTATCTATCGAAAGAACCCAGATGATGAATCACCGGCATTAAGATTTGCGCCGGTGTGGGAACAAACGGCCAATCTTATTAACCTTTGTCCTTCGAGCCGTCCCATAAGGAAAGACTGAAAAGCCGCAGATTCATGAATTATCAATTATTCCTGATAGCTGGTTAAATTTTTACCGCGCAAAAGGCCATTTTCATTAACCTTCGGCTCAAAGCCGGAACGAATCGGCGACGAATCGTTGATTCACAAACTTTCCCTATTTGTTCTCACCACATATAGGGGGATTCGGGCAAAAATACCCATAGAGCGGCACCGTTTTGCCGCTCTATCTTAAGCCGAGCGCGTGTAAACGTTAATTTTTGCGCCTTTTATGGCCGCTCAACACACATGGCGACGCCCATACCGCCACCAATACACAGCGTTGCAAGACCACGTTTCGCATCGCGGCGCTTCATCTCGTAAAGCAGCGTTGTCAGCACTCGTGCACCCGATGCCCCGATGGGATGACCGATAGCAATCGCCCCGCCATTGACGTTGACGATCTCCGGGTTCAGCCCCAGATCACGCACCACAGCGCAGGATTGCGCAGCAAACGCTTCATTGGCTTCAACCAGTTCCAGATCGGCAACCGTCCAGCCTGCCTTTTCAAGCGCTTTGCGGGTTGCTGGTATAGGGCCGGTTCCCATGATCGACGGATCGACCCCGGCTGTTGCCCAGGAAACGATGCGCGCAAGCGGCTCGACACCCCGTTTTTCGGCTTCATCCGCATCCATTAGAACAAGTGCCGCCGCGCCGTCATTGATGCCCGATGCATTGCCAGCCGTGACAGTGCCTTCCTTGTCAAAGGCAGGCTTGAGCTTGCTCAGCGCCTCGATTGTTGTACCGGGACGGATATATTCATCCGCCGACACAATTGTCTCGCCTTTGCGGCTCTTCACGGCAAAGGGCACGATCTCATCATCGAAACGGCCGGCCGTCTGCGCAGCTTCGGCCTTATGCTGGGATGAAAGCGCGAACTGGTCCTGATCGTCGCGGCTAAGCTGCCACTGCTTCGCAATGTTTTCAGCGGTGATTCCCATGGGATAGCCATGGAAGGCATCCGTCAGGCCATCTTTCATCATGGTGTCCACCATTTTGAAATCGCCCATTTTCACGCCGGAACGCAGATGCGCGCAATGGGGTGCCATGGACATGGATTCCTGCCCGCCAGCCACGATAATCTTCGCATCGCCCGCCAGAATTTGCTGCATACCGAGCGCAACCGAACGCAGACCCGAACCACAAAGCTGGTTGATCGAGAAGGCAGTTGTTTCTTTCGGGCATCCTGCTGCCATCGCCGCCTGCCGTGCGGGGTTCTGCCCCTCGCCTGCCGTTAACACCTGTCCAAGAATGACCTCATCCACATCCGCAGCCACCACGCCTGCGCGCTCAAGCGCCGCCTTGATCGCGCTCGCACCCAGTTCGTGTGCGGCCACGTTAGCAAAGGCTCCATTGAAGGCCCCCACCGCAGTACGGGCGGCACTGGCAATAATAACGACTTTTTGGCTATGCGATGCGGTCATTCTTTCCTCCTTTAAAAATTGACCACAGAGAAAAACCAAAACGGCTTCTTTTGCAAGCTCCACCCTTTCTGTTCGTTTCACATCTTTGCTCAAAACGATCAGCAGTTTCTCCAGAACACATGAAAGTTTTTCTTACACGCCATTCGACAGTCGTTAAATTAGACCCACAAAAAATAAAGGAGATATCTATGTCCCAGCTGACTCTCGATAAGGCCAACGCAATCATTGCCGCCGCCTTTGCCAAGGCAGCAGAATTGCATTTAAAGCCCATCGTCGTCTCCGTTCTTGATGCAGGCGGACATCTCAAGGCCTTTCAGCGTCAGGATGGCACTTCGATTCTCCGCTTCGAAATCGCTTCGGGCAAAGCCTTTGGTGCCCTGTCGGTGGGGGCGGGATCACGCTGGCTCCACAATCAGGCGAAAGACCGCCCACATTTCCTTGAGGGGCTGTCAGGCGTGTCAGGCGGGAAAATCATAGCCGTTCCCGGCGGCGTTCTTATCAAAGATGCGCAGAATGAAATTGTCGGCGCTGTCGGCATTTCAGGCGACACATCTGACAATGATGAAGCTGCTGCCGTGGCAGGCATCACGGGCGCAGGTTTTGCGGCGGATGCAGGCTGAGTTCTTTTGCTTGAGATCGCATCCTTCATCGGCTCTCAAGCAAAGTAAGTGATCTTCGGCTCAATTGTCCGAAAATCCCCAAAAGAAAACGCCGCTTCCGGCAACCGGAAACGGCGTTTTTGAAATCCATCTTCAGCTGCAATGCAGCTTAAAGACTATTCCTTAGCTTCGAGGACCTGACGGCCACGATACATACCGCTCTTCAGATCGATATGATGTGGACGACGAAGTTCGCCCGAGTTCTTGTCCTCGACGTAAGTCGGGGCCTTGAGTGCGTCTGCCGAGCGGCGCATGCCGCGCTTCGACGGAGACGTTTTGCGTTTAGGTACTGCCATGGATTCAGCTCCACTGATCGATCAATAAACGTCCGGCACAGCCCCGAGGAGCCTGTCACATCGGACAAAATTCCGGAAAGTCACGTGCCTATACACGCTCTTGTGGCATTTGACCAGCCAGAGTCTTATCTTTTTTCCAAGCGGCGCACTTATTGTACGCAAGTGACGTAAGGCCCTGCTCTGGATGCGCGCCCGGCAATAATGCGTGCAATACGCTGCATGTTGCGCGTGGGTTTCGCTGGATTGCGCAAAGCAGGATTGGGCAGCGTTACAGCCAACAAAGCAGATTGTTGCGCCGTCAAACGTGATGCCGGGCGCTTGAAATAGTGCTGTGCGGCGGCCTCGATTCCATAGATGCCTGGACCCCACTCGGCAATATTGAGATAAATCTCCATAATCCGCCGTTTTGACAGCACGCTATCTGCGACCAGCGCCAAGGGAAACTCTAGTCCTTTGCGAATATAAGATCGACCATTCCACAGGAACAAATTCTTCACAGTCTGCATGGTGATGGTCGATGCGCCACGGCTTGGCCCGCCATCTGTGGCGTCATCCAGAACGAGACTGAGCTGGTGCCAGTCCACGCCACCATGACTGCAAAATTGCCCGTCTTCGGCCATCATCACGGAATTTATCAAAACGGGTGCCACATCTTCGATACTGACCCATTGCCGATCCACGTCCTCAAACAGAATGTAATCCTTCACCATCAAGGTGGAAACAGGCCGCACGAAAGGAACCGAATAGACGAGGATCAGAAAAAGCGGCAGGATCGCAAGCGCAATCAAAATCTTGAGCATAAGGGCAATTCTGCCACCCCAAACAGGATCAGCCAAGTAATTGCGACCATCTTTGCTCTTGAGAATGATTTTTGCCACTTCCACCGCCCGTTCATTCCGATTTAAGCGACATAAACTATTCCTTAACAATAATGAACCTGATTCCATAATCGATCGCAGCATTTCGAAGGTCGGATTAAGCGTTTTGTGGCTCTTAATCCTCCCTTTGATGACCGCTTGATGAAAAAGCCTGTGCTGATCACTGTGCCCAGTTGACCAAATCAGCGCTTTCGTCCATCCCCTTTAGGCATGGAAAACGTGTCTGTCGATTTTGCTCAATCCCTGAACCTGCGCGCGCTCGAAGTCGAGACAATGCTGGTCGGGCTTCTGGATCTTCGTTTGCGCAGTGGCGAAGTGGCGCGCCCCGAGCGACTGTTAGCCGCCATGCGCCATGGCGTGCTGAATGGCGGCAAACGCCTGCGCCCCTTCCTGGTTATCGAAAGTGCGTCCCTGTTCGGCCAGCATGGCGATGCGGTTCTGCGCGTGGCATCCGCGCTAGAGTGCATTCATTGTTATTCGCTCGTCCACGACGATCTTCCGGCAATGGACAATGACGATATGCGGCGCGGCCAGCCGACCGTGCACAAGGCTTTTGATGAGGCCGCTGCGATTCTCGCAGGCGACAGCCTGCTGACCTATGCTTTTGACATCGTCGCTTCCGACGAAACCGACCTGCCAGCCGGGATACGCATCGAACTGGTCGCAGCGTTAGCGCGCGCGTCAGGCATTGGCGGCATGGCGGGTGGTCAGGCGCTTGATCTGATGGCAGAAAATAACAAGCCGGATGAGGCAGGCATTATCACATTACAGGCCATGAAAACCGGCGCGCTCATTCGTTTTGCCTGTGAAGCCGGTGCGATTATTGCAGGTGCATCGCGCGAAGACCGTGAACGCATGGCCGAATTTGGCTCAGCCATCGGCCTCGCCTTCCAGCTTGCAGACGATCTTCTCGACGTGACCGCAGACGCAGCCTCCATGGGCAAGGCAACCGGCAAAGATGCGGCGGCAGGCAAAGCCACACTTGTTGCGCTCCATGGCATCGACTGGACACGCAAGCAGCTCTCCGGTCTGGTCGCTCAGGCGGAAAGCCTGCTTGAACCATTTGGTGACGATGCTCTCATTCTCAAACAGGCCGCACGCTTCATCGCAGAACGGCAGAGCTGATCAGCTCGCTTTTCTATTGGCCAGCCCGAAACGGTTTTCGATATAATCGGCAACCATCTTCTGGAAATCAGCAGCAATCTCAGGTCCGCGCAGCGTCGTAACTTTCTTGCCATCAACAAAGACCGGTGCAGACGGCGTTTCGCCTGTGCCGGGAAGCGAGATGCCAATATCAGCATGTTTCGATTCGCCTGGGCCATTGACGATGCAGCCCATGACCGCGACCGAAAGCGCTTCCACACCCGGATATTTCTCACGCCAGACAGGCATCGAACGACGAATATCGTCCTGAATGTTCTGCGCCAGTTCCTGAAACACGGTTGAGGTCGTGCGACCGCAACCTGGACATGCCGCAACAATCGGAATGAACTGACGAAAGCCCATCGTCTGCAAGAGTTCCTGTGCCACCTGCACTTCACGCGTGCGGTCACCGCCCGGCTCTGGCGTCAGCGAAATTCGGATCGTATCACCAATACCCTGCTGAAGCAGTATACCCATGGCAGCCGAAGAAGCGACAACCCCCTTGGTGCCCATGCCAGCTTCCGTGAGGCCGAGATGCAGTGCATGATCGGAGCGCTGCGCAAGCATCGTGTAAACGGCGATCAGATCCTGCACCTGACTGACCTTTGCCGACAGAATGATCTTGTCGCGGCTCAAACCGATCTCTTCTGCAAGATTTGCCGAAATCAGCGCCGACTGCACAATGGCTTCGCGCATAACTTCCTGCGCGCTCAATGGTGCACCTTCCGCCTGATTGCGATCCATCAGCGTGGTCAGCAATTCCTGATCGAGCGAACCCCAGTTCACACCGATACGCACAGGCTTGTCATAACGGATCGCCATTTCGACGATATCGGCGAACTGCTTATCTTTCTTGTCCTTGAAACCGACATTGCCCGGATTGATGCGATATTTTGCGAGCGCTTCTGCGCAGGCTGGATGATCGGCAAGAAGCTTATGGCCGATATAATGGAAGTCACCGACCAGCGGCACATTCATGCCAAGGCGTTCAAGGCGCTCGCGAATTTTTGGAACAGCAGCAGCCGATTCGTCACGATCAACCGTTATGCGCACAATCTCCGACCCTGCGCGATGCAAAGCTGCAACCTGCGCAACAGTGCCATCAATATCCGCCGTATCGGTATTGGTCATCGACTGCACGACAACAGGTTCGCTGCCGCCAACGATAACACCGCCAACGCTGACACCAACGGACTGGCGACGGGGAAATGGATGCGAAAAATAGCTGACGGTCTCGGAAGACATTGTGCTCTGTTCTTTTATCCTGCAGCCATTGCAAGGACTGCTTTTTAGTACGGGCCTGCTTTCAGGTGGCGTAGCACGGCGCAATTGTCAACGCCTGACCACCTTGCTTTGTTGTTATATAATCACTTGCAGACGCCTTGTCCCTTTATAATTATAGCACCGCGCGTCAGGAGGAAACGACACATGCCAAATAAAAATGCCCGCAAAACCGCTATCATCACCGGCTCCAATTCCGGTATCGGACTCGGCATCGCTTATGCATTGGCAGGTGCTGGGAACAATGTTGTGATCAATTCCTTCACAGATCGCCAAGAAGACCACGATCTGGCTGCAACAATCGCCAAAGAACATGGCGTAAACGTGATCTATATGAGCGCCGATATGGCAACGGCGGGTGATTGCCGCACACTGATTGAAAAGAGCGTGGAGGCCTTCGGGAGTGCCGACATCCTCGTCAACAATGCCGGCATCCAGCATGTGGCCCCCGTCGAAGAGTTCCCGACAGAGCAATGGGACCGCATCATTGCGATCAACCTGACCTCGGCATTCCACACATCAGCAGCAGCAATTCCCCATATGAAAAAGTTCGGCTGGGGCCGCATCATCAATATCGCTTCGGCGCATGGACTTGTCGCATCGCCATTCAAATCAGCCTATGTCGCAGCCAAACACGGCATTGTCGGCTTCACAAAAACGCTGGCACTTGAACTTGCGACTGCCAAGATCACTGCCAATTCCATCTGCCCCGGCTATGTGCTGACCCCGCTTGTCGAAGCGCAGATACCCGATCAGATGAAAGCCCATAATATGGATCGGGAAACGGTCATCCGCGAAGTGATGCTCGATAAACAGCCGACGAAGGAGTTCGTCACCACCGCTCAGATCGGCGCGCTTGCGGCCTTCCTTACAACGGACGCCGCAGCACAGATTAACGGCGCCGCCCTGCCAGTCGAAGGCGGCTGGACCGCTGAATGAAATCAGTGCGAACTGTCCGCATATTTTGCCAGCCCTGAGAAGGCGAGCACCACCAGCAACAGCACAGGCAGCGACAGGAACACCACGCTGAAACCGCTATGCTTGGCGACAAAGCCGATCAGCGAAGGTGCAACCAGCATACCGGAATAGCCAAGGGTCGTGGCAATCGACAGGCCCACACTTGGATTAACACCCGGTATGTTACCACCAATGGAGAAGGCAATCGGCACCATGTTGGAAATGCCGATACCGCAAATGGCAAAACCAAAGATCACCGCATAAGGGTGGCTCGACAGGCCGACAATGACCATGCCGACAATCGCAATCGACGTGCAGAAACGCAGCGTATTAATCGCACCGAAACGGTCACGGACAATATCGCCTGCAAAACGCATGATCGCCATGGTCATGGAGAAAGCGGCAAAACCAAAACCGGCAACCGTGACTGACGCCCCCAGTTCATCACGCAGATAATATGCCCCCCAATCCAGAATTGCACCTTCCGGGATCATCGAGAACAGAGCGATAATGCCGACCAGCCATGGCAGCGCATTGCGTGGCAGCACCAGCTTTTGCTTTTCGCCGCTTGGGTGATGAAATTTATCCGCAACAATCGAAGGCCATGCGAAGACAAGCAATCCCGCCGCCACAAGGGTTGCAATCAGCGCATGGACCGTTGAACCGACATGGGCGATAAGAAAGCCGCCGGTTGCAGCACCGATCAAACCGCCAAGGCTCCAGAAAGCATGGCAGGACGACATGATGGCGCGGCGCATTTTCTTCTCAACCGCGACCGCATTGGCATTCATCACAACATCCATCGCGCCGATTGTGCCGCCAAAGTAAAGCATGGCAATCACAGCGGTCACGACATTGGGCACAAGCGCGATGATCAGCAGTGTTGGAATGACGCCAATCGCAAACAGCTTCACCACAGCGCCCGATCCGCGATGCGCCGACAATGCGCCAGCCACCGGCATCATCGAAAGAGAGCCAATGCCAAAGACAAGGATCATCAGGCCCATGCCACTGGTATCAAGCCCAAGACGAGCCGCAAATTCGGGAATTTTCGGTGCCCAGCCACCAAACATATACCCATTCATCAGAAAGAGCAGCGCCACTGCGATGCGCTCTCTGGTCACGATTGACGCACGCTCATTCAACGCATCGTTTCGTCCGGCAGCCTGTTCCATGATGTCCTCAGTCACGCCCTTCTACAGCGTGTATAACCGTCATGCCCGCAGCCCGATAAGGCGCAAGCACGTCTTCATTTGCATCTTGTTCGACAGCCATAACATTGACCGCCTCAATGGATATGACATCGTGCGCAGCAACAGTGCCAAGCTTGTCGCTGGTGATTGCCAGCACCACCTTGCAGCTACGTCCGGCAATAACCCGCTTGAATTCCGCATCTTCCAGATGCAGCGCTGTAATACCGATCTCTGCCGCTATACCGCAGGCACCAAGCACACAAAGATCAGGCCGCACCAGTTCCGCATCACGCAAAGCGCGCACACCGACCGCCGCACTCACACGGCGATCAATCGGACCGCCAATCATCACCACGTCGATCTTGTCTGACTTGAGGACGATGGCAGCAATGGACGGCGTGTTGGTGACAACCGTAATCACATCACCCCGATCAGCGAGCAGACGCGCAAGTGCCAAATTGGTTGACGAGGAATCCAGAAACACCGTCATGTTCGGCTCGATCAGAGCGGCCAGCGTGGCAGCAAGGGCCGTCTTGGCTTCCGGTCTTTCTGTATCGCGCTCCGCAAGCGGTGCATAAGACGGCGCCGCCTTCAGCGCACCACCATAAACACGCTTGCAAAGACCCGCTGCCGCCATTTCGCGAAGGTCACGGCGGATCGTGTCTTCCGAAACCCCAAAAGACTCCGCAAGCTCACTCGCCAATACGCGCCCGGACTGATCAAGCAGTGCGCGAATTTGCGCCTGTCTTTCGTCGAGTAATAGCTCTGTCATCGCTCGTTCCTATCACCGCGCACAAACATGCATAAATCGGTAAAAACGTGCATAACAGATTTTTATGACCGCGCAAGCAAAAGAAAATGCCGCACCCCTTACAGAGCGCGGCATCTCAACATTTACGGAAATGAAGCAGAATTATTCTGCGAAGACGATCAGCAAATCCTTCGCATCGATCTGCTCGCCGGGGCGCACAAGCACTTCGGCAATCGAACCGTCGCGCTCGGCACGCAAAGCCGTTTCCATCTTCATGGCTTCAATGGAAAGCAGCACATCACCTGCCTTCACATTCTGGCCCTGAGAGACCGCAACCGTTGACACTACACCGGGCATCGGCGCGCCAACATGCTTGTCATTGCCGAGTTCCGCCTTGCGCTTCACACCACCCGATGCACCCTTGGCGCGGTTTGGCACCTTGACGCGGCGCGGTTGGCCATTGAGTTCGAAGAACACAGTGACCATGCCTTTTTCATCAGTTTCAGACATCGCCTGATTGACGATTACAAGGGTCTTACCCCGTTCGAGATCAACGAAGACTTCTTCTTCCGGCTTCAAGCCGTAGAAATAAACCGGCGTTGGCAGAACACTTGTCGGACCATAGTTTTCCTGCGCCGCCGCATAGTCGGTGAAGACCTTTGGATACATCAGGTAGGAAGCAAATTCCTGATCCGTGATCTCGCGACCAAGCGTTTCCTCAATCGACTTGCGTTCGGCAGCAAGGTCAGCGGCTGGAAGCAGAGAACCCGGACGCACCGTGAACGGCTTTTCGTCTTTCAGAACTTTCTTCTGGAGCGTTTCAGGCCAACCCGATGGCGGCTGACCAAGATCGCCGCGCATCATCGACACAACGGAGTCCGGGAAGGCAATGTCCTTATCCGGGTTTTCAACATCAGCAACGGTCAGGTCCTGAGAGACCATCATCAACGCCATATCGCCCACCACCTTGGAGGATGGCGTCACTTTGACAATATCACCAAACATCCGGTTTACATCGGCATAGGCCTGTGCCACTTCATGCCAGCGGGTCTCTAAACCCAGCGAACGCGCCTGTTCTTTGAGGTTGGTGAACTGGCCGCCCGGCATTTCGTGAAGATAGACTTCCGAAGCCGGACCCTTAAGGTCGCTTTCAAAGGCCGCGTACTGATTGCGCACGGCTTCCCAATAAAACGAAATGCGGCGGATCGTTTCCGTATCAAGGCCCGGATCGCGTTCCGAACCATGCAGCGCTTCGACAATCGAGCCAAGACATGGCTGCGATGTATTGCCGGAGAAGGCATCCATGGCCGCATCCACCGCATCGACACCGGCATCGACCGCTGCAAGTACCGTTGCTGCCGAAATACCCGACGTATCATGTGTGTGGAAATGGATCGGCAGATCGGTTTCCTCACGCAGCGCCTTGAACAACACGCGTGCTGCCGCAGGCTTCAACAGGCCCGCCATATCCTTGAGAGCAATGATATGTGCGCCAGCCTTTTCAACCTGCTTGGCGAGATCGACATAATATTTAAGGTCGTATTTGGCGCGTTCCGGATTGAGAATATCGCCCGTATAGCAGATGGCCGCTTCGCAGAGCTTGTTTTCTTCCAGCACCGCATCCATCGATACGCGCATGTTCTCAACCCAGTTGAGACTGTCGAACACGCGGAACAGGTCCATGCCGCCACGGGCTGCTTCGCGCACGAAATATTTGACCACATTGTCAGGATAGGACTTGTAGCCAACGCCGTTGGCACCGCGCAGCAGCATTTGCAGCAGGATATTCGGCGCACCTTCGCGCACCATTGCCAGACGTTCCCATGGCTCTTCCGTCAGGAAGCGCATCGACACGTCAAAGGTCGCGCCGCCCCAGCATTCCAGTGAGAACAGGTTTGGCAGCGCCTGCGCATAGGCATTGGCCACCCGCGCAATGTCATAGGTACGCACGCGTGTTGCCAACAGCGACTGATGCCCATCGCGCATCGTTGTGTCGGTCATGAGAACGCGCTTTTCATTGCGCATCCATTCAGCAAACTTCTGAGGCCCAAGCTTGTCGAGCAACTGCTTGGTGCCATCCGCGACCGGACGATCACCAAACCATGGCACTATAGGCTTTGCAGCATCACGCACAGGTTCTGCGCGGCCCTTGGTTTCCGGATGCCCGTTAACGGTCACGTCAGCAACATAGGTCAAAAGCTTGGTCGCACGATCCTGACGCTTCATGTGCGTGAACAACTCAGGCGTCGTATCAATAAAGCGCGTCGTATAATCATTCGACTGGAATTTCGGATGATTGATAATCGCTTCCACGAAAGTGAGGTTCGTTGCAACACCACGAATACGGAATTCGCGAAGCGCACGGTCCATACGGCGGATCGCTTCAATCGGGGTTGCGCCTGATGCCGTCACCTTAACCAGTAGCGGATCATAATAACGCGTGATCACCGCGCCCGAATAGGCCGTGCCGCCATCCAATCGAATGCCGAAACCCGATGCCGAGCGATAGGCCTGAATGCGTCCATAATCGGGAACGAAGTTGTGCTCGGGATCTTCGGTGGTAATGCGGCACTGAAGCGCATGACCGTTGAGGCCAATATCCTTCTGTTCGGGAACGCCGGACTGAGGTGTTCCGATCGCGTAACCTTCCAGAATATGAATCTGCGCTTTGACGATATCGATGCCCGTCACTTCTTCCGTGACAGTGTGCTCAACCTGAATACGCGGGTTCACTTCGATGAAGTAAAACGCGCCGGTATCGGCATCCATCAGGAATTCGACCGTGCCTGCACCGATATAATCGGTGGCATGGGCGATTTTGAGACCATAACCCGCCAGTTCCTGACGCTGCGCGTCATTGAGGTAGGGTGCAGGTGCCCGCTCAACCACTTTCTGATTGCGGCGCTGGATCGAGCAATCGCGCTCATAAAGATGGACCGCATTGCCATGCGTATCACCCAGAATCTGCACTTCGACGTGGCGCGCACGCTCAACAAGTTTTTCGAGATAGACTTCATCCTTGCCGAACGCAGCCTTGGCTTCGCGCTTGGCTTCCGTCACTTCGCGATCAAGGTCTTCCTCAGCACGGATTGCCCGCATACCGCGGCCACCACCACCCCATGATGCCTTCAGCATCAGCGGATAACCGATTTCAGCCGCAAGCCTCTTTACTTCTTCAATATTATCCGGCAGCGGATCGGTTGCAGGCACAACCGGAACGCCAATCTCGATTGCGAGATTACGCGCAGCAACCTTGTTGCCAAGACGGCGCATGGTTTCCGGCTTCGGACCAATGAAGATGATACCGTTCTGCGCACAAGCTTCAGCAAATTCAGGACTTTCCGACAAAAGACCATAGCCCGGATGGATTGCATCGGCACCCGAAAGCTTAGCCACACGAATGACTTCATCAATCGACAGATAGCTTTCAATTGGTCCAAGATCACGCGCCAGATGCGGCCCGCGACCGACCTGATAGCTCTCATCCGCTTTAAAGCGATGCAGTGAGAGTTTATCTTCCTCTGCCCATATAGCCACCGTTTTTATGCCAAGTTCATTGGCTGCACGGAACACGCGGATAGCGATTTCGGAACGGTTGGCGACCAGAATTTTTCGGATGGACAAGGCAGGACTCCCGGACTGCAATGATAAGTATGACTTTGATTAGCCTGCAATGTAAGCAAGCGCAAACAAACTGTGCAACCTTTGGACAAAAACAAAATGCCCGACTAAAAGCCGGGCATCGTGATGAAATTTCAGTCAATTTATGCTAATATATGAGGCAGACTTACTTCTGGAAGTAATTATACTTGCCATCATCACCCTTGCGCCATTCGAACATGACATAAGGCGACAAGTTCGGATCACCCTTGTCATCATAAGACAAATCACCAAGCACCGTCTTGAAAGGACCTTTACCCTTCAATGCGGCAGCCACTTCCTGCGGATCGTTGTTTCCAGCGGCATTGGCAGCATCAACCAGCGACTGAACACCTGCGTAAGCGTAGAAGGTGTAAGCCTCAGGCTCAAAGCCCTTGTCACGGAACGCCTTGATGAGATCGGCATTGGCTGCATCATCACGCGGATCTGGGCCAAAAGTGTTCAGAACACCCGCAACCGCATCGCCTGCAATGGAGGCCAATTCGTTGGAGACGATGCCGTCACCTGAAATAAACTGAGCCTTCAAGTCCTGATCAGCCATCTGGCGGATGATGAGTGCCGCTTCCGGGTGCATACCACCCCAATAGACGGCAGTGATTCCAGCAGCTTTCATCTTGGAAATCAGGGCCGAGAAATCCTTGTCGCCCTGATTGACGCCTTCATAAAGCGTTTCTTCCTTGCCATTGGCATTGAGCGACTTCTTGGTTTCATCAGCCAGACCCTGACCATAAGGCGTCTTGTCGTGCAGAATGGCGACTTTGCCGTCTTTGTAATTGTCAGCAATGTATTTGCCAGCAACGATGCCCTGCTGATCATCCCGGCGGCAGGTGCGGAACGTGTTCCAAAGCTCACGCTCGGTGAAGGTCGGGTTGGTCGTACCTGGCGCGATCATCAGTACGCCGTTCTCAGCATAAATGTCCGACGTTGGAATACTGACGCCAGAATTGAAATGACCGATCACAAACTGCACACCGTCACCAACGAATTTATTGGCGACCGAAATCCCTTGACGCGGATCGGCAGCATCATCGCCGTAAACAATCGTGATCTGCTCGCCATTCATGCCACCCTTGGCATTGGCTTCCGCAACAGCGGCTTCAACGCCGCGCTTGATCTGATCGCCATAGGCTGCCTGACCACCGGTTAACGGTGCTCCGACCCCCAGCAGCACATCGGCAAAAGATGCGCCCCCCATTGCCATCAGTGCAGAAAGGCATACGCCGCAGAATAACGACTTCTTCATTTCAACTACTCCCATTTCAAACGTTCTCCGAACAAAATTGCGGAAACGCCAACTCCACCAGAAGAGATTATTCAAGCGGGGCGACACCCATCGCCCCTCCTCCATGGCTCGAACTGCCCACCGTGTTTTACGCCAAACAATATCGTCAGGTTAGGTAAAATGACTTAAGACTGTCTTGTCTACCCATTATATTACCTAAATATGATGTTTTTTTCGCATGACTTAATGCAGTTACAGATTCCATAAAATAAAAATGCCCGACACATGGCCGGGCATTCTTTGGCTTTGCGCAATATTACTGTAAAAATTTACTGCTGAACGTAAGTATATTTCCCGTCAGCACCCTTTTCCCACTTATACATAACGTAACCTGGAAGCTTCGGATCACCCTTCTCGTCATAAGACAGATCACCAAGCACTGTTGGGAACGGGCCTTTTTCCTTCAGAGCCTTGGCAACTTCCTGGGGGTCATTGCTGCCGGCAGCCTTTGCTGCCCCCGCAAGCGACTGCACCGCCGCATAGGAGTAGAGGGTATAGGCTTCTGGCTCAAAGCCTGCATCGCGGAACTTCTTAACGAGTTCAGCATTTGCCGGGGCATTGCGCGGATCTGGGCCGAACGTGTTCAGCGTGCCTGCAACGGCATCGCCTGCAATCGAAGCGAGCTCGTTGGAGACGATACCATCGCCCGAAATGAACTGGACCTTCAGACCCTGATCGGCGAGCTGACGGATGATGAGACCGGCTTCGGCATGCAGACCACCCCAATAAAGAACGGTGACACCCTGCTGCTTAAGCTTGGCGATCAGCGCTGAGAAATCTTTCTCACCCACATTCACGCCTTCATAGACGGTTTCTTTGACGCCCAGTTCGTTCAGCTTCTTCTTGGTTTCATCGGCAAGGCCCTGACCATAAGGGGTCTTGTCGTGAATGATAGCAATCTTGCCATCCTTGAAGTTGTCGAAGATGTACTGCCCGGCAACAATGCCCTGCTGATCATCACGGCCGCATGTACGGAACGTGTTCCACAGACCGCGCTCCGTATAGACCGGGTTGGTTGCAGCTGGCGAAATTTCGAGAATGCCGTTTTCAGCATAAACATCAGAAGCCGGGATCGAAACGCCCGAGTTGAAGTGACCGATGACATATTTCACACCGTCAGCAGCAAACTTGTTGGCAACCGAAATACCCTGCTTGGGATCCGACACGTCGTCGCCAAGCGTGATCGTGATCTTTTCGCCATTGAGGCCACCGGCATCATTGATTTCTTTGATTGCAGCCTCGGCACCTTTTTGAATCTGCGCGCCATAAACAGCATTCGGACCAGTCAGCGGTGCGCCAATGCCCAACAGCACATCTGCCCAAGCCGAGCCACTAAAAGCCATCACCGCTGCAAGAGCAACGCCTGAAAAAAGCGATTTCTTCATTACTTGAACTCCCGATTATAGTTACCCCTAAACGATGTTTTTACATCGCCTTATTGTCTTGCTGATCACCCAGCAATATCTACGCTGAATTCTATCCGTTCAACGTGATCTTTTAGGGAAGCTCCGCTGCAAGCGCCTTGTTTTAAACACGTCTCCCAAAATCGGTTCCCACGTTTGGAAGACATAGATTTGCAGCGAAGCTTCGAATTATTTTGCCTTCCAGCTCAAAGGCGAAGCTTTTTCGTAGAGCCAGTTATATTGGCGCACCATCTGCTTGGTCCGGGTAAACCGGAATCCGATCGTCCCAATGATAATCAGCACGATCAGGTCAACCAGATAATAATGCAGCGAAAGCAGCGTGCCCTCAAACAAGGCATAGTGAATGAAGCGAACCGCTGCCGCCAATGGGATAAGATAGAGCAGAAGATGCGGATAAGTCCGCCACGTCTGCGCACAGGCCCGTCCCGTCATCCAGGCAGCCCAACCGCCCAAAAGGCACGTGATGAGAAAAAACAGCCAGAACGACGGTTCTTCGTAGAGAATTCCCTGCATGTTTTCCTCCTTAATGCCTTCCGCCTTCAAGATAGGCTGCACGCACTTCCGGGTCAGCCAAGAGTTCGCGACCAGCGCCGCTCATGGTGATTGATCCATTGACCATCACATAACCGCGATCAGCAAGTTTCAGCGCACCAAAAGCATTCTGCTCGACGAGAAAGACCGTCAACCCCTGCGTGCGGTTGAGTTCCTTGATCGCTTCAAAAATCTGCTTGACGATCAATGGTGCAAGGCCAAGGGAAGGCTCATCGAGAAGCAGAAGTTTCGGACGCGCCATCAGCGCACGCGCAATTGCCAGCATCTGCTGCTCGCCGCCTGAAAGGGTGCCGCCACGCTGCGTGATGCGTTCCTTGAGACGCGGGAACAAATCAAACATCAGCGCAACATCTTCTTCGAAATATTGCTGATTATCGAGACTTGCCCCCATCTGCAGGTTTTCAAGAACCGTCATACGCGGGAAAATGCGACGACCTTCCGGCGACTGCGCGATACGCAGCTTTGCAATCTCATGCGGCGGCAAAGACGTGATGTCCTTGCCTCCAAAGAGAATACGGCCCGTCCGCGCCCGTGGGGAGCCGAAAATCGTCATCATCAGCGTGGACTTGCCAGCACCATTCGCACCGATGAGTGCAACGATCTCCCCCTCATTGACCGTCAGATCAATACCCTTGAGAGCACAGATATTGCCGTAATAGGTCTCAACCTTCTCAACAGCGAGAAGCGGTTGTTTGGTCTGCATGGTTTCAGCCGTCATTATTCGCTTCCCTTCTTAGGCTTCGCCGGAGCTTGAGGCGCTTTGGCAGCTTTTACGGGTGCGCTCTTGTGACTTGTGGGAACATCGCCAGCTTCAACACGCTTTGAAAACTCGGTTGCTTTGCCTGCGGCAAGCTGGGCCGCCTGTCCAACCCAGTCCTCACGCGCAATGCGCCCATCAAATTCGAGATAGGTTTCAACTTCAACGATGTGGCTTTCAGTCCACGCGGCAATCTGATCAAAATGATAGATACCGTGCTCGTTCAGTTTCTTCTCATTGACTTCACCAATACCCTTGATGAACGTGAGATTATCGGGCCGACCATCGCGAGCAGCAGCCAGTCCGCCTGCAAAACGCACGGCCTCCTCGATCTTTTCTTCCTCGATTGCCTCTTCGGCAAGTTGCGTTGCAATGAAATCAGCCGGATCGCCAGTGCCCGGCTTGTCGGCCACTTCGATCAGATCAGCAATTTCGTCATCGTCCACACCGAGATAGGCGGCAATAACGCGCGGATCATTCTTGACGTGTTCCGGCGAACCGTCAGAGATCTTGGTGCCATATTCAAGCACAATAACATGGTCGGAAATTTCCATCACCACCGACATGTCATGCTCAATCAGCAAGATCGACGTGCCCGTTTCCTTGCGAATATCAAGCAGCAGCTTGTTCAGCTCTGCCGATTCACGCGGATTAAGACCAGCCGCAGGCTCATCAAGGCAAAGAATTTCCGGCTCGGTGCACATGGCACGCGCAATTTCCAGACGGCGCTGATCGCCATAAGGCAGATCACCAGCCGGATCATCCGCACGATCAATGAGGCTGATCTTCTCAAGCCAGTAGCGCGCTTTCTCAATCGCTTCCTTCGCAGCCTTCCTGTAGGTCGGAAAACCAAGCAGACCAAGGATCGTATAGCCCGACGAGCGCATCAGCGTGTTGTGCTGTGCAACAAGCAGGTTTTCGAGAACCGTCAAGCCCGAAAACAGACGAATATTCTGGAAGGTACGCGCAACACGCGCATCCTGCGTGATCTTGAAATCAGGCAAGCGCTCCAGAAGGAATTTCTCGCCGGTATTCCGGTTCATTGTGAGCATACCGCCGGTCGGCTTGTAAAACCCGGTAATGCAGTTGAAGACCGTGGTCTTGCCAGCACCATTGGGGCCGATGATCGCCGTGATGTCGCCGCGCTTTACATTAAAGCTCAGATCATTGATCGCGACGAGACCACCAAAGCGCATCGACAGATGCTCAACTGTAAGAATGGTATCTTTCGAACCATTGCCAGCCATAATTTTTGTCTCCGCCATCAGCCGTGCCCTTCCTTGGTAAAGGCACCCGACACCATCTTCTTCTCGTTCAGGAATGCACTTGGTTCGCGGCTTCCAACAAATCCGCGCGGCTTCCAGACCATGACAACCACCATGGCAAGACCGAAGATCAGCATACGATAGAGTTCAGGGGTGAAGTTTGGACCGAAAATGGCTTTCAGGAAGCCCATTTCGCGCAGGATTTCTGTACCACCAATCATCGCAATCGCCGCAATGGCAATCCCGACGAGCGATCCCATGCCCCCCAGAACCACGATAGCCAGAATAACGGCCGATTCGAGGAACACAAAGGATTCAGGACTTACAAAACCCTGACGCGCCGCAAAGAACGAACCGGCAAAACCACCAAACATAGCCCCTGTCGCAAAGGCGGTAAGCTTGGTCGTGGTGGTGTTGATGCCGAGCGAGCGGCAGGCGATTTCATCCTCACGCAGCGCTTCCCATGCACGACCAACCGGCATGCGGCGCAGACGGATCGTCACCAGTGCCGTGATGAGCGCCAAAATGAGAATGATATAGTAAAGGAAGAATTTGTAATGAGCTGCCGAGAAGGTCAGGCCATAATAGGCGGCAAAGCCGTCCTTGCCCGCATTGAACTGCAGACCGAAGAACGTCGCCTTGGCAATGCCCGAAATACCGAAGGTCCCTTTGGTAAGGTCCGTCCAGTTTATCAGCACAAGTCGGATGATTTCACCAAACGCCAGCGTCACAATGGCCAGATAATCGCCGCGCAGGCGCAAAACCGGGAAGCCCAGGATAACACCCCAGGTCGCAGCCAACAGTCCCGCGATTGGCAGAAGAACCCAGAACGACCAACCAAAATAGGCAGACAAAATGGCGTATGAGTAAGCGCCAACTGCGTAGAAAGCGACATAGCCGAGATCAAGCAGACCTGCGAGACCAACAACGATGTTAAGCCCCCACGCAAGCATCACATAAATGAGGATCTGCACACCGAAATTATCGACCCATTTCAGCGACCCCTGCCAGCCCACAAGAGCAACGATCAGGATCGGATAGGCAAAGAGGAATGCAACACCAAAATGCGAAAAGTGCCTGCGGAAGAAAGATGGCGCTTCCGCTTCCGCTGCAACCGAAGCGCGGCTGGCCTTTTCAAACTTGCGTGCCTGAAGCCAGGGCTGCAGGAATGCGATAAAGGCAAAACGTCCCACAGCCGCGATTGCAACAAGCGTTGCAAGTGCGCCCCAGCGCTCCGTCAGTACCAGCTCATTGCTGATGTTCTGGTCGGTTTTGAAACCGACAATGAGAACGAAAAGCCCAAACGCCAGAATACCGGCAATGAACCCTTCACGAATGGCCCGGACAAAAAGGGAATCCGGGCGTGAACCTGTTTGTACGGCCATGATTACACCTTTTCGACTTCAGGTCGGCCAAGAATGCCGGACGGCATGAAGATGAGCACGATGGCAAGGATCGAAAACGCGGCAACATCCTTGTAATCGATCGAGAAATATGCGGACCAAAGCGCTTCAATGAGACCGATCAGCAGACCGCCAACCACCGCACCCGGCAACGACCCAATCCCGCCCAGAACCGCCGCGGTGAAAGCCTTGACGCCGGGGATAAACCCGTCAGCAAAGGAAATAACGCCGTAGAAGGAGAGATAAAGCGTACCCGCAACAGCCGCCAGCATGGCACCCATCACAAAGGTCAGTGAGATCACCCGGTCAACATTGATGCCAAGCAACGCCGCCATCTTGCGGTCCTGCTCACACGCACGCTGCGCACGCCCCAGAGAGGTCCGATTGACGATATACCAGAAAATCGTCAACAACACCGCGGTCACCACGATAACCACGATCTGCTTGAGCGAGACCGTCACATCGGTTCCAAAGAGGCTGTATGAGCCGTTCAGCAACTGCGGCACCGGCTTGTTGCGCGGCCCTTGTGTCACCTGAACAAAGTTGGACAATGCAATTGACATACCGATCGCTGTGATCAGCGGCGCCAGTCGAAACGATCCACGCAGAGGCCGGTAAGCCGCCCGCTCAATCGTCCAGCTCCAGAGCCCTGTCAGAACCATTGCAACGACCATCATCAAAAGCAACATGAGCGCTATTGGCAGCGCACCTATGAACGTTGTGATGATCAGAAAAACAATCAGCGCCATGAAAGCGCCGAGCATAAACACATCGCCGTGAGCAAAGTTGATCATGCCGATAATGCCGTAGACCATCGTGTAACCGATGGCGATCAGGCCATAAATCGATCCGAGCGCAAGCCCGTTGATCACTTGCTGGAAGAAATATTCCATCGAGAAGCCACCCATTTAACTCTACCCGGTATTATTGCCGCATCATTATTTCGTGCGGCTTCGTTTTATTCCCGGATAATTACACCTAACGGCTGTATTAAGGATTGCAAGCCCCTTTTGTCTCAGACAAAAGACTAATGACTTACTTCCTCCACAAACTAGTTATGTCCCCTATGAAGTACCCTGTATATATATTTTTCTCCTATTAAGAGGCCAGTATTCCACATTTTTCCCGAGACGTCTCAGACAAAAAATAGGGAGTTTCTCCCTATTTTTGCCTGCCGTACCGGTTTTACGCAACCGTGAATCCGTGTGCGAAGGGATCACGATCATCAATGAAGATCGTATTATAGCCTGTCATGCGTGCCCAACCGGCGATTGAAGGGATGATTCCCTGCTTTCCAGCCACCTCCACAGCACGCTCAACTCGCCCATGAAACAGCGATCCGATAATGGATTCGTGCACGAAATCGTCGCCCGGCTTCAGCTTTCCCTTGGCCGCAAGCTGTGCCATGCGCGCGGAAGTGCCTGTACCGCAAGGGGAACGGTCAATGGCCTTCTCCCCGTAGAAAACGGCATTGCGGGCATGGGCTTCCGGCTGAGTCGGCTTGCCTGTCCACAAAATATGGGTCAGACGATTGATGTCGGGCAATTCAGGGTGCTGGAACTTATATTTCTCATTCAGGCGTTCACGCAGCACCGGGCTCCACGCAATAAGCTGCAACGCGGAATAATCTTTCATGTCGGTATAATTTTCTTGCGCCTCGACAATCGCATAGAAATTTCCACCATAGGCAACATCGACCTTGATCGGCCCAAGGTCCGGGCATTCCACTTCAAGACCTTCTGCATAAAGGAAAGCCGGAACATTGGTCAGACGCACACGGTCGACATATTGTCCGTTTTGCTCATATTCGATTGCAACCAGACCTGCCGGTGTTTCAAGATTGAGCTTACCCGGCGTCTTTGGCGTCACCAGCCCCTGCTCAATCGCCATAGTAACGGTGCCGATCGTGCCATGACCACACATCGGCAGGCAGCCCGATGTTTCAATGAAGAGCACCGCGACATCGCAATCGGCGCGTGTTGGCGGGTAAAGGATTGAGCCGGACATCATGTCGTGGCCGCGCGGCTCAAACATGAGGCCCGTGCGGATCCAATCATACTCGCGCAAGAAATGTGCGCGCTTTTCCATCATGTTGGCACCAACGAGGTTGGGGCCGCCGCCCGCAACCAGACGCACTGGATTGCCGCATGTATGTCCGTCGACGCAGAAAAAAGAATGTCTTGCCATGATGGTCAGTTCCGAAAACGTTGTGGCTTGAAAGGTTCTATATCGATTGCTGGCGCAGTGCCGGTGATCAAATCACATATGATACGTCCTGTCGCCGCCGATTGTGTGAGTCCCAAATGTCCGTGGCCAAAGCC
Organism: Brucella sp. TWI559; assembly: GCF_039674265.1. Taxonomy (NCBI): domain Bacteria; kingdom Pseudomonadati; phylum Pseudomonadota; class Alphaproteobacteria; order Hyphomicrobiales; family Brucellaceae; genus Brucella; species Brucella sp. TWI559. The sequence continues at coordinate 160,046 of NZ_JBDJNE010000007.1, forward strand.
ATAGTAAATATTCCCGCCTGCTGATGCGCGGCCGATAACCGGCATGGAATCGGGCATGGACGGACGATAGCCCATCCATTGCCGCCCGCCTTCGGTCTTCAAACCCGGCAAAAACATCGCAGCTTTTTTGAGCATGGCGGCAGAGCGCGCGTAATTGGGCGGCAGATCAAGGCCACCGAACTCGACGGCCCCACCGACCCGTAGCCCCGTTGCCATCGGGCTGATAACAAAACCATGTCCAGGGAAGGTCAGTTGCCGCTTCACATCGAAGCTGCCAACCGGCAATGTCGTATTATAGCCGCGCTCCGTATCGAGCGGCACCAGATCGCCAAAACCTTTTGCGAGGTCTTTCGACCATGCACCGGCCATCAGAACGAGATGCGTGGCATCAATCTGCATCGCATTGTCGAGGCGCACAACCGCGCCCCCATTTTCAGCCTGCGCGCTTGCCACAGAAGCTTTGAGAAAACGCGCACCCTTTGTTTCGGCATAGGCCCAGATCGCCTGACCGAAAAGCTTGGGATCACTGACATTCTTCCAGCCCGGAACAAAGGTGCCTGCGACAAAGCGCGGATCAAGCCCCGGCTGCAACGCTTTCAAGCGCTCGCCGCGCACATGCTCATAGGCAATCCCGGCCTTTGCCTTTGCATCCCAGCCCGCCTGGGACGCAGCAAGCTCGCCTTCGCTTTCATAAAGCTCCAGATTGCCAGCTTCCTGCAAACGGTCCCGCAAGCCTGCCCTATCAATCAATCCCAGCATCTCGCTTTGCGCAAGTTGCATCATATTGCCCTGCGCAACGGTCGTTTTTTCCAGCGCCTGCGCGCTGCTCGCCCGCCAGAAGCGATAAAGCCATGGGATCATTTTTGGAAAATAAGACGCGCGGATCGTGAATGGTCCAAGCGGGTCCATCAACCAACCCGGAACCTTGCCCATAACGCCTTTGGAGGCCATCGGCAGAATATCAGAAAAGGCCAGCGCTGCCGCATTGCCGGAACTCGTTTCCTCGCAAATGCCGCTTCGGTCAATCACCAGAACATCGCGACCAGCCTCGGCCAGCAGGGCAGCCGTTGCCACGCCAACAATGCCGCCACCGATGATGACAATATCATACCGCCGCTTCGAATCAGAGTTCATAAATGCACGGCTCCCAACCAGTATTCATCTAAGCTGACACCTGTGATGCATTTTCATAGCGCTCACATGGATCGTCTAACCATTTTTTGGAATGACTCCATGTCAAAAGCTCGCTATCGATGATCATCGCGCAAGCGTGGCGTTCTGCTTAGTGTGCGATGTCACAGCGTCAATTGTTGATATATCAGAGATATATCTATAGGATTAATTTGTGTCAATTCCCATCGGTACAAGGCTTAGATCTGCATGGAACATGCAAGTGTCAGCGAGAAAAACATGAAAAGCAGCACAGCTCTGATCGACAGCTGGGGTAACGAAAGCCTTGCTGAACAGGCTTATCGCGTGCTGGAACGCCTGATCGTTACACTGGAACTGGAGCCCGGCTCTATCGTTAACGAGCGCACGCTGATTGAAATGACGAATATGGGGCGCACCCCGATCCGTGAAGCCATCCAGCGGCTGGCATGGGAGGGACTGGTTGAAGTTCGGCCACGCTCCGGCATCGCGATTGCGCAGATTGATCCGAAAGATTTCGGTAAAGTTCTGGATGCGCGCGAAGGCGTCGAGCGGGTGCTGGCACGTGATGCTGCACGCTTTGGCAGCGCACGCGATTATGAGCGGCTGAAAGCTGCCGCCGATGCGATGCGTCGGGCCGTACCATCAGAAGACGTGTCGCTGTTTCTGGATGCTGACAAGGCATTTGATATCGTGCTGGGCAGCGCCGCCGGCAATCATTATGCTGCGCGTGTTGCAGCGCCGCTGCAAACCCATAGCCGTAGATTCTGGTTCAGACTGCGGCCTTCAACCGGGATAACCGGCTCTGCCAAGGCCCATGCGGAACTGATCGAAGCGATTATTTCCCGCGAACCTGAACGGGCAAGCGATACGGCCAGCAAACTGATGGAATATTTGCGCACACTTGCGCCTTGAGCGTCGTGCAATCGTGCTCGCGCATCCCGAAAAGTGTAAAACGGTTTTCGGACAAAGATGCTGGTTAAAGCAAAGCATGAGAGCGTTGATCTGGTCCAATCAGATCGACACGCGCTCTAATGCGCCTTGTTCATCGAATCCGACATCTTGCGCATCACGTTGAGCGCAGTGCTCAACTCTTCATCGCTGACGCCTTCGAGCAAATCGGCGCGCACGTCACCAGCAAGCTTGACCACCTCTTCGGCAAGACGCTTGCCTTGTTCCGTCATCACAATCCGCTTCGCCCGACGATCACCATCGACGGCCCGCCGTTCAACAAAGGCCTGCCGCTCCAGCCCATCAATCAGACGAACCATGGTTGCGTTTTCAATCTCAAGAACCTCTGCCAGTTCCTTCTGATAGAGACCTTCCTGTTCTATCAGCGTCAACAACGTGCGTGCGCGTGCCAGTGTAAGGCCGCGTTCCTTTACGCGAGCATCAAACACAGTACGAAGTCTGCGATTAACCTTGGTCATCGCATCAATCATGTCTGCACTGAGATCCGCTCTGTTCATAACGACTACCTTATATTAGCGAGCTAACAATTATTGATGGGATAAATTGGCAACTCAATATTTTCAAGCGGTCTTTTGATTCTCACGCAAGCGTGATGGACATAAAACATGGTCCAGCCAGCCCCATGTATGAGTCGGTAAAAGTATGTTTCAAATAAAAAAAAGCGGGCCAAAACCCGCTCTTTCAAATTCTGTCTTAATGGGAAGCCGTAGCCTGACCTTTTCAGGCCGGAAGCACCTGCCCCTGAAGCGTCATCAGCTGATGCAGAAAAACTTCTGCCTTCGTGCGATGTTCGTTCGTCGCGGCATCTTCGATATGCTTGCGCGCAAGGTCAATACGCTTCTGAATATCAGCAGAATCGATGTCATCAACATGGATTGCCGATTCGGCCAGAACTGTGCAGCCCTGCGGCGTAATGTCGGCAAAGCCGCCAAAAACCACATAAGAATCAGATTTGCCGTCGCTCTGCTTCACCGAAACGACACCCGGCATGATCGTCGTCATCAGCGGCGAATGTCCTGCAAGAGCCGTCAGGTAGCCTTCGCTGCCCGGAATGACGACTTCCGTCACCTCAGCCGAAAGCAGGAGGCGTTCTGGCGACACGAGTTCGAATTGGAAAGCTTGAGCCATGGTTCTCACTTAAATTTCTGGAGCTTGATCCCGAAAAAATCCGTTTCGGTCAATGATCACACTCAAACAAATGAACAGGCATTTTCGGCGGACCAACAAGCCCGCCGAAAACTCAATTCATTAAGCGGCTTCAGCAGCCAGCTTCTTTGCCTTTTCGATCGCTTCTTCAATCGAGCCAACCATGTAGAAGGCTGGTTCTGGAAGATGGTCGTATTCACCGGCGCAAAGACCCTTAAAGCCCTTGATGGTGTCTTCGAGCGCAACGAGCTTACCTGGCGAACCAGTGAACACTTCAGCAACGAAGAACGGCTGCGACAGGAAGCGTTCGATCTTACGAGCGCGCGCAACGGTCAGCTTGTCTTCTTCCGACAGTTCGTCCATGCCGAGGATGGCAATGATGTCCTGAAGAGCCTTGTAACGCTGCAGGATTGCCTGAACCTGACGGGCAACTGCATAATGCTCTTCACCAACGATCATTGGATCGAGCATACGCGACGTTGATTCCAGAGGATCCACAGCCGGGTAAATACCCTTTTCAGCGATCGAACGGTTCAGCGTAGTGGTCGCATCCAAGTGAGCGAACGAGGTTGCTGGTGCAGGGTCGGTCAAGTCGTCGGCAGGAACATAAATAGCCTGAACCGAGGTAATCGAACCCTTGGTCGTCGTGGTGATGCGTTCCTGCATCTGGCCCATGTCGGTTGCCAGCGTTGGCTGATAACCCACAGCGGATGGAATACGGCCCAGGAGTGCCGAAAGTTCCGAACCAGCCTGCGTGAAGCGGAAGATGTTGTCCACGAAGAACAGAACGTCCTGGCCCTTGTCACGGAAGTTTTCGGCAACCGTCAGACCCGACAGAGCAACACGTGCACGCGCACCCGGAGGCTCGTTCATCTGACCGTAAACGAGTGCGGCCTTGGAGCCTTCACCGCCACCGAGCTTGTTCACGCCCGATTCGATCATTTCGTGGTAAAGGTCGTTACCTTCACGGGTACGTTCACCAACGCCTGCGAATACCGAGTAACCGCCGTGCGCCTTAGCAACGTTGTTGATCAGTTCCATGATGAGAACGGTCTTGCCAACGCCCGCACCGCCGAACAGACCAATCTTACCACCCTTTGCGTAAGGTGCGAGAAGGTCAACAACCTTGATGCCCGTTACGAGGATTTCAGCTTCGGTCGACTGTTCGATATATGCTGGCGCTTCCTGGTGGATCGCACGACGCGCAGTGGTCTTGATCGGACCGGCTTCGTCAACTGGCTCACCGATAACGTTCATGATGCGGCCGAGCGTTTCTTCGCCAACCGGAACCATGATCGGGTTGCCCGTGTCGCGCACTTCATGACCGCGAACCAGACCTTCGGTCGAGTCCATAGCGATGGTGCGAACAGTGTTTTCGCCCAGATGCTGTGCAACTTCAAGAACCAGACGGCTGCCGAGGTTGTCGGTTTCCAGAGCGTTAAGAATCAGCGGGAGCTGACCGTCTTCGAACTGTACGTCGACAACAGCGCCGATAACCTGAGTGATCTTGCCTACTGCGCCGGCCTTTGCAGCCTTTGGAGCTGCTTCAGACTTGGCAGCGGCTGTCTTTGCCGGAGCCTTCTTGGCTGGAGCTTTTGCCGCTGCTGGCTTCGCTTCGGCCGCGGCGGTAGTTTTCGGGGTCGCTGCTTTTGCCATCGATCCTTTACCTTCCGTTAGCATGATCCCGAAAAGTTGCAGACTTTTCGGGGAATATCATGCGATGAACCTTAACTCTAAAGCGCTTCCGCGCCCGAAATGATTTCGATCAGTTCCTTGGTGATCTGAGCCTGACGCTGACGGTTATACGTGATCGACAACTTGTTGATCATGTCACCGGCATTGCGCGTCGCATTATCCATTGCGCTCATCTTCGCGCCCATTTCGCCCGCCACATTTTCCAGCAGAGCGCGGAAAATCTGGACCGAAATATTGCGTGGGATCAGCGTGCTCAGGATCGCCGCAGGATCAGGTTCGTACTCATAAACCGCACCGCCAGCCGTATCCGCCTGCTCAGCACTTCCAGCCGAAGCCGGAATAATCTGCTGCGCGGTCGGAATCTGTGCGATCACCGACTTGAACTCGGAATAGAACAGCGTGCAGACGTCAAACTCGCCCTTTTCAAACAGCTCGATCACTTTCTGGCCGATCTGATCGGCGTGAACGAAAGCGAGTTGCTTGACTTCGCGCAAATTGACATGGTCGATGATCAGCGAGGCGAATTCACGACGCAGAATATCTGCGCCCTTTTTACCAACAGTGATGATCTTAACCGTCTTGCCTTCAGCGAGGAGCTTACGAGCATGATCGCGCGCCAGACGTGCGATCTGCGAGTTGAAACCGCCGCAAAGGCCGCGTTCTGCAGTCGCGACGACGAGCAGATGCACGTCGTCCTTACCCGTACCCGCCATCAGTGCCGGTGCGTCTTCGCCGCTCACGTTCTGCGCGATATTAGCGAGGACGGCACCCATGCGCTGCGAGTAAGGCCGTGCGGCCTCCGCAGCTTCCTGGGCACGGCGCAGCTTCGCCGCGGCGACCATCTGCATCGCCTTGGTGATTTTCTGCGTCGCCTTGACCGAGGCGATACGGTTTCTCAGATCCTTTAGTGAAGGCATCCGTTCATCCCGTCACAAAATTCAAGCAAAAGACTTGGCGAACGCGTCAACCGCTGCCTTGAGATTTGCTTTGATGTTGTCGGTGAGTGCCTTTTCGTCGCGGATCGCATCGAGAACATCTTTGTGCTCGGTGCGCAGCGAAGAAAGAAGACCTGCTTCAAACTTGCCAACCTGGTCAACGGCAATCTTATCGAGATAGCCATTCACACCAGCGTAAATCACGGCAACCTGTTCTTCCGTCTTGAGCGGGGAGAACTGTGGCTGCTTGAGAAGTTCTGTCAGGCGTGCACCGCGGTTAAGCAAACGCTGTGTCGAAGCATCAAGATCCGAACCGAACTGAGCAAACGCTGCCATTTCACGATACTGGGCGAGTTCACCCTTAATCGAACCGGCAACCTGCTTCATGGCCTTGATCTGAGCGGACGAACCAACGCGCGAAACCGACAGACCGACGTTAACAGCCGGACGGATACCCTGATAGAACAGGTTGGTTTCGAGGAAGATCTGGCCGTCGGTGATCGAGATCACGTTGGTCGGAATAAACGCGGAAACGTCGTTACCCTGCGTTTCGATGACTGGCAGAGCCGTCAGCGAACCTGCGCCGTTTTCGTCGTTGAGCTTTGCAGCGCGTTCAAGAAGACGCGAATGCAGATAGAAAACGTCGCCTGGGTAAGCTTCACGGCCCGGAGGACGACGAAGCAGAAGCGACATCTGACGATAAGCAACGGCCTGCTTGGACAGATCGTCATAGCCGATCAGAGCATGCTGGCCATTGTCACGGAAATATTCACCGATCGCGCAGCCTGCGAATGGTGCAAGATACTGCATCGGAGCCGGATCGGAAGCGGTAGCCGCGATCACGACGGAATATTCAAGAGCGCCGCGTTCTTCGAGAACCTTAACGAACTGAGCAACAGTCGAACGCTTCTGGCCGATAGCGACATAGACGCAATAAAGCTTTTCTTTGTCAGGGCCGTTGTCGTGGATTGGCTTCTGGTTCAGGAAGGTATCAAGAATGATTGCGGTCTTGCCGGTCTGACGGTCACCAATGACCAGCTCGCGCTGACCACGACCAACAGGGATCAGAGCATCAACAGCCTTGAGACCGGTCGACATTGGCTCATGAACCGACTTGCGCGGGATGATGCCCGGTGCCTTGACGTCGACGCGGCGACGCTCAGTAGCAACAATTGGGCCCTTGCCGTCGATTGGATTGCCGAGAGCATCGACAACGCGGCCGAGCAGGCCCGGACCGACTGGAACGTCAACGATCGCGCCGGTACGCTTGACGACGTCGCCTTCCTTGATGTCACGGTCGGCACCGAAAATAACCACACCGACATTGTCGGTTTCAAGGTTAAGCGCCATGCCGCGAATACCACCGGGGAATTCGACCATTTCGCCAGCCTGAACATTGTCCAGACCGTAAACGCGGGCGATACCGTCGCCGACGGACAGAACCTGACCGACTTCGGAGACCTCAGCCTCCTTGCCGAAGTTCTTGATTTGCTCTTTCAGGATAGCGGAAATTTCCGCGGCGCGGATGTCCATCAGCCGACCTCTTTCAGTGCAAGCTTGAGAGAAGAAAGTTTAGTGCGAAGGGACGTGTCGATCTGACGCGAACCCATTTTGACGATAAGACCGCCGAGGATCGACGGATCGACGGTGACATTGATCGTCACGTCCTTGCCGGCCACGCCCTTCAGCGTTGCCTTCAATTCGTTCTGCTGAGCTGTGGTCAGCTCATGTGCAGAAATAACATCTGCGGAAACTTCACCGCGATGTTCGTCTGCAATCTCACGGAAAGCGGCGATGATGCCCGGCAGCGTAAACAGGCGACGATTGGACGCCACGACGCGCAGGAAATTGCCGACCAGACCCTTGATGCCAGCCTTGTCAGCAATCGCGCCGATGGCGTGAAGCTGGTCTTCAGCATTGAAGACCGGGCTGGAAATCAGACGCTTCAGGTCTTCGCTTCCGCTCAGAAGCGCCTCGAAACGGCCAAGATCTTTTTCCACAGCAGCAACGGAATTCGCATCGAGCGCGAGCTCAAATAACGATCCGGCGTAGCGCTGTGCGACACCTGAAATGAGCGAAGACGTTTCTGCCACGAACAACCTGCTCTCTACGTTGAAACCATCTTTTTGGGAGTTCAGCAGGACCGATTGGCCCAAGCAGATGATTTTATTGAATGTTTCCGGGGAACCCCTGACGCGCGAGCGCGACAACACCGAAATGTGATTGCCGTCTAGCATAGACGAACCGGACTCGCAACACGCGAATCCCGCAGTTTTGTGTAAGTTTTGCCGCAGTTTTAGCTCAGAAAAGCACGAGGCATGCCCGCTCATACAGCGCAGAGCACTTTAGCGCAGCAATCCGACTTCATCTCACAAGGCCGAAAGCATAGAGCAAGGCCCCAGCAGCCAGCGCAAATTCGATGACAGCGGCAATGATATTATAGAAACTGCCGCCTTTATCCGACATCATCGAAATGAAGCGGCCGAACAGCGCAAATCCCCACACGGCCCCCAGCACAACCCATAAAAATGGCTGTGCAAAAATAAGACAACCAAGCCCTATTCCCAGATAGGGGCCCGCCAGAACCGCACGAATGGAGCTATAGGCTTCCGGGCGCGCATTGATCGGCTGAAGCCTGAGCAGCTTCATCGTGATGCCCGGCGCAAACAGCATAACAATGCCTGCCAAAGCCGTGACGACCGCAGCACTCCATGCGAGCCATTCGCCCGTTGTCGCGGGAAGATAGAATTCCATTGCGTTTCAACCTCTTCGTTTCCAGCCCTATAGCGAAAAACCCAACGGGTTTCCATAGCCCCGGTTTTTACAAAAAGCTTTGCGGATCAATATCCACCTGCACGCGGACAGACCCGCGTTCTTTGGGAGCTGCGGCCAGCAATGCCCGAATAAACCCTTGAATATCCGCCCTTTTTGTCCCGTGAACAAGGATGCGGAACCGATGTCTGCCGCGCACCAGTGCAAGCGGCGCTTCCGCCGGTCCAAGCACCGAAACCTCTTGAGAATGCGGTGCTGCACGACGAAGCGCGCGCGCATGATTTTCGGCATCAGGCCGGTTATCGGCAGAGATAATCAGCGCCGCAAGTCTCCCAAAGGGTGGCAGGGCACTGCGTTCGCGCTCTTCGATTTCCCGCGCATAAAACGCCTCCGAATCACCGCTCACAATAGCCCGCATCACCGGATGATCCGGCTGGTAGGTCTGGAGCAGTCCAAGGCTCTTGCGCCCTGTCCGCCCTGCGCGGCCTGTCACCTGATTGAGCAGCTGAAAAGTGCGTTCGGCTGCGCGGGGATCGCCATTGGCAAGGCCAAGATCGGCATCCACAACGCCCACCAGCGTCATATTGGGGAAATTATGCCCCTTGGCCACAAGCTGCGTGCCGATGACGATATCCGCCTCGCCCTTGGCAATTGCATCCAGTTCAAGCCGAAGACGCTTCACACCGCCTGCCATATCCGACGAAAGAACAATGATTCGCGCATCCGGGAAGGTTGCCGCCACTTCCTCGGCAATGCGTTCAACGCCCGGACCACAGGCCACCAGATGATCCAGCGTGCCGCATTCCGGGCAGGCTTCCGGAACCGGCTCATGATAGCCGCATTGATGGCACATCAACTGTCCGCGAAAGCGGTGCTCGACCAGCCAGCTTGAACATTGCGGACACTGAAAGCGATGACCGCACACCCGGCAAAGCGTCAGCGGTGCATAGCCGCGCCTGTTGAGAAACAGCAGTGCCTGCTCGCCGCGCTCCACCGTTTTCCCCACAGCCTCAGTCAAGGCTGGCGACAAAAACCGTCCCGGCGGCGGCGGAGAGCGCCGCATATCAATGGTCTTGAGTGTCGGAAGTGCCGCTTCCGCATAGCGGCCATAGAGCTTGATTCGCTTGTAGCGCCCCTGATCGGCATTCACCTGACTTTCGATAGAAGGTGTCGCCGATGCCAATATCACCGGAAAGCCGCCAATATGGCCACGCACGACAGCCATATCGCGTGCATTATAGAAGACGCGATCTTCCTGCTTGTAAGCCGGATCGTGCTCTTCATCGACCACAATCAGCCCAAGCTCTTTGAACGGCAAAAACAAAGCCGAGCGCGCACCCGCAACCACACGCACCGTCCCTTCAGCAATCTGCCGCCAGACGCGTTCCCGTGTGCGTGGTGCCAGATCGGAGTGCCATTCGGCAGGTTTTGCCCCAAAGCGCTCATGAAAACGGTCGAGAAACTGCTGTGTCAGCGCGATTTCCGGCAGCAGAATCAGCACCTGCCTGCCCATCTCCAACGCTTTGGCCACGGCTTCGAAATAGACTTCCGTCTTGCCCGAACCGGTCACACCATCGAGCAGTGAGACCGAAAAAGCGTTTTCTTCAACCGATTCCGCCAGCATTTCTGCAGCAGCCTGTTGATCCTCTGACAGAGTGGCCCGCGCATAATCAGGATCAGGTGTCGCAACGACCGCAGGCGGCGGAAGCATCACGTCCTCAAACACGCCCTGCATTTTCAAACCGTCCACAACGCTCAGCGAAACACCGGCTGCATGGGCCAGCCCGGAGCGCGTCCATGCCAAGCCGTCGCGTGCCAGTTCCATCACCCGGGCACGGGCATCCGTCATGCGTTCCGGCGCATGACCACAATAGCGAAGACCCGGCACTTTGGGCTCTGGATCAAAGGCTGCGGGCGCACGAAGCACCATACGCGCCACCATTCCGGGCGGCGAAAGCGTATAATCCGCAGCCCAGCGCATGAAGCGCAACATATGCGCATCCACGGGTGGGCAATCGAAAACTTCCGAAATTGCACGCAGCTTTTTGGCATCAACCGCATCGGTCGCGCCATCACAAACAATGCCCGCAACCTCACGCGGCCCCAAAGGCACACGCACGATGGAGCCGGGCTGGACCTGCATTCCTTCCGGCACCATATAAGAATATGGACGCTCAGCGGGCATAGGTACGAGTACAGGCACCACGCTTCGGGTGGGCTGTGCAAAAAGGTTTAAAATATCGTGCGAATCTTTCGACATGATTGCGTGACCTTGGCGCGGCTTTGCGCTAAAGAAAAGCCACCTTGCTGGATTTAAATCAATTTAAATCCCCTAACCCGCGCCCATTATGGAGGAATTCTGTTATGAAGTTTTTCGTCGACACTGCGGACGTCAAGGAAATCCGCGAACTCAATGACCTTGGTCTGGTTGATGGTGTGACCACCAATCCTTCGCTGATCCTCAAATCCGGCCGCGACATCATCGAAGTCACCAAGGAAATCTGCTCTTTCGTCAAGGGTCCGGTTTCGGCTGAAGTTGCTGCGACCGAATATGAGCAGATCATGAAGGAAGCTGCCGTCATTGCCAAAATTGCAGACAATATCTGCATCAAGCTGCCATTGACGCTCGACGGCCTCAAGGCTTGTAAGGCACTGACATCCGATGGTCACAAGACCAACGTAACGCTCTGCTTCTCAGCCAATCAGGCTCTGCTCGCAGCAAAAGCTGGCGCGACCTTCGTATCGCCATTCATCGGTCGTCTTGACGACACCGGCATCAACGGCATGGAACTGATTGCTGAAATCCGTACCATCTTCGACAACTACGATTTCCGCACTGAAATTCTCGCTGCTTCGGTTCGCACCGTAAACCACGTCAAGGAAGCAGCCCTTATCGGCGCCGACGTCGTTACCGCGCCTCCGGCAACGCTCAAGGCGCTCGTCAAGCACCCACTGACCGACAAGGGCCTTGAAGCTTTCCTCGCCGACTGGGCGAAGACCGGCCAGAAAATCGCTTAATCAGCACGCTGACTAGAATGTAAAAACGGCGGATCATTGATCCGCCGTTTTTGTTTGTCTCAACAAAAAAGCGGCACAGAATGCGCCGCCTTTTCAAACTCGATCAAGCTGAACACCTCAGAGCTTCGACATCTGCATGGCGATCGCCAGATAAATCTGCTCGGCCAGTTCTTCCGCCGCACGCTTGGTCGCATCGCGTTCAGCACGCAGATTGGCGAATTCCTGACGCGGACGGTCAAACGAGGCGCCGACCGTGCGCGTGCCGGATTTCAGCGGTTTGCCATCCTTATCGAACAAAACGAAATTCGAAGTCGCATTGACCGTACCAGCCGAAGGACGGCCCGTGCGGTCCGTTCGGTCACCAACATCGACACTCACGAAAGATGTAACCGATTTGCTTAAGCCCAGACGCAGCTTGTAGTTCGGATTGGCAGGCTCACCAGCACCGCCGGAAAGCAAGAAGATCAGCCGATTACGAACCTGAACACCGTAAATGCTGTTTTCAGGATCGACCGAAATCGATGCGAGCTTCGCGCGCATATCCGGCGTCACACTGCCGCCAATCGTACTGCCTGCACTGCCACCGCCCGAATAGAGCGGCTGCACCGTACAGCCAGCAAGAAGAACTACGGCTCCGATGGCCACAATCGCCACACGGAGATTCTGAAAAGCGGAAATCAAGCGATCAGGCAACGACATTGACGATCCTTTGTGGCACCACGATGATCTTCTTCGGCGAGCCCCCTTCGAGCGCGGCCTTGACAAAATCAAGTTCGAGCACCGCCTGCTGGATTGTAGCTTGATCAGCGTCGCGCGCGATTGTCAAATCCCCACGCTTCTTACCGTTGATCTGAACCGGCATAACGATCTCGTTTTCCACGATCAAAGCGGCATCGAACTGCGGCCAAGGTGCACGGGCAACCAGCGTTTCCCGACCAGCAATCTTGCCACCAAGCTCTATGGCGCACTGTTCGGCCAGATGCGGCATCATTGGGGCGAGCATCATGATCAGCATTTCAGTTGCTTCACGCACTGCCGCCTTCAGCTCATCGTCCGCTTTACCGGCTGCAACCTGCTGCAATGGTGCTGCAAGCGCATTGACCAATTCATAAAGACGGGCAACAGCGCGGTTGAAGGCGAGTTTTTCAATGTCGTCACCGACGGCCTGAACGGCCTTGTGAGCAGCCTTGGATACGGCAATTGCATCACCCTGCGTGCCTGCCTTGGGTGCCACATCCTTCAAGCCGACAGCGGCTTCCGAAACCAGACGCCAGACGCGCTGCACAAAACGATGCGCACCTTCGGCACCCGCTTCCGTCCAGATAACGTCGCGTTCCGGCGGACTGTCGGACAGCATGAACCACCGCGCAGTATCGGCACCATAAGATGAGATAATGTCGTCGGGATCGACCACATTCTTCTTCGACTTCGACATTTTTTCGATTGAACCGATTTCAACCGGAGCACCGCTGTCGAGCATGGTGGCCGTGCGTTTACCGTCTGATTCTTCAATACGAATATCGGCCGGTGCAACCCACTGGCCATTGGCCTTGTAGGTTTCATGCACAACCATGCCCTGCGTGAAGAGACCCTTGAATGGCTCTTCAATGCCAACATGACCCGCCACTTTCATGGCGCGGGTGAAAAAGCGCGAATAAAGCAGATGCAAAATCGCATGCTCAACACCGCCAATATACTGATCAACCGGCAACCAGTGATCGGCAATCGCGCGGTCGGTCGGCTCATTTTCCCAAGGGGCTGTAAAGCGCGTGTAATACCACGACGAATCAACAAACGTATCCATCGTGTCGGTCTCACGACGGGCTTCGCCACCGCATTTCGGGCACTTCACATGACGCCATGTTGCATGACGGTCGAGCGGATTGCCCGGACGATCGAACTCAACATCATCCGGCAGCTTGACCGGCAGATCGGCGCGCGGCACCGGATTAACGCCACAGCTTTCGCAATGGATCATCGGGATCGGGCAACCCCAGTAACGCTGGCGCGAAATACCCCAATCGCGCAGACGGAACTGAACTTTGCGTTCAGCCTGTGGGCGGCCATCGAACTCGGTCTTTTCCAGACGGTTTGCCACTTCGTTAAACGCTGCTTCCGGCGTCATACCGTCGAGGAAGCGTGAATTCACCATCACGCCATCATCGGTATAAGCCGTGTCGCCGATAACAAAACTCGCCGCATCTTCGCCCTTTGGCAGAACGACAGGCGTCACCTTCAAACCATATTTGTTGGCGAAATCCAGATCGCGCTGATCATGGCCGGGGCAGCCGAAAATCGCACCCGTTCCATAGTCCATCAGCACGAAGTTTGCGACGTAAACCGGCAGTTCCCAATTCTCGTCAAACGGATGCTTAACCTTGATGCCGGTGTCGAAGCCCTTCTTTTCAGCGGTTTCAAGCGCTGCAACAGAGGTGCCCGTGCGTCGGCATTCATCTGCAAACTCAGCCAGATTGGCATTGGTTTCCGCGAGCTTTTTGGCCAGCGGATGATCGGCAGCAATCGCCACAAAGGATGCACCAAACAGCGTATCCGGGCGGGTCGTATAAACTTCAACTTCCAAGAAACCGGACGGCGCAGTCTTGCTATCCAGCGCGAAGCGAACCTGCAGGCCTTCCGACTTGCCGATCCAGTTCTTCTGCATGACGCGGACTTTTTCCGGCCACTGGTCAAGCGTATCAAGACCAGCCAGCAGATCTTCGCTGAAATCGGTAATCTTGAAGAACCACTGCGTCAGCTCGCGCTGTTCTACCAGCGCACCGGAACGCCAGCCGCGACCATCCACAACCTGCTCATTGGCAAGCACGGTGTTGTCGACCGGATCCCAGTTGACCTTGGACGTCTTGCGCGTCACCAAACCTTTTTCAAACAGATCGATGAACAGCATCTGCTGACGATGGTAATATTCGACATCACAGGTCGCAAATTCACGGGTCCAGTCGAGCGACAGTCCCATGGATTTGAGCTGACGCTTCATGGTTGCGATATTCTGATAGGTCCATTCCTTCGGATGCACCTTGTTCTGCATCGCCGCATTTTCCGCAGGCATGCCAAACGCGTCCCAGCCCATTGGGTGAAGCACGTTGAACCCCTTGGCGCGCTTATAACGCGCGACCACGTCACCCATCGCATAGTTGCGCACATGGCCCATATGAATGCGCCCCGATGGATAAGGGAACATTTCGAGCACGTAGTACTTCTCGCGGGGATCGCTATTGTCGGTTTCGAAAGTCTGGTTTTCTTCCCAGATTTTCTGCCAATGAGCTTCCGCCACGCGCGGATTATAACGTTCGGCTGCCATGAGCGTATTTACTCGTACGAAGATGATGCAATAAGGAGAGTCGTCATTAATGGCGACCTTCACCACGTATTGGCGAAAGCGTCAAGTTTTTGCGGACGAAAAGCCTGAAAGCGAGAGTTTCATGTCAGATATTGGTGCAAACCTGAACAACGTCAAGGCATCCATTGCGCGCGCCGAGGAGGAAGCCCGTCGTGATAAAGGGTCAGTGACGCTCGTGGCTGTGTCGAAAACATTCGATGCAGCTGAAATACGTCCGGCGCTTGATCTCGGTCAGCGGGTCTTCGGTGAAAACCGCGTTCAGGAAGCGCAAGGCAAATGGCCAGCGCTTCGCGAAGCCTATTCCGGCATTGAGCTGCATCTGATCGGACCACTGCAATCCAACAAAGCAGCCGATGCAGTCAAGCTGTTCGATGTGATTGAAACCGTCGACCGCGAAAAGATTGCGGCAGCCCTTGCCAGTGAGATTAAAAAACAAGGCAAGAGTCCAAAGCTTTACGTGCAGGTCAATACCGGCCTTGAAGAGCAGAAGGCTGGTATCCCGCCAAAAGAGGCTGTCGCTTTTGTTGAACGCTGCCGCAAGGAACATGGCCTTTCAATCGAAGGCCTGATGTGTATCCCGCCTGCGGATGAAAATCCGGGGCCGCATTTTGCGCTTTTGGAAAAACTTGCGCGTGAAGCTCAGGTCGAAAAGCTCTCCATGGGCATGTCAGGCGATTATGAAACCGCCATCGGCTTCGGTGCGACTTCAGTGCGTGTGGGGTCGGCAATCTTTGGCGGACGCAGCTATTCCCCGCCCGCCTGATTGTTTTTTCAATGAAGCAGCATCTCGCCTTTTAAAGGATGCCAATCCGACGGACCAAGCAAACGGTTATGCGCATAAACGACCGAATGCAACGGTCCGTCGATCTTTTCCTTCCAGAATTCAATAAAGCCGTGAAGCACTGGAAAATCTGGCGCCAGATCATAGTCTTGCCAGACATAGAGCTGCAAAAGATGCGGATGATCCGGCATATGATAAAAGATTTTTGCCGTTGTCAGACCGTAACCGGCAAGCTGCAATTCAAAGGCAGACTTTGAAGTAAAAGCGGTTGTCGTCATGGCGATTTCCCCTTTTTTAGGGAGCCGATTATAAATATCCCGTGGCTCCGGCAATATTTAGAATAGCAAAATATAGTTTTTAAATAGTAAAAACAATATGTTAGCAACACATCAAGGTGAGTGCTGCCATGTTTTTCAATTTTTTGTGCTGCGTCACTGTGGACCATAGTCGATCCCAATGTCTAATTTACGTTGAGCCAGACAGATTGTAGATGAGTCTGGCGATAGCTTCGCCCTCATGCGGGCTATTGATTTCGGCGGGAGGATCGCTGGACAGTTAAAGCATTTCCAGCAAAAGTGGGAACCGTTTTTGCGTCCGGAAATGCGTAAAGCAAAAATATAGCGCTTCCATAGTTTGTCATCAACGGGAGGCGCTCAAGGAGGAAGATATGTCGGAAAAGCTTTACCCTGTACTGCCGGGGGCAAAGAAGAATACGCTCATCGACAACGAGAAATATCTCGAATGGTACAATGAGAGCGTGACCGACCCGGATGGTTTCTGGGCCAAGCACGGCCGACGGATTGACTGGTTCAAGCCCTTCACCAAAGTCAAGAATACGGATTTCAACGGCGACGTATCGATCAAGTGGTATGAGGATGGCGTCACCAACGTTTCCTACAACTGTATAGACCGCCACCTCAAAAGCCGTGGCGATAAGGTTGCGATCATCTGGGAAGGTGACAATCCGTATATCGACAAGAAAATCACCTATCTTGAACTCTACGAAAATGTCTGCCGTCTCGCCAATGTGCTCAAAAAGCATGGCGTGAAAAAAGGTGACCGTGTCACCATCTATCTGCCGATGATCCCGGAAGCCACCTATGCGATGCTCGCCTGCGCCCGTATTGGTGCGGTGCATTCCGTCGTCTTTGCCGGTTTCTCACCGGAGGCGCTCGCCGGTCGTATCGTCGATTGTGAATCCACGTTCATCATCACGGCAGATGAAGGCGTGCGCGGCGGCAAGCCGGTTCCACTCAAGGAAAACACCGACACCGCCATCGACATTGCCGCCAAGCAATATGTCATGGTCAACAAGGTTCTGACTGTGCGTCGTACCGGCGGCAAGGTCAGCTGGGGACCAGGCCGCGATCTGTGGTATCATCAGGAAGTCGCAAGCGTCGAACCGACCTGCGATCCAGAACCCATGAATGCGGAAGATCCGCTGTTCATCCTCTATACGTCCGGCTCCACCGGCAAGCCAAAGGGTGTCTTGCACACCACCGGCGGCTATCTCGTCTACGCTTCGATGACCCATCAATATGTCTTCGACTATCATGATGGCGATATCTACTGGTGCACAGCGGATGTGGGCTGGGTCACAGGCCATTCCTATATCGTTTATGGGCCGCTTGCGAATGGCGCAACCACGCTGATGTTTGAAGGTGTGCCAAACTTCCCCGATCAGGGACGTTTCTGGGAAGTCATCGACAAGCATCACGTCAACATTTTCTACACCGCACCAACCGCGATCCGTGCGCTGATGGGCGCTGGCGACGAATTCGTCACCCGTTCATCACGTTCAACACTGCGCCTTCTCGGCTCAGTGGGCGAGCCGATCAATCCCGAAGCCTGGGAATGGTATTATAACGTCGTGGGTGACCAGCAATCACCAATCGTTGACACATGGTGGCAGACGGAAACGGGCGGCATCCTCATCACCCCTCTTCCTGGGGCAACCGATCTCAAGCCCGGTTCGGCAACCCGTCCATTCTTTGGCGTCAAGCCGCAGCTTGTGGACAACGAAGGCGCTGTGATTGAAGGCGCAACCGATGGCAATCTCTGCATCATCGATAGCTGGCCGGGCCAGATGCGCACGCTTTATGGTGACCACAAGCGCTTCATCGAGGCTTACTTCTCCACTTATAAGGGCAAGTATTTCACGGGTGATGGCTGCCGCCGCGACGATGACGGCTATTACTGGATCACAGGCCGCGTCGATGACGTGCTCAACATTTCCGGCCATCGCCTTGGCACGGCGGAAATCGAATCGGCCCTCGTTTCGCATCACTCGGTTTCGGAAGCTGCCGTTGTCGGCTACCCGCATCCAATCAAAGGACAGGGCATTTATTGCTATGTCACACTGATGAGTGGTGCAGAAACACAAGATGCCGATGCTCTGCGCAAAGAGTTGACGCTGCATGTGCGCAAGGAAATCGGCCCGATTGCCACGCCGGACAAGATTCAGTTCTCTCCCGGCCTGCCAAAGACCCGTTCAGGCAAGATCATGCGCCGCATTCTGCGCAAGATCGCCGAAGACGAATTCAGTGCACTGGGGGATACATCGACCCTTGCCGATCCGGGTGTGGTGAACGATCTGATCGAAAACCGCCAGAACAAGAAGTAAAAAAAAAGAGGCCGGGATTTCCCGGCCTTTTTGCTAACACCATCACCTGAAATTCTGACTTGAGCATTGATAAAAAATGCAAAGCATCTTTGCGTAAAGCAATACGCAGCAACAAACCGATCCGGAACTCGTCTCAGCTTTCCTGCTTATCCATGCGCGACTGAAAGCTGCGAAAAGTCGCCTTTCCGCCATTCTTCGCAGCGTAAAGCGCCGCATCTGCATTGCTGAAAACATCCGATGCAGAATAACCCGATATCGGCGCAATCCCAACGGATGCACCAAGCACTAACGAGCGGCCATTGAAATCGACGGGTTCACACAGACGATCAATAATGGCTTGAGCAAAGGTCTCTGTTGCTTGCTGATCATAAGAACCCGATGTGATGATGGCAAACTCATCTCCACCGATCCTGAAAATACGACTGCCGGGATCATTCAAATCCCGAAGGCGATTGCCTATTTCTCTTATACATTCATCGCCTGCAAGATGGCCAAACCTGTCATTTATGTTTTTAAACCCGTCAAGGTCGATCAACATAAGAAAACCGGGTATCTTGTCATTGCTGGCAGCATCCAGCGTCGAAGACAGCTTTACATGAAACTGGCTTTTATTGGCCAGACCAGACATTTGATCATACTCGGCAAGATATATAATCCGATCAAACAACGCCTTCTGATCTGTGATATCTTGTTTCATCCCGAAAATTCGAACGGGCACATCTCCCTGGCATTCAATCGACGCAGTGATGCGTATCCAGCGTTTGTTACCGCGAAAAGTGGTTATCTCAGCTTCGAATGTAAAACCGCTACGCTGCGCGATTGCGTCTGATCGGCGCTTTTGCAGCTCCGCCCTTGACGCTTCCGTATAACACGCCAGCGTATCAGCGCGTGAAAGCACTGCACCGCGAGGCAACTCGAAAATGTCATAGGCATAGTCGGACCAGGTCAATTCTTCATCCGGCAAAGTGCATTCCCAGATACCGATCTGAGCGACAATGGAAGACTGTCCATAAATTTTTTTGAAATGCGCAAGCGTCTGTGCCTGCGCATTGATGAACTGATCTTTGATTTCCAATTCAAGCCGCAGGCGCTGCAGCTCTTCTTGCAACTGGCTCAGCACGGTTTCATCCTTGGTTGGCACTAAAATATCCACCGTTTCAGCAACAACAACGCTCAACTTATCAAATCCCAGAATCTCTGCTTCTTGCCGTGTTGCTTGCGGAGATTGTCGAGGTAAACACTATGCTGAACGACAGAGCCGTAGTCCGCAATATTGCGATCCATAGCACTGCACTCCATCACATGTCGTGCTGCATGTTTGTAGCGGCTGGAGCGGGCATATGTGATTGTAAAATCAATCATTGCACGAAGTGCAAGCGTCGCAGCAAGCGGATATCTATCCGCCAGCTTTTCTGCCGCTTGCGACAAGAGTTCATAATTATTGCCATCCAGCTCGGAAGCACGCTTTACAACAAGCCTGTCTGCTTCGCTCAAAGCGGGATATTGAAGAAAGAAAAGCAGCGCACGATTGGCATCAGGGTAATCTGCAATAAAAGCAAACGCCTTGTCTTCCGCTTCCATATCATCGAAATCAGGCAGACGTCGCAAAAACTCACGTAAAAGCACATCGTTGAGCGTCTGTTCAAAGCATTGCCAGCGAAATTGCTGCGCGTCTTCGCTGTGTCCAAGCGCTTCCAGAACATCGGCACGCGTTGCCTGCCACTCTGGCAAGACGTCCCTGCGTCCGTCGAACTCCGCCTTATCAAGCGCCCTCAGGGCTTCTTCAGCGCGCCCTGCCGCAAGCAGTCTTTGAGCGATTTCAGTCGAAATGCGCGGAATGATATGCGTGTGCGCAGGATATTGCGCAATAAAAAGATCCACATCACCGAGCGCATCTGCAATTTGCTGGAGTACAAACTGAGCGGTCATCGACTTGTCGTCCGCATGAAGCCGATCTTCGTAAATCGGACCAGTGCTGCTCCATCCAATGATCTGCTTATAGTGCACAGATCGTATAGGCTCCGGCTCAGCAGCCCATGCCTCAACGTCCGTCTGCAGCTGTCTTAAGCCCATTTCACCAAGCGCAGGACGCATGGAATCAATCAGTCGATCAAACTGACCATAGCCGTTATCCTGAAGCGCATTGAAAACTTTCTCAACCAGACGATCCTTAGGAATACCGGCCAGCATCGCTATATGACCGGCATCATCGCTTGCAGCGTGAAAACGCTCGATGAGCGTGCCGCTGCCATCACCCGAGCGTTCGAAAATCGAATCTGCGAGCGAAAGGAACTGCCATATAAGTTCAAACCCCTCTTCAGGATCATGCGGGGCAATTTTTTCAACGATAGTCCTGCGTTGATTTTCAAGGTCCGCACAAAAGGGCTTAACCTTCTTCCAATCTATCCAGCTCTTTGCGCGCGCAATGCTGCCCAGCCGCTTTCGAACCTCCCGGGCAAGCTCGGCGCCGCTTGAATGACCCGCCAGTTCCATCCGAAGCCGGCGCTTGTGATTGGCATTGCCAGTGCTGATCTCTATCAGAAGTGCAGCCAGACGCTCCACACCAAGCGCCTGAAGGTGTTTCGCGTTCAGAGTGGTCTTCGAGGACATCCGTCATCCCATTTTTTGAGCCAAAGAATATAGATCAAGCCCAAAGACATAAGATATTTTAGCAATTGGTTAAATATCGAATAACCGGATAGTGTACCATTTATTTGAACATCGAACCGAACAAACATCGGCTGTTGCGATTTTAATGATTCAACTCCATCCAGAAATGCTCTAGATGGTCTTATGCGTGTTCCATCGTCCGACGATCCTATTTATAACCCGCCATTAGAGCCTTATATATCCATCATTCACCGTGATGAGGACATTCTGGTGCTTGATAAACCAAGCGGGCTGTTATCCGTAGCCGGGCGACATCCGGCCTTGTCGGACAGTCTTGCCACACGTGTGCAAAAGCAATTTCCGAATGCTCTCATGATCAACCGTCTGGACAAAGATACGTCGGGACTGGTTTTGATGTCGCTCAATCGCAAAGCACATGCAGCTGTTGCAGCGCAGTTTGAAACCCGCACAACCCAGAAATCTTATATCGCAGAAGTATGGGGGCACGTGGAAGGCGATAGCGGCCTGATCGACTTGCCTCTGGCAATCGACCATGAGAACAAGCCGCGTCATCGCGTAGACCATGAGAACGGCAAACCCGCACAGACGCGCTGGCAAGTTTTAGAGCGCGGCAAACACACAACGCGGCTACAATTGTCTCCGTTAACGGGTCGAACGCACCAGCTGCGTGTTCACATGAAGGCGATAGGACACGTCATCCTTGGCGATGCGTTTTATGCTGAGGGCGCCGCATTGAGCGCATCCGCACGTTTAATGCTTCATGCTGAGCAACTGGCCTTCCGGCATCCGGATGGGCATGACGTAAAATTTTCCATCCCCTGCCCATTCTGAGATCAAGCATGACGCAAAAGGCGGAACCATCAGAACTCATCATTGATTTTGTAGGCGGCGCAGTCGGCCATAGGTTCCGGTCCGGCGAAGGACGCGATCAGGCGCTTGCAAAAGCGGTAGGCTTCTCGCGCGGCGTCACGCCCGATATTGTGGACGCGACAGCTGGCCTTGGCCGTGATGCCTTTCTGCTTGCATCCCTTGGCGCGACTGTAACGCTGATTGAGCGCTCAAAGAAAATGTATGATTTGCTGAGTGACGCTCTCGCCCGTGCGCATTCCGAGGGCGGCAGATATGCGCAGACAATCGCGCGGATGACATTATTGCATGGCGATTCTTGCCTGCTCTTACCCGAATTGAAGCCGAAAGTGGTGCTGGTCGACCCGATGCATCCCCCACGCGGCAATTCGGCATTAGTCAAAAAAGAAATGCGACAAATCCGGGAGATCGTCGGCCCGGACCCCGATTCAGAAAAGCTGATGCAAATCGCATTGGAAGTGGCAGAGAATCGCGTCGTTCTGAAATGGCCTTTAAGAGCCGAACCGATGCCGGGCCTACGCAAACCATCGCATCAGATCTTAGGCAAAAGCACGCGCTATGATGTGTTCGTCAAAACGAAAATCGTTGCACAATGAATAAATGACTGAATCTCTGAATTAAACCGGATGAACTGCGCGCAGATCTTGACTATTTAGAGCATGCGTTTTGGTTGCACAGGGCCCTTAAACGACAAAACCCGCCGCTGATGCGACGGGTTTTTTTAATATTTTGGTTGCGGGGGCACGCAACTACCGATACCAACATTCGTTGGAGGTAGCGATCTAACATAGTTTAAAAGAGAGATACCGTCTCACGCGACCTGGCAGATACGTGCATGTACAGTAGACAATACCCGTCACCAAAACGGCGAAGAACGGCCTGCAAGCACCTAGCCTCGCCGGTCAAAGCGCCACCGCCTGCAACATAGGCACTACCAAGCTCGAGGGCAAGAAGAGCAGAAATCAGCCATTTTCTGTTCACCATTTAAACGTCTGGTTTGGGGCCGGAGAACGAACCCGCTTCGCGGGAAGGCGCATGCGACTGAGGTAGAAGGCACAGAGCGACCATTGCACTCTGCATTGAGTGTCGCTCGGAGCGAGCAGAGAATGACTGGCTTCTTCAACCAGGAGCCTGACCATGCACAACCAACCGAATTCGCCCGCAATCAACCCGCTTCGTCAACGCCTGATCGACGACATGAACCTGCGCCACTTCGGGCACGAGACCCAACGCAACTATCTGCGCGACATCGGACGACTTGCCAGCTTTCTCGGGAGGCCTCCCGATACCGCGTCCGTGGATGATTTGCGCCGCTTCCAGATATGGCAGCAAAGCGAGGGCGTCCCGGTGCCAACGATGAACAGTGTCGTGTCGGCGCTGAGGTTCTTCTTCAATACCACGATTGATCGCCCTGATCTTGCCCGCCGTCTCGTGCGGCTGGCGCACTCGCGCATACTGCCGGTGGTTCTGAGCCGTGAGGAAGTGACGCGTCTTCTTGATGCCACAACCTGTCTCAAGCATCAGGCGGCACTGGCCGTTGCCTATGGTTCGGGACTGCGCGTATCGGAAGTGGCTTCGCTGAAAGTCGCCGACGTCGACAGCGAGCGCATGCTTCTGCGAGTGGAGCGCGGCAAAGGCGGGCATGGACGCAACGCCATGCTGTCAGAAGATCTGCTCACGCTTCTGCGCCAATGGTGGCAAGCCGGCTACCGGCAGGGCGTCATACGGCGGGATGGCTGGCTCTTTCCAGGCATCAACACGCTGAGGCCCATCAGCACGCGCCAACTGCACCGCGTTGTAGTCGAAGCTGCAAGGAAGGCTGACATCGACAAGCGCGTGGGACTGCACACGCTGCGCCATTCGTTTGCCACCCATCTTCTGGAAGACGGCGTCGATATCCGCATCATTCAGGTACTGCTCGGTCACGCCAAGCTGAACAACACGGCCCTTTGCACCAAGGTTGCGACACGCACTGTGCGTTCAGTGACGAGCCCGCTGGATCGACTTGGTTTGTTCAAAGCGGAAGAGTCTGCGCCCGACAGCTGAGCCATGAAGGCCTCGCTTGAGGTCGCCGATATCTTCCATGCTGCTGGTCCTGAATATCGGATCGCCCATGCCGGGCATCTGAGCCTCGACCAGTTGAAGGTGATGTCGGCGATCGAGAACTGCCGCACCGCAGCGCTTGGCGGGCATGTCGAAGCTTGTGAAGACTGCGGCCAGTGGCGGATCCCCTATAACTCTTGCCGCAACCGGCACTGTCCGAAGTGCCAGGGCGCTGCTGCGCGGACATGGCTTAGGGAGCGCCAGGCCGACCTTCTTCCTGTCGACTACTTCCACGTCGTGTTCACGCTGCCGACCGAGGTGTCCGACATCGCCTTCCAGAACAAGGCGGTCGTTTATGACCTGCTGTTCAAATCCGCGTCGGAGACGCTGCTGACGATTGCTGCCGATCCAAAACATCTCGGCGCGCGCATCGGCATCACCGCCGTGCTCCACACCTGGGGGTCGGCTATGACCCATCATCCGCATGTCCATATGATCGTGCCGGGCGGCGGCATCTCGCTTGACGGAAGCCGCTGGATCTCGTCACGCCCAGCCTTCCTGCTTCCGGTGCGCGTTCTCGGCAAGCTGTTCCGCCGTTTGTTCCTCACACGGCTCAACGCCCTGCGCGATGCAGGCCGTCTCATCTTCTTCGGATCGATAGCGCACCTCGCTGACCGGCGCGCTTTCCTGCATCACCTTAAGCCTGTTCGAGCCAAGCGCTGGGTGGTCTATGCAAAGGCCCCATTCGCGGGTCCGGAAGCCGTTCTCGCCTATCTCTCACGCTACACACATCGGGTCGCGATCTCGAACCATCGCCTGATCGCCTTCGACAATGACAGTGTCACATTCCGCTACAAGGATTATCGCCGCGACGGAATTGATCGCCGGCAGGTCATGGCGCTGGCCACCGGCGAGTTCATTCGACGCTTCCTGCTCCACGTGCTACCGCGCGGTTTCCATCGCATCCGCCACTACAGCTTGCTCGCCAGCAGCGTGCGTGAAATCAGCCTGGCGCTGGTGCGCGAACTGCTGAACGTTGTCACACCAACGGCGACGAATGATCAATCGAAGGAGCCTGATGAATTCCGCCCGCCATGCTCTTGCTGTGGAGGGCGCATGATTGTCATCGAGGTGTTCGAGCGATGGCGGCAACCGCGCGGGCCGCCAAACATACCCACAACAAACCGGGAGAACTCGCAATGACCCGGCATGGCATAGCTCGACATTCAGCCGAAAGCGCTCGATCTTCGGCAACGCGCCCGCATGTGCTGAGCACGATCATCACCGGCAGCATAGCGGCGCTCACCTACCATTATGTCGACGATCCCATGTGGACACACCGCAAAGCTGTCCGACTGCAGCAATGGGACCACCTCCCCGCTGCGGTCGCAACATCAATGACATCTGCCAAAAAGAGAAATCCCCATAGCCGTTGATTGTGGCCCGCGGGTTCCTTCCCCGGGGACTTTCGTACGCCTAGCGGCGCCCGAAACTCTTCACGGAAGCCGTCTGTCCGCTTTTGGTGATCGTTGATATAAAGCAGACCTCCTCAGAGTCCTACGGTACTTAGGAGCCGAGATTATAGCAACTGCTGTTCGGCGCTTCGACTGACTGCAGTAATGAACTGCCCCCCATTTCGATCGTTCGAGCATAGCGGCGTCTGCAGCCACCCAAAGGCGTGCCGTCGCAATGGCTGCCGTTGCGGTGGTCATGCCACATAAATCCCGTCCGGAACTGATGGCCAGGCTTGGAGGGTTCGACGTGCTGTCGTGGCTGAAGCTAGACCTGTTCAATGGAATGATTGTGGGTGGGCTAATACCTTCGGCTGATCTGGCTCTTGCCGAGTTCCGCAAGGTGTTGGCCGAAATGTCTGACAAGTGGTGGGATGACAACACGTCGTACGCAATGTGTCCGTCGTCGAATGATTATGGACAGAATGCGGTCTGGGTATCAGGAGGAGATGGCTCGTCTGGCTTGTTGGTTTAAGCGGCGTTTGCGTGATGTTGCAAGCGTCGGTTCAAAATGGTCTGTTGCTTGATCTTTTTTCGTCGCTCCAGGATTTCATGTCCTCTGCCGAAGTAGACGTTCGCCGGCGTGAGATTGCCGAGGCTCTCGTGATATCGGCGATTGTTGTAATGCTCGATAAACGCCCCGATCTGAGCTTGCAGGTCTTCCAGGAAGAAGTAATTTTCGAGCAGGATCCGGTTTTTCAACGTCTGATGCCAGCGCTCGATCTTGCCTTGTGTCTGCGGATGACCGGGCGCGCCGTGCAGCTGTTCCATCTTCCTGTCCTTCAGCCAGTCCGCCAGGTCTTCCGCGATGTAGCATCTGCCATTATCCGATAGAAGCCGCGGCTTGTGTTCGACCTTGACGCTGTCGCAGCCGGATACAGCCAGCGCAATGTTCAGCGTGTCGGTCACATCACCGACTTTCATGTTCGTGCACAGCTTCCATCCCACGATATAGCGCGAGAAATCATCGAGAATGGTGGACAGATAGAACCAGCCCCAGCCGATCACCTTCAGATAGGTGAAATCGGTTTGCCACATCTCATTGGGCCGAACGGTCTTGTCCTTGAATTCCTTATCCGCCTTGACGACGATGAAGGCTGTCATTCCCTCGTCGCTACGGCGTAGACTCATAAACTGATGCACCAGATGCGGACAGCGATGAGTTTGACAGCAGCCAGGAAATTGGCCGGGTTTTTGTCGTAACGTGTTGCGATGCCGCGATGGTGCTTGAGGCGGTTAAAGAAGCGCTCGACCGAGTTTCTCTGGCGATATACCCATGGCGAGAACGCAAATACGTCCTTACGGTTTGATTTGGGAGGAATATTGGCGGTGGCGTCGCAAATCATCGTCCGTCGCAGCCCGGATAGCCGCAAGCGCTCGCGGCGACGGGCCATAAGGATTCTCATTGGTGTTGAGTTTGATGTATTTGCGGCCCTTCGGCTGTTCTCCTGGAACATAGGGTAGCAATGTCTCGACAAATGGACTCCAGAATCTACTCATCGTGTGTTTATCCTTTATTGGCGCTCTTCTGCTCAACGGAAATCACGGATAGCCCCAATGATCTGATCCTGAATGGCATCATCGAGATATGGCCCCATCGGCAGACTGAGGACAGTATCGGCCTTGGCCTCTGATACCGGCAGACCACCGGGGCCTACCCAGCACCAGGCATAAGCGGGCTGCCGGTGCAGCGGGATCGGGTAATAGATCGCAGTCGGAACGTCGCGAGATTTCAGATGTGCGGCCAAAGCGTCACGGTCCGTGTGTTCAATCGTATATTGCGCCCATACCGAATGCCCTCCTTCGATCACTGTCGGCGTTGCTGCGGCCGCACCAGCAAGGCCGCTGTTATATCGGTCGGCGACGCGATTCCTCAGCTCGACTTCCGTGTCGAAAATCTTGAGCTTTTCCAGAAGGACCGCTGCTTGGATTGTGTCCAGGCGGCCAGTCATTCCCAAGCGCAGATTCAGGTATTTGGGATCATGAACAAATCCTCTGCTCTCGATATCTCTGGCTGTTGCCTGTCCATGCACCCGCAACGACGTGAGGTGATCGTAAAGCTCCTCATTCTTCACCAGAACGGCGCCGCCGTCTCCGTAGCACCCCAAAGGCTTCGCAGGGAAGAAGCTAATCGTCGTCGCATCGGCCCAATAAATGGGATGGCGCTCGTGCAGCGTGCATCCAAAACCTTGAGCGGAATCAGCGATTAATTTCAATTGGAACGTATCGGCGATCGATCGAAGGATCGGATAGTTTGCCGGTTGCCCGAAAAGATCAACGGCAATAATCGCCTTGGGCTTGAGTACCGAATTTCGTGTTACGTCTTCTATTGCAGCCAGCAAATGCGCGGGATCGATCGTTAGTGTATCCGACCTGATATCTACAAATATCGGCGACGCGCCAATGAGGGCGATGGTTTCCGCCGTCGCAGCAAATGTAAACGACGGGCAGAAAACAGCATCACCCATACCGATACCCCATGCCCGCATGAGTAACGTTAGAGCATCGGTACCATTGGAACAGGAAAGTGCGAGCCCGGCCTGCCCGAATGTGGCAAGTTCCTTCTCAAAAGCATGAACCTCCGGTCCCATGATAAACTGACCGCTTCGTGTCACGGAAAGAATGGCGGCGTCAATCGCCGGTCCGATCACACGGCGTTGCGCTAGAATGTCGATGAATGGCGTCAGCACGGTTTACTCCTACTCCTGGCAAGCATGGGCTTGCCGACTAATTGGTTCGGCTTTTGGCTGATTGAGTACGGATGCCAGGTCCTTGTCTCCGCGCCCAGATATGTTGACGACAACGGTCTGGTCCTTTTGTCGAGCGGCGGCGACATCACCAAGGCGGGCCAGCGCATGTGCAGATTCGAGCGCTGGAATGATGCCTTCGATCCTTGAGCACAGGTGAAACGCCTCTATGGCCTCCTTGTCCGTCGCAGAAAAAAACCGGACGCGCCCGACATCGTGCAGCCATGCATGTTCGGGACCGATACCGGGATAGTCGAGACCGGCGGAAATGGAATGCGCGTCCTGTATCTGGCCGTCGTCATCCATAAGTAGATAAGTCCGGTTTCCGTGAAGAACGCCAGGCTTTCCTCCGGCAATCGCAGCCGCATGAGCCACGTCGAGACCAAGACCAGCGGCTTCCACGCCATAAATCTCCACGCCAGGATCATCCAGGAATGAATGGAACAGGCCGATCGCATTTGAGCCGCCGCCGATACAGGCCATCAGTGCATTGGGAAGCTGGCCCTCGACCTCCATCATCTGTCCGCGGGTTTCTATACCGATAATGGACTGAAAATCCCGAACCATCATTGGATAGGGGTGCGGGCCAGCGACGGTGCCGATGCAATAGAATGTGTCATCTACATTCGTAACCCAATCGCGCAGCGCCTCGTTCATGGCGTCCTTGAGAGTTGCGGAGCCAGAATGGACCGGCCGAATGTCGGCACCCAGAATCCGCATTCGGGCAACATTAGCCTCTTGGCGTTCGACATCGACCGCACCCATGTAGACAACGCAATCCAAGCCGAAGCGCGCGCAAAGCGTCGCGGTGGCGACACCATGCATTCCTGCTCCGGTTTCAGCGATGATGCGCCGCTTGCCCATCCGCATGGCAAGCAGAATTTGGCCGAGAACGTTGTTCACCTTATGCGCACCAGTGTGGTTGAGGTCTTCGCGCTTGAAGTAGATTTTCGCTCCGCCAAAGTGATCCGTTAAACCTTGTGCGAAATAAAGGGGTGAAGGGCGTCCAACAAAGTTCTTGAGATAGCCTGTCATCTCGGCTGCAAATTCCGGGTCGCGCCGCGCGTCTTCATAAGCATCCGCCAGAGCAAGGATAAGCGGCATCAGTGTTTCTGAAACGAAGCGTCCTCCAAACTTACCGAAATTTCCGTTCTCATCGGGACCGTTGCGGAAGGAGTTGATAAAGGGGTCATTCATACGCGGGTGTTCCTATCGCCGAGACAAGCGTCGGCGAGAGCTCGGCAGTCAGGAGCTCCACGAAACAACGAACAAACATCGGCATATAATATATCGATGTTCAGAATAACCGCTGACTGGTTTATCAAAGAGAACCGGATTCAATAAATGAGCTAGGCCGGATTTCCGGATTTCATCACTAGAGAACCATCCAGCGCCAGCTATATATAACAGCCGTGCCTGCAATGAGCCAAACTGGCCTAGCAAGTTTTATAAATCCGGCCATTCGTGAAGGCCGGATGTGCTGCTAGAGAACCACTATGAGGCCGGATGGCGGAGTGGTGACGTAACGGACTGCAAATCCGTTCAGCCTGGTTCAATTCCAGGTCCGGCCTCCAACACCTTGTGAAATGTGAGCAACCCTGTGCGGCTGTCTCAGGTCATACAAAGGGCGCTGGGCATGACAATGATCGACAAAATACTGATCGGGGCCGTCGCACCTCTCGGCCCGCGCGCCGCACCAAGCGGCATCGATAAGCACCCTATAGAGGGCCGGGTTTTTCTCGGGCCGGAAGGGTTCGCTGGCGATGCGCAGGGTGATCGCAAACATCATGGTGGCGTCGAAAAAGCTGTTCATCATTATGCTTATGACCACTATGCGCACTGGATTTCTACCATTGGAAATCGCGATGTTCTCACTAAACCGGGCGCATTCGGCGAGAACCTCTCGACACGCGGCATGACAGAACAGGATGTCGCTATAGGTGATACATTCAGGCTCGGACATGCAGTTCTTCAGATCAGCCAGGGTCGCCAGCCCTGTTGGAAGCTTAATGCGCGCTTCGAGACCGCGGACATGGCGGTCCGTGTCCAGAAATCCGGTATGACCGGATGGTATTACAGGGTGTTGGAGACCGGATATGTCGAATTAGGTGACGAACTCCATCTGATAGATCGCATTTCCCCGGAGTGGACAATCCAGCGCCTCTGGAGAGTCCTTTACGTCGACACAATGAACCGTGACGAGCTGGCAGCAATGATCGGATTAGACCACCTGCCGGAAAGCTGGCGCAATTACGCGCACAAGCGCCTTCAGACGCGACAGGTGGAAGACTGGTCACGCCGCCTGCATGGTGAGACATCGCCGTCGGCCTGAACCGGTCCAAGCTGAAATGCCGCGCCATCACCGAATTGCACTACCATTTCTCCGACATTAGTTTGGCCTATCAAAGTGCATCGAAATAAGCAAAGAAGATATGCCGGATGGGTAAGGGAACCACGCTTGCTATCGAAGTACGACCGGAGCGACGCGAACCTGTGTTTCTCGCTCTGGCGCGAACAATTGTTGAAGAGATTGAACGCGGCCGTCTTAAACCCGGCGATCCCCTACCTGGAACACGTGCGCTCTCCCGCAATCTGAAACTCAACCGGAATACAGTCGATGCGGCCTATCATGAATTGGCCATGCAGGGCTGGCTGGTTACGGAACCCGGGCGTGGCACCTTCGTTGCAGCCGATCTTCCCGACATGACGATGCATCCGCAGCCGATGCGCCCGACGGGCCATGCTGCCAAGCCCACTCGTGCGACCGATCCTTTAGTTCTTCGCTTGTCCGATGGCGCTCCGGATGTAAGGCTGGTGCCAACCACGGCCTTTGCCCAGGCTTTTCGCCGGGCGCTCGCTAGCGCCGCCTTCGCATCGGGCGGCATCTACGGTGATCCCCGTGGAAACGGCAAGTTGCGCGACGCGCTATCTTCCTATCTCAGAGACGAGCGCGGCCTTACGGCTGCACCTTCTGAAATTCTCGTGACGCGCGGCAGTCAGATGGCGCTTTTTCTGGCCGCTGCGGCGGTGGCCGGTCCCGGTGCTCTCATCGCCGTCGAGCAGCCCGGCTATCCGCTTGCGTGGTCGGCTTTTCGTGCAGCAGGAGCGGATGTCATCGGTATTCCGGTGGATGCTGGTGGGATCGATGTTGAGGTATTGGAGAGAATGGCGAGGGCCAATGGACGCTTGCGCGCCGTCTACGTTACGCCCCACCATCAATATCCGACCACCGTAACGATGGGCGCCGCCCGGCGGCTGCGCCTGCTTGATGTGGCACGGCGGTTTGGTCTCGTCATCATCGAAGATGACTACGATAACGAATATCGCTTCGATGGACGGCCGATCCTGCCGTTAGCGGCACGCGCTGAAAGCGATCTGCCGATCATTTATATCGGTTCACTGTCCAAGTTACTGGCCCCTGGCATCCGGATTGGTTATGCAGTCGCATCGCCCAAAATCCTGACGCCGATGGCCGACAGGCGCGAAGCTCTGGACCGGCAGGGTGACCTGCCGCTAGAGCACGCACTCGCCGATCTGATGGAGGATGGAACGATCAAGCGCCACGCCCGCAAAGCACGCAGAATCTACCATATGCGCCGCGATCTGATGGCACAATTGCTGCGGGAACGGTTCTCCGAGGACGCACAGTTTTCCTTGCCTGCCGGAGGGCTGGCGATTTGGCTAAGCCTGAAGCAGGGTTTGAGCGCCGAGACATGGGCGGCAAACGCCGCAAAACTTGGACTCTCAGTAATGCCGGGCATTCATTTCGATCTGGAGACTGTGAAACCGGCCGAAGCATTCCGGCTGGGCTTCGCAGGCCTTGACGAACGCGAGATGATACGCGCCATTGATATATTCGAGCGATCAAAGCCCGTGTGCCGATAAACCGGCCCAGAGGTTTTATCCAATCCGCCCCTGCTTCATGGTCCGTATCATGACTAAACCCTGCCTTAGCACAGGAGGGCGTCGTGGTAATCGACAATGCTTTTTATCATAAAGTCGCAGCAAGCCCCGAAACAACGGGATTTGGCCATGTCTGATCCTCTGTTGAAGGTTTTCAAGCGGATTGATCTCTCATTCGCGTTCGGAAAGGGATCGTGGCTTTATACACAAGACGGCACACGCTATCTGGATTTTGCGTCCGGCATCGCTGTCAATTCACTCGGCCATGGGCATCCCCACCTCGTGAAGGCTGTCAAAGCCCAGCTTAACAAGCTCTGGCACACTTCCAACCTTGTTCGCATACCCGAAGGCGAACAGCTGGCGCAGCGCTTAACCGATGCATCCTTTGCCGACGTTGTTTTTCTCACCAATTCGGGCGGAGAGGCAAACGAAGCCGCTGTGAAAATGGCTCGCCGCTTTCATTCGGCGACCGGCTCACCAGAGCGGTATCGTATCATCACCTTCACGGGGGCATTCCATGGTCGATCGCTCGCGATGATATCGGCAACCGGATACCAGCCGTACCTTGATGGTTTCGGTCCGCCGGTTGACGGATTCGATCAGGTGCCGCTCGACGATTGGTCAGCGCTGGGCAAGGCGATCACCTCGCACACAGCTGCAATCATGCTCGAACCAATTCAGGGTGAAGGTGGTTTGCGCTGCGTAACAAACGAGACGATGCACCGGCTGCGCGCGCTCTGCGACGAGCATGGGCTATTGCTGATTCTCGATGAAATACAAACTGGAGCCGGTCGAACAGGCAAGTTCTTCGCCCACCAATGGAGCGATGTCGAACCCGACATCGCGACGGTCGCAAAGGGGATCGGTGGCGGATTTCCGATGGGGGCATGTCTTGCAACCCATAAAGCGGCAAGCGGCATGACCGCTGGAACGCATGGTACCACTTTCGGCGGCAATCCGCTCGCCATGAGCGCAGGTAATGCCGTGCTTGACATCATACTCGACCCCGGCTTTCTCAATCGTGTGCGGACACTGGGCCAAATGCTGGGCGATGAGTTGCATCGCCTTGCTCTGGATTATGACGACGTTGTCGCTGGTGTGCGCGGAATGGGCTTGCTCCAGGGGCTTCAAATGCGCACTGATGCGACCGCCTTCGTCGATCTATTGCGCGCCCAACAGTTGCTGGCAGTCCCAGCGCGGGACAACGTGGTGCGGTTTGCGCCCCCGCTAACAATCCTGCCGAGCGAAATCACTGAGGCAATGCGCAGGATCAAGACAGCGGCCAATTTGTTGCGCGATCCAAACCGTCCGCCCCGCCGGAAGCGGCACACGGACAAAAAACTGGCGATGCCGACAGAAGGCCCCTCGCCGCTTCCAGATGCGAGGTTGCCTGCATGAACGTCCTCTACTCAATCAAGGATAGCCTGACGCCGATCCACAGGTCAGGCTATCCATTCATTCTCATCGGCGGCGCCTGCGTTGTCGGGTTCAGCTTCCTATCGGCTTCAATGGCTTGGTTCGCCGGCATCGTGACGGTCTGGATTTGCTATTTTTTCCGAAACCCAGAGCGTACGACGCCCATTGAAGATGGCATTGTCGTTGCACCCGCTGAGGGCCAGGTGAGTATGATCGCCGAAGTCCTTCCACCCCGCGAACTCGCGTTACCCGCCGAAGCGATGGTGCGCGTTTCGGTTTTCATGAGCATTTTCGATTGCCATGTGAACCGCGCCCCAGTGACAGGGCGGATACGACAAATCGCTTATACGCCGGGGCGCTTTTTCAATGCGGATCTGGACAAGGCCAGCGAGCAAAACGAGCGCAATGCGATAGTTCTTGAAACACCTTACGGCTCTGTCGTGGTCGTGCAAATCGCAGGGCTGATCGCCCGGCGTATCGAACATTGGGTTGCGGAAGGCGACGACATCGAAGTTGGGGAACGCTTCGGCCTGATCCGTTTCGGCTCTCGTCTTGATGTCTACCTTCCCCTTGGCACACCTCTTTGCGTCGCGGTCGGCCAGAGCGCCGTCGTCGGCGAAACAGTGCTCGCAAAACTGGGTGGTGAGTCTGCTGAACGGCGATACAAGCTGAGTTAATAATCAGGTCGGCAGGGATTGCACTATGCGGCTATGCCGCAAATTCGTGAACTGGGTCTATAAACTGGCCTCATTTTGATTGACTGAAGCCTCGATTTGGAGGCTTTTCTTACCCGTCGCCAGTTTAATCTCGCGGATCTCAAACAGAGGAATATCCAACCCCGATGCCTGATAAGCATGTGTATGTTTCGTGTTGTCGATCGGCGAGTGTCTGCGAGGAGTTTCTGCGCGAGATTTCTAAACCTTTATTGATCGACAGCTCCTATGTCCGTGTTCATCAATAAGCGACGACGAATAAAGGGGAAGCAAACAATGTTATTCACCTCTTCGCCCGCATATCTGGTCATTTGAAGTGGCATTTCCATCAAATAAATGAGTGCACAACCTAAAACCTGGATAGGTAAAAGAATTGGGACGGCTAACGCGCCGTCCCTTTGAGCCATTCGGTGAAAGTTTTACGGGCGGCCTCCCGCAATGCCGGCCCGTACTTGATAGCATCGGCGCGAAGGGCGCGGGGATCGATGCCGCTTGAAGCAAGTTCGGATGCGTGGCCTATCAACCAGCGTTCAATTCCCGCACAGGCATCCACCTCCAGATGAAACTGAAGACCAAGAACATTTGACCCGATTGAAAAACCCTGCGTCGTACACAATGCCGTTGTAGCGAGATTGGCTGCCTCACCGGGTATGTCGAAAGCGTCCCCGTGCCAATGAAGTACGGGAACGCCCTCCAGGTGCCGAAGCGGCCCAACCCGCCCGGCTTCTGTTAGCGAAAGAGACGAAAAGCCGATTTCCTTATGCCCCATCGGAGCGACTTTCGCGCCAAGCGCTAACGCAATCATTTGAGCGCCGAGGCAGATGCCAAGCGTCGGACGGCCTGATGCCAAACGCCGTTCAATGAGTTGCCGTTCTTCTTCGAGGAAAGGATAAGCTTCTGCCTCATAGACACCGACCGGCCCCCCAAGAATGACCATCAGATCGGGAACGGCCGCATCGAGAGTCCACAGCTCATTCATACCTATATCGTAGTAATGGATACGATACCCGGAAGCCGTAAGCACCGCCTCTAATGTGCCAAGATCCTCAAAGTGAAGGTGGCGAACGACTGCTGCCGTTTTCAGCATGGCGCGTGCTCCGGTTGTTACCACGGCGTTATCCTAACGCAGACAGATCTGCGCCATGATTGATGTGATAAACGGCGTTGCCGATCACCAATGCAGGTACGGACTTAACGCCTGCCGTACGCGCTTCCGCGATCCTATCTGCGGCTTCGCCAAGATGGACCGTCTCCACGGCAAAGCGAGAACGATCAAGCCCCCCAACGAACCGTTCTTCCGCATCAGTGCAGACCGCGCATCCAGCGTGATAAAAGACTACTTTTTCCGCCATGATCTATACTCCTTTTATCGATGAACCGATTTCCATGAAACCAGCACAAACGACAAGTATCGACCGCCGGCCCAACCCGGGAGGTCCGGTTTTCATTTGCAAAATGGGCCGGATCAGCCTGTCGTTCCAGGAGCTGTAACCTTTTTGAAGTCAGGCCAGTAATAGCCATCGGCGGTCGGGCGAGCACCGAAGATCGCTTGCCCGACCCTCACGACATTTGCTCCTTCCTCAATCGCGATCTCGAAATCCCCCGACATACCCATAGAAAGCTGGGTCAGTCCGGGATGGACGCAAACCGCCCGGTCGCGGAGGTCACGCAACAACTGGAAGCAGGTCCGCACCCGCTCGGTATCGGCGCTGAAGATCGCAAGCGTCATGAGGCCACGCGGCTTGAGCCGGGGAAATTCCACCAATCGCTCGACGAAGGGCATAAGGTCGTCGGGGTGGAGGCCGTATTTGCTTTC
Organism: Brucella sp. TWI559; assembly: GCF_039674265.1. Lineage (NCBI taxonomy): Bacteria > Pseudomonadati > Pseudomonadota > Alphaproteobacteria > Hyphomicrobiales > Brucellaceae > Brucella > Brucella sp. TWI559. Next base: position 196,142 of record NZ_JBDJNE010000007.1, read on the forward strand.
CTCCGATGAGGTATTAACCTGCACAAAAATGTCGAGGTCTCGCCCTTCCGCATCAAGGCGATGGTTTAGTTCTTCGGCCAGCCGAAAGCTGTCCAGCGCGTGGAATTCCGAAGCAAACCGCACGAGATATTTCACCTTGTTGGTCTGGAGGTGGCCGATGATGCTCCAGTTGATCGCAAGATCACCGAGCATATCGAGCTTGCCGCGGGCCTCCTGCAACTTATTCTCGCCAAAATCCGAGATGCCAGCGGCATAGGCGAGCCGCAAAATATGAGCCGGCACTGTCTTGGTGACGGGCAGAAGCCGCACATCTTCGACGGCACGTCCGCAACGCCGGCAGGCAGCAGCGATTCGCTTATGCACTGTTTTGAGGTTGGAGGCGAAGGATGTAGCCGGATCGTTACCGAAGCGGGCAAAGTCCTCTGGCAGAAGCTCGACCTTCAAGGCTGAATTCACCTCATCTCACCTCCGGCTAATAGGGCAGCGGAAAGCGTGCCACGAGCTGACGTACGCGCGTATTAATGGCCCGCCGGTTTGTGTCGAGTGTTCCGCCGCGAATGGCATGAAGCGTGTCCAGCATAAGAGTGGCAACCTCCCGATATTCGTCCATACCGAACCCGCGAGATGTACCGGCGGCGGCGCCAACACGGATACCTGACGTGATCATGGGCTTTTCAGGGTCGTTCGGGATCGCATTCTTGTTGAGCGTGATGCCGACGGACTCCAGTGCCTGTTCCGCGATGTTCCCGGTCACGCCGAAGGGGCGCAGGTCGACAACAGCAAGATGGCAATCGGTTCCGCCAGAGGTGATCTTGAGGCCGCCTTCAGCAAGGGACTGTGCCAGCACGCGGCAATTCTCTACCACCGAGCGAGCATAGTTCTTGAATGAGGGTTGCAACGCTTCGCCGAACGCGACAGCCTTCGCCGCAATGACATGCATCAGTGGTCCGCCCTGAAGGCCGGGAAAGGTCGCAGAGTTGATCTTTTTCGCTATTTCCGCGTCATTGGTCAGGACAAATCCGCCGCGAGGCCCGCGCAGCGTCTTGTGCGTGGTCGACGTTATGACATGCGCAAACGGAACCGGCGACGGATAGACGCCGCCGGCGACCAGTCCCGCGAAGTGAGCCATGTCAACAAGAAGGATCGCACCAACCTCGTCGGCAATTTCGCGGAAACGTGCGAAGTCCATGACGCGCGCATAGGCCGATCCTCCGGCGATCAGCAGCTTGGGCCGATGATGACGGGCGAGTTCCGCAACCTGATCCATGTCTATGAGATGGGTTTCCGGGTCCACACAATAGCCGACGACATTGAACCAGCGGCCCGACATATTAACAGAGGCCCCATGGGTCAGATGTCCACCGGCCCGGAGATCAAGCCCTAGGATTGTATCGCCGGGCGTCAGGAGCGCCAAAAACACAGATTGATTGGCTTGGCTGCCCGAATGCGGCTGCACATTGGCGTAAGTGCTGCCGAAGAGTTGGTTCACACGCTCGATCGCCAGATCTTCCACGACATCGACATTCGCACAGCCTCCGTAATAGCGACGATGTGGATAGCCCTCGGCATATTTGTTGGTGAGCACAGAACCTTGAGCATCGAGCACCGCCTGGCTCACGAAATTCTCAGAGGCGATAAGTTCGATGGATTCGCGTTGGCGGACTTTTTCGCTCGTGATTGCGGCGGCAATAGCGCCATCGGCAATGGCGAGGCGAGCGGAGCTTACACCTGCATTTTCCACTTTTTGAACTCTATGCGCCGTGACCGATGTTGCCATCGCTGATCTCCTTTTAAGGTGCCGGTAAAAACTGTCCCCTACGCTTGCCGCATGGCGGTTACAAAGCGGCACCTATCATGAATATGGCCTGTTGCTCCCAGCCACTTTGGGCAGTGCAGGCAGACCAATATGCAGACGGAGCGTTTCCTACATGGCGCTGACGCCGCGCAGCGCCTGGGCCAAATTTTTGACGGTAAGCTCTGTTTCGTGCTGCGTGTAGGCGGCAAAGCCCATCAGGAAGCCCGCCCTGCCATCGCCGGCAGCATGAAGGACCGACAGGCCGAGAAGTTCGATCCCCACGCGCCGCGCCGCATTGATGACGGCGCTTTCCGAAAGCCCGCCGGTCAGCACACAGGGCATCTGCAGGCCGCCGATGGGCGGCTGTGGTTCGGTAAAAACCGCAAGATGCTTGCGGACAAGCGTTGTCAGAACGTCAAGGCGCTCCGCGTAGATGCTGCGCATGGCACGGACATGCGCGCCCTCCATGAACCGGGCTAGAGTCAGTTGCGCTACGGAGGCCGTGTGACCGTTCATTAGCATGCGCACCACCGTCATCGGTTTGACGAGTTGCGGCGGCAGAACGACACAGCCAATCCGCAAGCCCGGAAAGAGGGCTTTCGTGAAGGTGCCGACATAGATGGTCCGGTCATGCGGATTGAGGTTCTGGACGCAGGCGGTGGGTTTTCCGGCATAGCCGAAATCGCTGTCGTAATCGCCTTCGATGATCCATACTTGATGCTTGGACTTGCCCTGATTTAGTGGAGGGGTTCGGACACTAGGATGAGGACCTGTTACTCAGAGTCGACAGGCACGCCCTCTCGACGGGTTCTCCGCGAATCAGCCGATAGCCGGTGCGGCCGCGACAGTGCTCTCGGCCTTCGGAACAGGGTTGACTCAGCTTTGATTTCCTTGATGAAAATAAGTGCACCTACCATTCCGCAGGCCTTCATGAGAAGGACGTTCAGCATTGGCTCGACCTCGGCGCACGTACTCGTGAAACCCAGCCGACAGCCAAAGGGAAGACCAAAGCGTCCAATCGTGCCGCCACCTCATTGAGATCGAAATTGTAATCTTGAGGACGGAGGTTCAACCGGATGTGCCGACAACGGTGCCTTGGGCCAGAGCGCATAAAGTTTCATTTCCATCGGCAACTGCGAATATCTCGCATTGGCAGACCGCCTGCCTTTTGCCAGTGTTCTTGGCGCTCGCCCGCGCAATCAATTCCGTTCCGCGTGCAGGTTTGAGGTAATTGATCTTGAACTCCGACGTCAGGGCATCGCCGCCTAATGCGAGCCCGCCGGCAAAAGTAATGGTGTTGTCCGCCAAATAACTGAGCACCCCACCATGGACGAAACCGTGCTGCTGTTTCAAATTGTGGGAGATCGCAAGGCGCAGTTCCGCGTTTCCCGGTTCGGCTTTGGTCAGACGTGCGCCCATGAACTGGCTGAACGGCTGGGCACCCAAGATCTGGTGTGCAAACGAGAGAAGATCATCCATGTCATCCATCCATTTGTATCAGGCGTTCTGTGACCATTCATGCCTGGTTAGTATTACCGATGACCGATTGAGTGCCTGGTCGATGCTTTGTTGGAAAACTGTGAGAAGACCTTCATCCAATCAGAGCGTATGGAAGTCGTTGTCGCCGAACCGGAGCCGCTTCTGCACTTCTTCCGCCATGGCAAATCCTCGAGATCGAAGACAACGTCATTGGTGTACTCAAAGCGCTTGGAAAGTACTGCCTCAACTTTTCCTCCGCCAAACAGTTCCTTTTGATAAAGCATTTCATCGATCCAATTAGTTCGACGCAGGTCTCGTGCTCTGAGCTTGGTCCACCGCAAGCGAGATATCCCCTCACAAATTCTAGCCTACAACGCGAGCCCTGTCATTTAATGTAGCAGCGCATGATTGCCCTATAGTCGATTACATTGCAATTCGTACGAGACCTCCCGTCAGCGCCTTTTGCATCACTGTTGCATGAGGGGCAGAACAGGCAGCGATCATCACGACGCCGACACTGCGCTCCAATGAACGAGTGTCTACAAGCCACCCTAGCGCCCGAAACCCGCCAGTGTTGATTGCCGCTGAGAAGTGATGGTGTGGATACCCCCTGCCAACGGCATCTCAATGTGCCAAGGTGATGTTGGGTAACGTCACTTGAGAGGAGATATCCATGGGAGAGA